>JADZDL010000421.1 GCA_020851075.1 Planctomycetota bacterium | reverse complement strand
CGATGGGTGTGCCCGTCGTCAGGAAGGCTGGGCTCTGCGTCATGCTGCGCGCGCCACCCATGCCGCTCATGAGGGCGCCGTTCTCGTCCGTGGCCTCGCCGCGGAAGGCCACCACGCGCATCGCCGAAAGGTCCGGCGCGCGGCGATCGCCGATTACTACGCCGGTCACGGTGAGGGCTTTGGGCTGGTCGGCCGGCGGTGGCAAGGCGTCGCTGCGTTCGACCTGCGCTGTGGTGCCAGGGCCGGCTCCTTTGTCCACCGACCGCGGCGGATCCGCCGATTCGACCGCGCCATTCGCGGCATTCGGCGGGGTGGGGGACAGGGGCGGCAGGCCTGGATCACGTTGGGCCAGGAAATACCAAAGGCCGACCGCGACCAGGAGCAGGAGGGCTGTGAAGCGGTGGATGGGTTTCACGGGCCCAAGGGTAGCCGATGCCGGCCGTTTCCCGTTGCCGCGGCCGAGGCTGACCGGCTATTGCCGGCCCAGGGGGCGCGCCTCGACGCCTTCGAACGTGATCTGCACGGGCAGGATGTGGCCATTGGCGTCAAAACTCATGCGGTCGATGCACGTCACACGATGGTTGCCATCGGTCTCTCCCAGCGGCCGCCGGTGGTAGACGATGTACCATTCGTCCGTGCCGGGCACCTGGAGTACCGAGTGGTGTCCAGCGCCCGTGGCAACCTTGGGGTCCTGTTGCAGGATCTTGCCGATGCGTTGGAACGGGCCGTGTGGCGAGTCGGCAATCGCATACGCAACCGAATAGTCCGGTCCGGTCCAGCCACCTTCGGACCACATGAAGTAGTAGCGGCCGTTGCGCACGAACATCACCGGGCCTTCGACGTAACCCTGCGGCGTGATCTCGTGGAACAACTTGCCGTCGTCGAAGGGCAGCAGGCTGCGGAAGTCGTAGGCGAGCTGTGCGATGTTGCAGTGACCCCAGCCACCATAGATCAGGTAGTACTGATCGTTCTGGTCGCGAAAGACGAACTGGTCGATCGGCTGTGCGCCGTTGTGGAATGCATCGACGAGCGGTTTGCCGAGGTGGTCGCGAAACGGGCCAGCGGGGTGGTCGGCAACGGCGACGCCGATACCGCCGGTCTGCGCGTCACTCTGGATGTCGTTCGCCCCGAAGAAGAAGTACCACTTGCCATCCTTCTCGACGACCGCAGGCGCCCACATGGCGCGGCGAGCCCAGGCGATTGCATCCCGATCGAGTACACGTTCGTGCTTCTGCCAGTGCACGAGGTCGGGGGACGAGAACGCGTCGAAGAACACCTGCTGGTTGTACGGCGCCGAGTAGGTCGGATAGACCCAGTAGTGGTCGCCGAACACGGCAACCTCGGGATCGGCATACCAGCCTGGAAACACCGGATTCCCGGCCTTCGGTGGCATTTCCACAGGGCCGGGTGGAGCCGCGCAACCGACGGCGAAAACGGTGGCCAGGATGGCGAGGCGGCGGTGCATGGGGAGTGATTTCCGAGAGCGACGAGTCGTCACTTGCTCCAGACCGCGCGCAGCAGCTCGTGCATGGCGGCAAAGGCGCGCTTCGCGCTGCGTTCGTTGTAGCGCGCGCCATCACTGTCGCTGGTTGGATCCGTGAAGCTGTGCACGGTGCCGCTGAACTGCAAGAGCTGCCAATCAACCTTGGTCGCGCGCATCACGTCGACGAACTGCTGCACGTCTTTCTGTGCCACATAGGGGTCATCGGCACCGTGGCAGACGAGCACTTTCGCCGTGGTCTTGCCGGCATCCTTCTCGAGTGTCGGCGACAGCAGGTCGCCGTGGAAGGAGATGATCGCGTCGAGCTTGGCGCCCGAACGGCCGAGTTCGAGCACCGTGCCGCCGCCAAAGCAGAATCCGCACGCGGCGACCTTCGTGGTGTCGAGGCCGAGCGCCTTGCCTTCGCTGAGGAACACTTCGAGAGCCTTCGCGGCGCGCGCACGCATCATCGTGCGATCGTTGCGGATCTTCGTCGCGGCCGCACCGGCTTCGCCGCCGTTCGTCGGGCGCACGTCGATGCCATACATGTCGACCATCATGACGAGGTAGTCGGTGCCCGCGACTCGCTTCGCCTTCTCGAGCGACGCGGCGGTCGGGCCCATCCAGTTTGGCACCATGAGGATGCCGGGCTTTGGCTTGTCCGGGGTGCCTTGGTGGATGATGACGCTCTCGAACTTCGTGCCATCGAGTTCGTAGTGCACGGTCTTGGTCTGTGGGCCGGATTGGGCGAACGCGGTTGCGCAGAGGAGAAGCGCGAGGAGGTTGGTGCGAAGGGATACGGCGATCATGGGGCGCACGATAGGGCCAGGGAGCGTGCGAGAACAGGCGCTGGCCCCGTGCGTTCAGTGGGCCTTGCGCCGCCAGATGCCGGTGCTCCCGACCAGGCTGCCAAGGATCAGGACCATGCCCCCGATGCTCCAGGCGTCGGGCCAGGCACCAAACATGACCGCGCCAAACAGGGTCGCGAACGCGACCTGCAGGTAGCCGACCGTGGTCGCGCGGCCAGCAGGTTCGCGCGCGAGCCCCTTCGTGAGGGCGACCTGCGCGATCTGCGTCGAGAGGCCGATGCCGAGCAGCAGCAGCCAGCCCTGCCAGTCGGGCCAGATCCACTGCGGGATCGCGAACGCCGCGGTCATGGGCACGGTGACCAGCGGGAAGTAGAACACGACGACGAGTGGGTTCTCGGTTCTGCCGAGGCGGCGCACGGTCACGTAGGCGACGGCGGAGAGGAGCGAGCCGAGCAGGGCAACAAACGCGAATTGCCACGGAAACGCGGGCAGTGCCGGGTGTTCCCCAAACAGCCACTCGGGCCGTGCGATCATCATCACGCCGCCGAGGCAGAGTACGATCCCGAGCAGCACCCGCGCTTCGAGCTTTTCGTGCAGCCAGATCGCCGCAAACACGGCGGTAAACAGCGGGGCGGTCTGGTGGATCACCGTCGCCTCGGCGAGCGGCAGGTGCACCACGGCGGCGTAGAAACACACGAGGGCGCACGAGCCGACGAGTCCGCGCGTGAGCAGTAGCCGGCGGCGCGCTGAAGCGAATGGGTTGATGCGGACTCGACACAGCACGAGTGCGCTCAGCGCGAGCGTGAAGCAACCGCGGCCGAACACGATCTGCATCGTCGGCATCGTGCGGCTCGCGATCTTCACGAGCAGGCTCATCACGGCAAACCACAGCGCCGATTGCGCCATGTAGCCGAGCCCCGATTCGCGCGGTGCGGCGTTCAGGGCTTCTTCAATCCGAGGGCTTCGACGAAACCGTTGTGGCGTTCCTGCGCCGGACTCGACGTCATGAGGCCCTGCAACTCGACGATCGTGCCGCCGTTGGGCAGCAATTGGCCGATTGCGGTGCCCGCAGCCTTGCCGATGGCGAGGTTGTCGCCGCCGACGAACGCGGTGTAGTCGTCGCTGCCGAGTTCGCGATCGAGCACGATGAGCTTGATGCCCTTCCCCAGCGCTTCCTTGGCGACGGCGACCAAGGCCAGCGACTCCTTGGGCGATACAAGGATGGCGTTGTAGTTCTGGGTGATGAAGTCGCGCACGATGCCGCGCTGCTTCTCGGTGTCATCGTCGGCGGCGCGATAGTCAAACTGCACCTGCGGATAACGTTTGGCCGCCGCGATCAGCTGTTCGCGCATCGCGACGCGCCACGGCTCGCCGTCCGTGCACTGCGCCATGCCGATGCGGAACACCACGTCGGTGGTCGGTTTGGTGGTCAGCACATCACCGTGCTGGTGGTGCAGATTCGCAACCACGAACTCCCCAGGCGATGGCGCGGCTTCGCCACCCGCCGCCAGGTTGGCCTTGGTGTAGGTGCGTGTGCCGAGCACGACGCGTTTTGGCACCTCGACACCACTGCACGCCAGCAGGGCGAGATCGATGGCGGTCTCGGCGCCCGTCGGATACTCAAACGTCGCGTCAATCGCGCCATCTGCGACGTACTTGCGGCCTTCGCTGGCGAGGCCGTCAACGCCGACGAAACGAATGCCGGTGCGCCCCTTCTGTTTGCACGCCATCGCGGCGCCGAACGCCATCGGATCGTTGTGCGCATAGACGAGATCGATCTGCGGGAAGCGCTCGAGAATCGACTCCATCTCGGTGCGCGCGTTCTCCTGCTTCCATTTCGCATCGGCGATGTGGATCACGCGGATCTTGCCGTCGGCGTTCTGCAGCAGGGTGTGGCCCTTGCCGCCGCACGACGATAGGCACGCGAGAAGGGGGAGGGCGATGGCGAGCAGTCGTTGGTTCATGGTCGACGTTCCTGCAGCAGCACGGCAGCGAGGATGATGACTCCTTGCACGCAGAGTCGCCAGTGGGATGGCACGCCGTTGATGGCCAGGACCTTCTCGAGGTAGCCGATCACGAGCACGCCGATCACCGCGAGCAGCAGGCCGCCGCGGCCGCCGCGCAGGCTGGTACCGCCGACGACGACCGCCGCGATGGTGTTCAGTTCGAGCATCTCACCGGCTGCGGGATTGCCCTGCACGTCGCGCGCGACCTGGCAGATGCCTGCCAGCGCCGCGAGTGCGCCACTGGCGAGATAGGCGAGCACGGTGACCTTGCGCACGGCGATGCCCGACAACCGCGCTGCTTCGGGGCTATCGCCGACGGCGAGCAGATGGCGGCCAAACACCGTGCGATGCAGCAGCAAGCTGCCGACCAGGGCGAGCATGGCGAACACGACGCCAGACGTGGGCACGCCGACGAGGTGGCCATCGAGCCAACTCCAGAAGGCTGGCCCTTGGCTGCCCGCTGGCAGGAACTTCGAACTTGCCGGCCGCCCGGCGAGTTCTGGAACCCAGCGTGCGAGGCCTCGCGCAATCACCATTAGCACGAGCGTGGCGAGAAACGGCTGCACGCGCGCGCGCGCGACGAGCAGGCCGTTGGCCGTGCCGACGGCGCTACCCACGAGCAACGCAGCGAGCACCGCCAGTGGCCAGGGCCAGTTCGCTTCGAGCTGCAAACCCGCGAACGTCATGCCGGCCAGTGCCACGACGGCGCCGACTGAGAGGTCGATGCCGCCGCTCAGGATCACAAGGCATTGGCCCAGTGCGCACAGGCCGACCACACTCTGCGCGCCGAGCAGGTCGAGATGCAGTTCGGGCCGGAAGAACGCGCCATCGCCGTTCCAGGCCGCGCCGAGCCCCAGCACACCGACGAGCGCCAGCAGCGCGCGAGCGGTGGGGCTGGCGCCGCGCGGTTTCATGCCTGCGGCCTGCCGGCGAAGAACTCGGCAAACGTCAGCACGACGCGTTCGATCGGCAACTTGCTCGGGTGGAGCACGCGCGTGACCTGCCCGTATTCCTGGCGCCCGGGCACGCCAAACCACAGTTCGGGAATTGGCTCGGTCGGGGCGTCCGCGCACCACGCGGTGCCGTCGCGCGCGGGCTCGAGTTTGTCGAGCATCGCGGCCAGCGGGCGAAGGTCGCGCCGTGGCAGCGGGTGGAACGTGACGAGCTCAAACCACGTCTCCGTGCGGTCGTGGTAGCGATACCTCGTGCCGTCGCGGTCGTTCTGCACGTGCAGCACCCGATACGCGCCGGCCAGCGTGTTGAGGGTCATGCGGTGCCGTGGCCCATCGCTGGTCACGACTGCGAAATCGAGTTCTGCGAAGCGTCGCCGTTGCAGCGCCCCACGTTGTCCCGCGTCGAGTTCCTGCTGCACCTGCGCCATCTCGGGCCCATAGAGCGAGGCGAACTGTCCGAGCCCGCGCACGACGTCCTCGGCGTGATCGATGAGCCAGCGGTAGCGCGCCAGGCTTCGGTCGTGGCTGCCCTCGATGCCGTGGAACGCCCCGCGGACCGGCGATTCGGCCGCGGCGAGCTTGGCGACGACGCGATCGATCGCGAACCCGCGCCAGGTGTGCCAGCTGCCGAAGTCCCCGGTCGCCGCCGCCGCCAGCAGCAGTTCTTCGTGCGCAAACGCCAGTTCTGGCCGCAGGATCGCCAGCAACGACCCGAACCCGTCCGTGTCGTAATGGTCGTTCAGCACGACCTCGACATCGCCCAGGAACGCCTCCTGCTCTTCTGGCGCCGCGCGTGCAAAACGCAGCGCGATGCCCGTGCTCAGGTCCGCTTTCCATTGCGGTGGAGTGCGGTTGCCGGGCCAGTGCGACAGATTTGGCCCTTCTGGCGTCATGCCGTCGACCGAGAGATGCGATTCGGAAGAACCGGTCGGACCGGCGAAACCGAGGCGCAGGTGGGCAGTTGGGCGAGGCGAGGGGGGCAGGGACATGGCGCGGCTGGGACCGAACCCTTGCGTGACGGGCCGGACGTCCTACCCACAGTAGCAAGCGAGACGGTCGCTGCGACGGGTGGGTTTCACGACCTGCCCGCTGCGGCGGCAGGTTTCGATACGAGAGAGCGAAGAGTGGCTTCGGCCGCCGGGGTGTGAGCCCGGCGGCCGATTTTTTTGGCCTGCCGCCCCCGGTCGAGAGGGGCTAGGGTTTGACCGGATCCCGAGTGGGGATTCTCGGTGCAGAAGTGCTTGCAAAGTCCGTGGCCCTCGCTAGATTCTCTCGCCCCTCAAGGCGTGGGGGCGTAGCTCAATTGGTTAGAGTACCGGACTGTCGATCCGGTGGTTGCCGGTTCGATCCCGGTCGCCCTCGCCACTCAAAACCCTTCGGAAAGGCCTCACAAGGGCAGTTCCGAGGGGTTTTTCGTTTCCAGGGGGAGTCCCCGGAAAAGGGTGTTTTCGGCCGGTTCGCCACCATCCTGGTGGCGGATTCTGGTGGCGACTTTTTTGGCTCCCGCCACCGGGGGCCGGAAAGTCGCGTGGCCCGGCGGCCAGGCGGAGCGTCTGAGCGTCTCGCGATCGTCGGCATGCTGTCCGCCAGGTAGCACCGGGACCAGTCAGCCGCGAGACCCAGGCGGCACTGCGATGGGCGAGACCGTCCTTCCCAAGGGGCAGGAGGTGCGTCGTGCTTGCCAGTGACGCGGTCGGCTCCAAGGAGTCCAGGGCAGCGCTGCCACCCCGGCCGGCACGAGGCGAGCGTCACCTCTGGGTGCCCCGAGGACTTGGCAATGCTGCGCTGCTGTTGGGCCTCGTAGTCGACCGGGAACGAGGTCACCCCAACAACATCAAGGCTACTGCTCGGCAGTTTGGCGTCGATCCGAAGACGTGTCGTGCCTGGCGAAGGCAACTTCTTGAGGCTGGGTGGATCGTTGAGCGGGATGGCCACCTCGTCGCGACGCCAGGGCTCGACCTTCGTCGCCAATGGGATCCTCTGCCGCGTGCGCTCCTACGCGGTCCGGGCCCAAGGCCCTCGCCCAAAGTCCTGCTCGCCGCCGCGGTGGTCTACTCCGACGCGGTTGGGTGGAGAAGTGAGCGGCACGGATGTCGCTCCGATGCGGAGCGAGCCTCTTTGGCGGGCGTCCATCGAGGCACGATCATCGCGGCGCGCCAGATGCTGGACAAGCGCATGCTGGTGACCATCGAAGCGCTGACGCGTGGTCGGGCTGATCTGCGACGCGTCAGGCTGACGACCGATCGCCGAGCGACGCATGGCAGTCCCATGGGGGATCAGGCCGCCCACCGTCTTGCCGAACTTGCTGCCAGGGGCCGAGTCGCGCCGCGGCGAGGTCGGGAATTGAGCAACAGTGCGGGTAGGGAATTGAGCGACACACCCATGCAGTCTCTCAGAGAGACCCTTCCCTTGCAGGGGCCTTCAGCCCCACCTCGGGCTGGGTCCCAAGTCGAGTTGTTTCGACATGGGTATCGATCCTCAGAGTCTGTTGGGAGTCGTGGTGCGGAATCCGCCGGGCAGGTTCTCGCCGTGCTGCTGCCGGATTTGCCGGCCTTTAGGGCTGTTCACGAGGGCCAGGCCAAGACCTCTCGTGAGGCCGCAGCTGGTGAACTGCGCCGCATAGCGGCCGGCCCGCAAGTCATGCAGAACCTCTTAGCACAAGCGCCGGAGAAGGCCATCGGTGGCCTGTTGGCCGCTGCTGGGGTCTTCGACATGGTGCCAAAACGCCGCGCTGGGTTGGCGATGCAGGTGTCGCAGGTTCTTAGCGTGACGCAGGTCTTGATGATTGCCCTCGATGTGTTGTTGGGTGGCCCCTCCAACATCGGCGCGGTGTTGCGTGTGCGCCTCAATCGTGCTCTGGCCGGTAGGCGCGACTTGCTGACTCGTTGCCGAGCCTCATGGTCGATCGACCACTTCTTGAAGCGGTCCGGAGCCTGTGAAGTCTCGGCGCGTGCCGAAGCGACTATTCTCAGTCACGAGACTGCCGCAATCGAGGCCGCGCGGGCCGGCAATTGGCGCATGGTCCACTTCGCTCTCGGCAGGCCTACCGCCCGTGAGAGGGGGTGGTCGGTTGCGTGGCTCAGCAATCGCAGCGGTCTGCCTGAGTCGTCGATCGAGGCTGGCATCTCCGAATTGGCGCGGAGAAGGGCGACGGGATGATCGATCCCTTCAGCTTAACGCGGTCAGCTCGAATTGGTAACGCAAATTACTTGTTGAAGAACACAACTTTGCAGATTAGAGTGCCAACTACGATCGGGGACTAAGGAACCGTCTTGGTACGAATGCGCCCCTGCACTTCGAGCCATCCTCAGTGGATCCTTGGATCGTGCGTGACCGGCTCAGCGACAGGCATCAATTGGGGGGAAGACCGGCCAACGCCACTGGATGCGCCGGATTGCGCGACTAGCCCGCACCTCATGGTCACGCATTCAGCAGGTCGCGAACCATCGTCTTCGTCCACGGGCGGCCGGTTCTCGAAAGACGATTCTCCTGGTTCAGCATCTCAGCGACCAACGCCAAGGGCCGTCGCTTTCGGTCCGGGACTCTGCGCCGGAGCATTCGTGCGAGGGCCAGCGTCTCGATCTCGTGAGGTCGTTCGGGATGCTCCCCGAACCGGTAGCAACCCACCGAGTGCCCGCCGCTGCGACGTTTGCGTTCGCGTGCGGCCCTCAGCTTCGCCACGAGCGCGCTGCGTTCGTACTCAGCGACCGCGTTAAGCACCTGGCGGATCAGTTTGCGACTGGGGTCGTTGTCCGCATCGGTGAGGCTTTGTCCCGTGTCGGCCGTCACGATCGACACGCCCGCTTCGGCGAAGGCTCGCACCGCCATCTCGGACACGATCAGGTCGCGCCCCAGACGATCAGCCTTCTCGACAACGAGGACTTCGGCGCCCAACTCCGTGCAGCGCGCGAGCGCCGTGGAGAGCCCTTCACGCCCCTCCAGCGGCATCGTGCCCGACACGCCGGCGTCCGCGTGTTCTTCCACGAGTTCGATTCGCTTGCTGGTGCAGTAGGCCCGGACCGCTTCCCGCTGACGCGGGAAGCCATCCTTGCCATCCCTGGCCTGCTTCGCACTCGATACCCGGAGGTAGCCAATGGCCTTTGCCATGGTCAGAAGTCCTCCGGGAAGCCGATCGTGATGCAGGGTGCACCGTAGTCGTCCGGGCCGATCTCGATGCGGAGCGTTTGCACGCGCTTCCGCGCACCCTTCAACGGCAGCACTACCGAATAGGTGCCTGCTGACCGCCCGACTAGCTGCTGCGCGGCCACTCGAGCCATCCAAAGCACGTCGTGTAAACGCCCTCGCACATCCGCGACACCGACCAAGCTTGCCGGGATCGCCTCGATGGCAGCCCAGAGCCCAGCGGTCACCGCTACATGCACCGTGAACCCGCCGAGCATTCCGGACGGTGACGCCGCAGCGGTCACGTCCAGGAGCGCGCCATCGGCAAGGGCCTCGGCCCGCGTGTAGGCGTGGATCAACTCGTCGGCACCGTCGGCGGGGTGCAAGGGCTTTCGCCCGTCCAGGGGGCCGCTCATGGCGCACCCCCTGGCAACGTGTGCATTGCCTCGTCCGCGAACGAATAGTACCGCCCGTCACCCATGACCAGGTGGTCGAGCACGCGCACGCCGAGCAGCTCGCCGGCGTCGCGGAGCCTTGCCGTCACAGCGCGGTCTTCGGCACTCGGCGTTGGATCGCCGCTAGGGTGGTTGTGCGCTACGACGATAGAAGTCGCCGACAACGACAACGCTGGCCCGAACACTTCGCGCGGGTGCACGGGCGAGGAATCGCAGGTGCCGACGTGGGCATCGTGCACGGCAATCGGCCGGTTCCGCGTGTCCAGGTAGACGACTGCGAACCGTTCGCGGGGATCATCGCGCAGGAACGCCCGCAGAAGCCCCACGACGTCGCCAGCGTGGCGAACGGCATAGGGTTGCTCTGCTGACTCCCGCACGAGAGAAACCCGTACACGGCGCCACGTGCGCCGCTCCGAGAGAGGGGCGCTCATGACTCGCCCCCTTCTGTCATCGTGCCGCCGCATGCGCACGTGGGCGCGCCGACTTCCTCCAACCATTGCCGGGTCATCCGGGCGATGCATCCGCACTCCGGACACGTCACCTTGAGCATGCGGGTGCTCTGCTTCTTCTTCCCGTTGCCGCCCGATAGCGTCGCGTGCGGGTAGGGTCCAATGGCTTCGGCGAGTGCGTGTAAACGTACCCGGAGTGCCGCGCCCGCCGTCGTCGCCCGCATCGGTCCGGTGAGACCTACGGCGAGGGCAAGCGTGCGGAATGGTCCCTTGTGCCCCGCTTGCACGCCCACGGCATGGTGCACGAGCTCGTGAACGAGAACCGCGCCGACGTCGACGGGATCGGCAAGTACCGGGGAAAGGAAGGTCTCGTGTGCGCCGTCGGCGGAGCACAATTGCGACCACGCTTCACCGATCCGCTGCGCCTTGCCTGAGAGTGCAGAGCGGGAAGGCCACCCGCAGGAAACGCGGATGCGCTCCGGCAAGGGGTGGCCATGCTCGGCGAACGCGGGGCGAAGTGCATCGACCATGCGCCCCAGCCAATCTTCGCGTGAGGGCATCATGCGACACCCCCTTCGCTTTCGTCGTCGGGGTCGGTGAAGGCACCTTCCCCGTCGTCGGAGTAGAGGAACGCGAGTAGTTCACACTCGGCAGACTCGGCGAACGCCCGTTGCCGCGCCGTGTAGTCGGCGAAGTACTCGCGATCCGTATCGCCCGGGCGCAGCGTGAGGAATCCGAGCAACCCCCGCAGGGTTGCGTCGGCGTCGTCGGCATGCATCGGCGAAGGGCGGAAGTCCTCGCCGCGGAACAGAGCCTTGCCGGCAACGTCGCAGAGTTCGTACCCGATGCACGTACGCCCGCCGCGTGTGCGGCCGGTTGCCCACGTGCGCAGCGTGTGCCCCGTTTCTAGGCGAACGTGGCGGAGCATGTTCTCGCCCCACGTTGCACCCTCGCGTTCCTCGCACTCCGCACGGCGGGCGGTTGCGTAGCGGTTGTCTAGGGGATTCATGCGCACCCCCGGACCGATTCGCCCGTAACGGGGTCTCGCCTGCAGGATCCGCAAGGCTCGCCAGCGTCCGCCCATTCCGAGCAATAGGCGCAACGACGTTCGCCCGCTTCTTCTTCGCGCACGCGGTCCGCTTCTTCGACCACGTCGCCCCACGACGAAACGTAGAACCCTTCGCCCGTGTGGCAAAGCGTGGCATCGTACGTGTCGCCCGTGTTCACGTAGTGCAGGGTCTGCCCATCGGCAAGGGCGATGGTCTCGACGTCGAAACCGTCGACGTACGGCGAGCACTCGGCGAGGGCTTCTTCCGGGTCGCGAGTCTCGGCGAGGATGCGGCATACAGCCGCGTAGGCTTCTTCGGGGTCGCGGGTGAGGCGAATGCGGAAGAAGGACTCACGCCCGATTGGGGCATGGTAGGGCGCAGCTGCGCCGGTAGGCTCTGAGGCCATGGCAAGCTCCTGTTTGCTCAGGGGTTGTCCAGGCCCTTGTCGGCGTTCCACCGCCGGCAGGGGCCGCTTCACGTGTGCAGCGAAGTGCTTCACACCGTGCGCGCTATCCGGTCGTCACGAGGAAGGCGATTCCTTGGATTCGCCTTCCCGATTGTCTGCAAGTCGAGAGGGTGACTCCCGATGTGCACTGACAAGGTATGCGGCGTGGCTACTCGCTGGCCGGAGTGCGAACGGGAACCAGAGGCGCGAAAGTGCGCGCTGAGTGCGGCCGAGTCGCCGCGCGCGGGGGAGTGCGCGGGGCACCCTCCCCGGGGGGTGGGTAGCGGACCAAAAGAACCGGCCAGGGCCTGGCTTTCTCGGGGCCCCATTCCCGGCGCCCAACGGAAATCGCTGGTTCAACTTCCCGTTGCGTCAAGTTCAAAACAGGCCGGCGGTCGAGGGAGTGTCGCTTGCGCTGAACGCTGCCGCTAGCGCGGCAGGAACTCATCCATGCTGTTGATCTGCACCAAAGTAAGCCGATGGCCCATCGCTTTGCCGGCTTCCTTGCTGAACTCGGCGCTCGGTCGGTGGTGGAGCCACTGCGCGGGGCGGATGCTGTGGAACCACTCGTCGGCCTCCAGGTCATAGTGGTAGGAGTCAGTCGCACGGTCGGGTCACACGGCACTGCGTACGGATGTTCGGCATCCAAAGAACCCGGTCGTTCTGCGAATCGGTGGGTGACCCAGCGAGTGATTGGCCCGCAGGCAAAGTTGCATGGCGGACCCTGGCACTGTGCCCTCGAGTTGTCGGTGCGCGACGCCGGCGCAGGCGCTTCCTCCGCATTGACAA
The DNA here is from genome assembly GCA_020851075.1 of Planctomycetota bacterium. Classification (GTDB taxonomy): domain Bacteria; phylum Planctomycetota; class UBA1135; order UBA1135; family UBA2386; genus JADZDL01. Next base: position 2,654 of record JADZDL010000421.1, on the reverse strand, counting down.
GGCGTCGTCCCTGGCCCCTCGGTCCCTGCGCTCCTCAACTGTTCCCGCGCTGCCGCCGTTCCTTCGTCTGGCCAGTCTCTCTCTCCCTCATCCAACTCCACGACATCTACTTGCGCTCAGGGGCCCCGCGCGCGACATTCCCCAGGCAAGAGTCTGGAACAAGCTCGCATCCAGCCTCTCGCGTTCTCTCTGCGCGAGGTGGAGGATCTAAGGGAACCAGCATGGCCATGCGCCTCGGAACGTTCGTTCGTTCAGCAGCGAACGACCTCGGTATCGGTAAGATTCGATCTGAAAGCCAGATAGCTTCAGTGATCGATTACTTCGTCGGTCCAGGCATCCCACCTCGAACCGAGTCGGTACCAGCCCACTCCGTGCGTTCGGCAGAACTTGATTGTGAAACACGTGTCTACTGGAACCCTGACGATGGTGTCAGGTGGCGGGCTGGGCGCGCTATCGCCATCCACGGAGATGGCTACGTCGTCCGGTTCCCCAACTCGCAACAACCGGACATCGTGCGCGAAAGCGAATTGTTCACTCGGTGTGACCTCCGGTTGCCTGATCCGTCCAAGTTCCTCGCGGCCCGGATCTCAGAGACGCCGTATTGGCAGCAGCGGCGAGCACGATTCGTGCGAGCGTTGGTCGAGCAACGCCGTACATGCGCAGGCCTAACCGCGCTGCTATCGGCTGGGATCGATTTGGAGTCGCACCAGATTGAGGTGGTCCGGCGTGTCCTCCAGGATTCGGTGCAGCGCTACCTGCTGGCCGACGAAGTCGGGTTGGGCAAGACGATCGAGGCTGGCGTGATCGTGCGGCAATACGTTCTGGATAACCCGGCTGACCACAGCGTTCTCTTCCTCGTCCCCCCTCACCTCGTGCGGCAGTGGGAGGCCGAGTTGCAGAATCGCTTCCGACTCGGGCCGCTTTTGGGCGACACAATCCACGTAGTATCACATGGCGCCGATCTTGGAGTTTACGGACCGGTTGGGTTTGTCGTCGTCGATGAGGCGCACCAAGTGGCACATTGGGTGGCGGCTGGCCACCAGGAGCGGAATTGGTTTGATACGCTCTGCAGGATGGTCGCCGACCCTGGCATTCGACTGCTGCTATTGTCTGCCACACCGACGCTGCATTCCAACGAGGTAGGCTTCCAGGCACTGCTCCACTTGCTCGACCCGGTCGTATACAAGGAAGGCGACCTAGCGGCGTTCCGTGTGCGCCTTGAGCAGCAAGAGCGCGTTGCTCATCTCTATCATCTGTTTCGTCCCGACGAGGAGGGGGCGTACTTGGAGAATGCCCTAGATCAACTCGTTGAGTCGTTCCCCAACGATGTGAGACTTGCTGAGATGGCGAAGGACCTGCGCCCACTGCTGGCCTACGGCACTGACGCGGCAGATCCTCTACGTGAGGAGCAGGTCCGTGCGGTGCGATCGCACGTTTCTGAAGCCTATAGACTGCATCGCCGGTTGTTGCGTAACCGCCGTGCAGACGACCGCGTAGGGGGGTTACTTCCGGGTCGTGAAGGCCTGAAGCTATGGAGCTATGAAGACCCAGCCATGGCCCACCTTGCCGCACTACTTGAAGAGTGGCGGTGCGCCGCATCAGTCGATGCTGGCGGGGCCGCGACTGACTATGGCCGACTGTTGCTGATTTTCGCGCAGGCCTTGGCTTGCGATCCGGAAGTTTTAGCCGGCCTCATTGACCTGCGGATTGGCGGGGCGCGGGACAGGCCGGCTCTCCTCTCCGCAAACGAGGTCAAACAAGTTCTGCAGGTGGCAGTGTTCGACGGCGAACCCTCTATCCTCGGGCGCCTGCGTGACGCAGCCTTGGCTGTGGATCCCAAGCGCCGTCTTGGCGAGTTGGTGACCAGATTGGCGCGGCAATTCGCGAACCCGAACGAGAGGTTGACCCGTGCGGTCATCTTCGCCAGTTACCCCACGACTGCGGACAACGTTTTCGCCGCCCTGCTCGACCGGTGGCCGGGCCGCGTGCTTCGGCACGGGCAGGAAGGTTGGCAGCACTTCTGCTCCGTCCCCACGTTTCGCGCACTAGTCTGTGATGCTACAGCCGAGGAGGGACTCAACCTGCACGGCCCTGGAACCATGCTGGTGCACTACGACTTGCCATGGTCGCCAAGTCGTGTCGAGCAACGAATCGGCCGCCTGGACCGCTACGGCGTCGCTACCAAGGTGCGGTCAGCCGTGTTGGCTGCCGCAAGGGAACCTTACTCATTGGCTTGCGCCGGCTACCTCGATTGCGGATACCGCGTCTTCGAGCGGTCGATTGCTGCCCTGCAACATATGACTGCCTCTGAGTTGGAAACACTCTACCCGACGGCGCTGGGGGACGGCCCAGATGCAGTTCATGCCGCAGCGGAACGTCTTGGCGGAGATGAAGGTTTGGTGGAGCAGGCACTCGCCGAGATCCAGGTTCTCGACCAGTTGGATGCAGTTGATGTCCCGCTAGGGCATGAGAACTTCTCTGAGGTACTTGGCGAAGCGGATATCGAGCAGCAGACAGAGTGGCGGGAGGCGATAGACGATTGGGTGACCAATGCGCTGCACTTCGCGCGGCGTGACCAGGGCGGACGAGATAGTGGCGTTTGGCGCTACCAATTCCGCCGTCCTGCTGGCGAGGGGGGGGCGTCGACGCTCATG
>JADZDL010000420.1 GCA_020851075.1 Planctomycetota bacterium | reverse complement strand
TGTGGCGCATGCACCTGCGCACGCAGCGGCGGCGGCCGGAGCACCAGGCGCTCGACGCCACGCCGGAACTCGCCGAAGCGGCGTTGGCGCGGCACGGCGGCGACGACGGCAGCGGCGATGCGTACGTCGCGGCACTGCGGCTGTGCCTCGAACAGCTCGACGGCCGGGCGAAGCGCGCGCTCGAACTGCGCTACGCCGAGCAATCGTCGCGGTCGGCGATGGCGAGCGAACTGGCGATGGGCGAAGACGGCATCAAGACGCTGCTGCGGCGCACGCGCGAGGCGCTGTTCGCCTGTGTGCAGCGGCGGCAGCGCGAGGAACGAAACGCATGAACGATCGACGAAGTGGCGCGGCGGAAGGTCGCGGCAAGGCACGGCCCGGCGACGCCGACGAGGTCTGGCTCGACGCGGCCCTGCACGAAGCGATGACCGGCGAGACGCCGCCGGACTTGCGGCTGCGCATCCTGCGGGCTTCGCCCGAACAGGCGGCGACCGCGGCGGCGCGCGTTGACGCGGCGCATGCAGCCGCGGCGAGCCGGCCGTGGTGGGCCGCGGCGGCGATGTTGTTCGGCGCGCTGGTCGTCGGCGGTGTGTTCGCTCTGCAGCGCTTGGGCAGTGCGCAAGGCACGCCGGTTGCGGTGGAGCAGGAGCCCTCACGCGAACTCGACGTCACCGACGGCAAGCAGCTGGCGGCTCATCTCGCGCGCACGACGACGTTGGCGCTGACGGCGCTGCAGGGACCCGACGGGGCCCGGCTGCCGAACGAGCCGGAGCACGGTGCCATCGTCCACGACGCCACGCTGTTGCCGGCATTGCGCGCGGCGCTCGTCGCCGACGCGCCGACGCAGGAGCCGTTCGCCGTGCGCGACACGCAGGCCGAGCTGCGGCTTGCCAGCGAAGACGGCTTCGTGCGTCTGCGCGTGTCGATCACCGACGAGGCCGTGCGCCTCGGCGCGGCGAAGTTTGCGTTCGCGGCGGCGCCCGCCGACCTGGCGACCAGGCTGCGCACCGAGTGGCAGGTGCTCGCCAGGCAGAAGCCGCCGGTGCGCCAGCGCATGCAGGTGCACACGCAGCGCCAGCTGATCGCGGCGATCGGCAGCGACCGCACGATCGAGCTCGTCGGCGGCCCGTTCGTGCTGACCGGCAGCGACGACGACGGCGAGCTGCCGGCGAATCCGGCGGTTGAGTTCCGCGATCCGCAGCCGGTACCGTTCCTGGTGATCAAGGGCGTGCGCAACCTCCGGTTGTGCACGATCGGCGGGCCGGTGCGTGTGCTCGGCAGGTCGCCGGCCGATGTCCTGCGTTGCGAGGGCTGCAGCGACGTGACGTTCGAAGGGCTCGTGCTCGGCCACGACACGGGAGTGGCGCACTACTGCACGGCACCCGTGCTGACGCTCAAGGACTGCAAGAACGTCGTCGTGCGCGACTGCGAGTTGTTCGGCTGCGGCACCGAAGGGATCGTCGCCGAGCAGGTGGAGGGGTTCCGCATGGAACGCGGGCAGATCCACACGTGCAGCAACGGCGTCGCCTACTTCACCAGGTGCAAGGGCATCACCCTGGTCGGTGCGTTGTTCCGCGATTCCGGCGCGAACGACAGCGCGTTCGCCTTCAGCGAGTGCGAGCAGGCTGCCTTCTTCGACTGCGTCGTGCGCGGCCTCGACGGCGGCATGGGCGCGCAGGTGGCGGACGACGATTACCTGTTTGGGGTCATGGGTGACGAAGCCGTCCGCTTTGTGCGCGGCGCGATCCTGGGCAACCGCACGCGTCGCGTCGCCAACAGCAAGCTGCTGCTGGTGCGCGAAGGGACCGACGAACGCGACAATGGTCCGAACGTCGTGCTGCCCCGCCAGGAACCGCGCTAGCCGCGCGACGGCTGGCGTTCAACGAGTTCCTGGGGCGGTCTTGGCCGATCTTCGACGGCGACGGTTCGTTGGTGGCGGGCTCGCCGCCGTCTCTCGGCATGTTGCTCACCGAACTGAACCGTTGGATGGGGCCTGCGTTGCCGGGGGGATGCGGTCAATCCTGGTGATGGTGGTGGCGATGGTCGGTGCGTGCGCAGTCCGCCCGGCGCATTTCGTGGATGCACATCGGGAACATCTCGTGGCGAGTTTCTCTCAGTTGCTGGACGAGCTCGGCGAAGCGGCCCCTGGCCCGCGTGAGCGCGTCGTGCGTTTCGTCTGGTCGACGGCATTCGCCGGAGATCATGTGATCACGGTCGGTATCGATGGGGATACAGGCTATGTGCGCCGTCACCATCGGCCGCCTGATTCGCGAGTATGGAAGCCCCCGGAACTGCGGTTCCTTGAGCCCCGGGAGGTTCTGGTACTGCTGGCCGACCGGCCGATTCGCGCGGGCTGGAAGGACCCTGGTATCGTGGGGGACGGCGAGGTCTGGTTGTTCGAGGGGCCCGGGTGGTGTTGCTACCGTCATAGTCCTGATTCCTCCGACGAATGGCGGGAATTTGGCGTCCGGTTGGCGGCCTGCGCCGAGGTCGTGGTGCCGCCTCGCGATCCATGATGCAGGGGTGGCCTGGTCCAGGAACTCCGCGAAGGTCGTGAAGCCCAGGCGAAAGCGTTCTGTTCCTGCCAGCGGCGCTTCAGGTCGTTGGTAGCGGTGACGCCGATCCAACCGCTTGGGATGGCTGCCGCCATCATTTCCGCGGTTCCGAGGTGGCGATCGAAGCCCAGCAGGGACGGAACGGTGTGCTGGATAGAGGTTCGCCAGGGGCGTTGACGGCGGTGGTGGGGCCGGGGATGGTGCCGAACGTGGGTCCCGGGTGGTCCGGGACGCTAGTCGTTGTTTCTGCCCCCCTACCATGGTTCGCGGTCTTGACACGCTGAGGTTGCTGATCGTGGCAGTGCTGCTCGTCGTCGCGCCGCACCTCGCTGCGCAATGTGCGAACGCATGGATCGATGGCGCCGGAACACCAGGGGTGGATGGCACCGTGTCGGCGACGGCGACTTGGGATCCCGACGGTGCCGGTCCCGCCACTCCGGTCCTGGTCGTGGCTGGTGAGTTCACGTTGGCTGGTTCCGTGTTGGCAAACAACATCGCAACCTGGGACCAG
>JADZDL010000419.1 GCA_020851075.1 Planctomycetota bacterium | reverse complement strand
GGGGCTTCCTTCGCTTCTTTCGCTTAGTTCGCTTCCTTCGCATGTTCGCACGGTCAGACGGCCCTCCAAACTTCGCGCGGCCGGCCGCCGGTCTTGAGGGTCTCGCCCTTGGCCAACCCCATCGTGCGCAGCAGCGCCAGGGCCTCATTGATGGCGCCGGCGGTCACGTGGCGGTCGAACAGCTTGAACATCTCGCTCCGGTCCATTCCGTTCGGACGGCCCCGCAGCTCGCCGATGATGCGGTCCGCAACGCGGTTGCCCGTGGCGGTGCCGAACACGTAGGCCACCGTCTGCCGGCTGTAGCGCCAGACTTCGAGCGCGGCGCGCAGGTGCTGCACGTCAACCTCGGTGCTCATCTCGGCGATGGCGAACAGCATGGCCAGCCGGCGCGTCTGCGCGGTCGCACGGCCCAGCAGCTCCCCGCTGATACCTGGTGCGCGCTCGTCGGCCTGCAGGTCGTGATAGACACCTGGCCAGGCTGCGCGGGCCTCGTCGGTGAAGTGCATCTCGCCGGCATGGCGCCGCGCTACGTCGATGCACTGCGCCACCAGAGCCCCGATCTGGTCGAGCACCTGGTCGGGCACGTGGCCACCGAACGGCAGTTCACGCTGCCGCTTGCTCGCCACGAATAGGAACCTGTTGATGGTGCCGCCGGAGACGTCGCCGTCGGACAACAGCCCCTTGAACTCGGCCTTCGTGACGTGCGCGAGAAGCGAAATATGCGAATCGCTCGCGCAGTACGGCACCTTGGTCATGGTCGCCAGTCGCGCGCCTTCCCACGCTTGCCGCAGGATGGGCGACAGCGTGTTTTCTCGACGACCTGCCGACTTCAGCGTGCGCGCGAACTCCGTTTCGAGAACGAACAGCCGCTTGTCGCTGGCCCCGTTGTCGAAGATGGGTTCGCCGGTCTTCTTGTCGGTGCCAATCTCGGCCGGGTCGCGCACAGCCCACACGACGCCTTCGCCGGAACTGAGCCCGTTCTTGCAACAGTTCTCGGACCACAGCGCATCGGCGCGCTGCATGACGGCTCGCGGGTATGCGCTGCTCGTTCCCTTTCGACCTTGCGCCGTGGCGCCGATGATGAGGCAGAACAGATTGCAGCCGTGGCGGTCGCCCGACACAGAGAAGCACGGGCCACGATGCACGGCGTTGCCGATGCGCAGCAGCAGGTCGACGGCCATCGCGGCGGGGTCGGCCTCGGTCTGCTCCTCCACGGCATCTAGGAAGCGACCGATGGCCCCGATGCGAACTGCATCGCCCAGCGGGTCAGGCCAGGGAGCCGAAGCGGGAGCGTCGGGAATGGCCTCCGCCGGCGGTTCCTCGCCTTCGTGCGGTGCTGCCTCGATTGCATCGTCGAGGTCCTGCTTCGTGCATCCTGCGAGCAGCCAAGCGCGAAGGTCTTTGTGCGGCGCCGGCGGTCGCACGACGCGAACAGACCTTGCCACGCCAACCAGCGCAGCGAGCAATTTCTGCACGCCCCTCACCCCAGCCGCGTCGTTGTCGAGGGCGATGACGGCATCTCGGCCACGGGCGTAGCTCGCGGCAACCTCGGGGACCTGTTCGGCACCTGGTATACCGATGGCGTCATGGCCCAGCGTCAGCGCGGCCGCACAATCTGACTCACCTTCGCAGATGAGCACCTGACCATCATCGGGCGTAACCCGGCGCAGGATTCCAAGGGCGGCGCCACTCATCGCCTTCTTGTCGCCACCATCGCGCGGCCGGCGGTGGACACCGCAGATTGCGCCGCTCGCGTCATACATCGCGAACGTCCACGACGCCGTGAAGGGCTCCCATCCGACTTCCAGCTCGCGCAGGCTTTGCGGGTCCACGCCGAGCAGGTCGACGAGTTCCTGCAGCAGGGCGGGCGTGATGTTGGACAGGTAGCGCCGATGCTTGGCCGCCCAGTCGATGACGGGCTTCGGCCGTGGCGGCGGCGGCTGGCGCAGCGGTTCGCTACCGTCGGTGGAGTGCAACCAAGCATCGCCATCGGCACCGTGCGCCGGGCGGTCTGACTGCTCGCGCTTGCACCTGGTGGTCCCATCGGTCGCGTCGACGGTGCACCAGGAATCGTGACCGCAGACCGGGCAAGGGCTCGCCGTCGTGACGCGAACCCACTGGGCGGCGGGGTGGGCGCTCAGGCGCCCACCCCGGGGCACCGATGCGCCTTCAGGATGCGCCGCCACTGGCGGGCCGCACGGCGAAGGGAAGGGCTACTACTGCGGGCGTAGCGCCGGCACAGCCGGTTGAGCCACTCGCTGAGGCTTTCGCCTGGTTGTCGGGAGGAGGGGAGTCGGGTAGTCTTTGGGTTCATCATTCCGTTCTTTGCTGCCACCCGGGATTGCCGTCCTGGGTGGCGTCGTTTGGGGGGGAGAGAAATCACGCGCATGCCTCGGTGAGCACGCGCGACCATCGGGCGAGTTCCTCGCACGTGGTGTGCCAGCTGCCGCCGATCTTGAACCGGCGCAGCCTGACGCCGTGGAGTCCGGCCAGGGTCCAGCGGAAGGCGGTGGCGGCGGAGACGCGCTTGCCGCTCGCGGCTGGCGGTAGGTGCCGTGGGAGATCGGAAACACGGATTGCGGTCTCACCCGCCCACCAAGGGGCGGCGTGTTCGCGTGCGACGCGCTGTGATGCATTGCTCATTCCTTCGACTAGACGGGTTGACGTTGTTGCCAGGGTTGCCGGCAACGTTTTCAACTTTCCGCCTGGCCCATACCGCTTACGCGCTGGTCACCCTTTGGTGTTCGGATGAGCAGTTCTCGGTGAACTAGGCCGAGCCCCCTCAAGTGCGTCACAGCCTTGGACACAGCGCCAGGGCGAGTCGGGTTCTGATAGATGCGTTTGAGCCTGATGCCGATGTCGGTTTGCTTGTTGAGGGCCTTCTCACCGCTGCCCGGTATCGCCAAGAGAACTTGCTTAGTTGTGGGACTGAGGTGGGATGCGCGTGGCTCTTTCCTCGCCTTTGTCGGCGACACCATCGCGCCCACTTGTCGAGCGCGATGGACCGCCGCGACCTCGACCTCGACACCGGCCCGCAGAGCATCCGGGTCGACACCAGCTACGGCCTGGCAGCTCAGGTCCCAGGCGTAGTAGCGGTCGACCATCGCCGAGAGGATGGCCTCGCCGAACATCTGCACGCCGTGCGCATGACTCGACACAGTGAACGGCCCGGCCCCCTTCACCGGCACGAAGATGCCGGCCAGTTGTAGCCGCATCGGTTCCAGCAGCTCGACGTAGGCGGCCAGGTCGTCGCGCAGTTGCTTGGCCTGGTCCGCCAGCCACTTGTCGAAGATCTCGCGTTCCGCTTTCGCGACCTTCACTGCATCGGCGCGGGCTTGTTCGGCTGCTGGTTGCTCCCTGCGCTTAGCGGGCTCCCGCCACCATGGCACGCCCTCAGGGACGCCCTCAGGTTTCTGCACTGGGACCGGGGACGCTACATCCCGCCACCGATCCAGAACGGCGACGCAATCGGCTGGCAGCAGCTTTCGCTGTTGATGCAGCCACCCGGGGATCATGCCCATCCGCCGGTACTCGCAAATCGCCGTTGCTGCGTCGATGACCGCTCCGGCCAGACGCACCAGCTCGCCGACGCCTTCCTTCTGCTTCTTCTGCTTCTTCGCCTTCTTCGATGCCACGGGATACCTCCGTTGCCTTGTGCCTGTAGAGAACGCCCAGGGCACCGCGCAGGCACGCGCGGCCGCCACGCCGATCAAGCGCAGCGTTGCCCCGGGCGAATGTCAGACCGCTGCCATGCTACGTTCGAGCCCGACGACCACGCGGAACGCGTCGCTACGGTTCTTGTGCAAGTAGCCTTCCGTCGTCGAGACCCTGGTGTGGTTCGCTGCGCTGCTCGTCGCAAACGCCCCGAACTGCGCGCAAGCGCGGGAAAGGAACCCGTGGCGAACTTCGTGCGGGGTGAACGGCGTGATGCCGGCGCGGGCAATCCCACGGTCCACTGCCTGGCGGTAGGTGCTCACGCTGTAGCGGTCGGCGTAGGTGCGGCCATCGGCCTCGTCGCGCTGTTCCATCTGCGCGGTGGGCGGTGTCTGCCGGCGGGACCGGCGCAGCTCGTGCAGCTCGGCCATCGTCGCCTTCGGTGAGAAGATGTGCGCGCCTGGTGCGGCGGGGAACCGCTCAAGGATTGCTTGCGCCATCGGGCCCAGGGCGTAGCTCGTCGCGTGCCCGTGGTGTGCGGTCTTGCCGTCCTCGACGACGTAGGTCCAACAGACGATGCCCTCGACCTCGACGGGCGTGCGGTCGATGTTGCGCCACTTCATCGCGCAGACTTCACCAGGTCGCATACCGGTCAGGGCCTGCAACCGCAGCATTGCCGCTGGAACGCCTGGAAGGCACGCAGCGACCTTTTCGACCTCGTCGATGGTCACGGCGCGCTTGGTTCGCTTCCGGTCACGTGCGCCGCATTCTGCGCGGTTGAGGGGCTCGATTGCTTTGACGCCGAGCCACTGGTCTCGGGTCAGCATGCCACGGCCGAACGCCCATCGAAGCGCGGCGCGGATGTGTGCCACCTTCCGGTTGATACCAACGCGGCTCAGCGACCGCCGGCCCTCTAGCTCGTCGCGGTGTGTCAGCAGCATTTGCTCGCCGAGCTTCGGCACGCGCACGTCACCGTAGCGGTCGCAGAACTCGCGAAGGGCGATGCGGACGATGCCGCGCTGTGACGTGGGCTTGCCGGCCTTCGTGTACCTGCCGGTGGAGTCGAGGTAGGCCTCGAACTGCCCGAACAGGTCGCGCAGCGGGACCACCTGCTCGACGTTCGGGGTCTCCACCAGGGGCTTGCGACCGCCATCGGTCCATCGCTGGATGATGTCGGCGTATCGGCGCTGCGCCTCGACGCTGCCAAACTCGCCCAGGTAGAAGGTTTTGCCGCACAACTTCACGCGGGCTTGCCCGGAAGAGTGCCGACAGAGTTTCGGGAGGGGACGTCGCTTCTTGCGTGCCATCGTTCGGGTCCGTGCTGGAAGACAGACCCCCGAAAGTGACAGAATACTGTCACCATTCAGGGGCCGGGGCCCGCACGTCCCGAAGGACGGTTAGCGGCAAGTGCCGCTAGCAGAGAGGTTTAGGCGTGGTGGGCGATACAGGGCTCGAACCTGTGACATCCTCCTTGTAAGGGAGGCGCTCTACCAACTGAGCTAATCGCCCGACGCTGCGCACTCTAGCGTCGCGGCGCCCGCCCTCAATGGGCTTGG
>JADZDL010000418.1 GCA_020851075.1 Planctomycetota bacterium | reverse complement strand
TGAATCGTTACTGGGACCCTTTCAGATCACGAACCTTGCGCGTCGCCGAATTCGCCCTGTAGCCGCGCGCCTATTCCAAATCGGTAATAGCGCGCAGCTCGATTCCCGCGTCTCAGACTCCTAGGCGGTTCGGTCGAGGTCGGCGATTCGCCTCTGGGCGGCGCGATGTTCCGCATCACCTTGCCCGCCACGCCGCTGCCGGTCACGGCCTGATCTCTCCACGCGGCTCGGCAATCTCACCCGGCCACAAAGAATCTGCACTACTTCCAAATAGTGGCAGCTGCGGTGCAATAGGCGGCCCCTCGCCAAGGCGGCTCCCGTCGCGTCGCCGGCGAACGCTCCCCTCTACCCTGGAGGTCCCCATGTCGTTCCGTTCGATCGCGCTGGGTCTTGCTCTCGTTGCCGCCACAACCCCGTTCGCCACCGCGCAGTCGCCTCAGCCCGAAGAGTCGATGGCGCATCTGCAGGTCGCCACGCAGCAGATCGAGGTCGCCGAACAGGCGCTCGCGCAGGCCAAGCAGGAGCTGGCGCAGATGCGCCGCTCGTTCAAGCAGTGGCAGGATGCGCAGCAGCGCGCCGTGGCTGACGCCAATCGCCAGCACGAACGCGAAGTCGCCCAGCTGCGCCGCGAACTTGAGCGTTCGCAGCGCGAACTGCTCGCCCAGCGCGAAAGCACCGAGAAGACGCGCGCCCAGCAAAACGCGGAGCGCGAACAAGCCCAGCAGCGCCAAAGCCAACTGCGTGAACGCGCCACGGCGCAGCTTCAACAGACCCGCGAACAGCTCGAGGCGGCGCGCGTGCAGGAGCGCGAACAACTGCAACAGCAGCACGCCCAGTTGCGCGAGTCGCTGGCTACAGAGCTCGAACAAGCGCGGCAAGAACTCGAGACCGCCGCCCAGGCGATCGCCAGCACCAAGGAAGGCAAGGAGGCGCGCGAGAGCCTGAGGCGCAGTCAGCAGAACCTTCGCAACGCCCTGGCGCGCACCAACCGGAACGACGACCGCAACTGCACGCCGCCGCGCCGCGCGATCGTGAAGAAGGAAGCGCCACCAGCCCCCGCAGCCCCGACCGAAGCGGCCACGACGCCGGCGCCGGCGGCTGTGAAGAGCATCAATTAAGCCACTGTAAGCCAGTTCTGATAAGTCGCTTACGGAACAAGCACGCCGCGCTCGGCAAGATTGCTGAATACCTCCCCCCGGTCGCGGAGACTGAGGGGCATGCCGAAGCTGGCGAGTGCAACGCGCGCGATATCCCCGGTGGCCACACCGGGGACCGGCGACCCGATCGGCGGCGACCCGGTGCCTGACGACACCACGCTCGAAGGGCCCGACGCCCTGATCCGCGCGCACGTGCACTCCGTCTGGCGCTACCTGCGCATGCATGGCGCCACGCCGCACGAAGCCGAGGACCTCGCGCAGGAAGCGTTCGTGATCGCGCTGCAGAAGGGCGCCGCCAACCTCGATCCCGCGGCCACCGCGGTGTTCCTGCGGCGCACGGCGCGCTTCCTGTTCTTGCGGCTGCGACGTGGTCGGCGCGACGCGGTGTTGCTCGCCGATGCCGTCGATACGTTGTGGGCTCGCGATTGCGAACGCGACGACGGCGCTGGCCTGCTCGCCACCTTGCGCAATTGCCTGAGCCTGCTGACCGAACGCGCCCGTCGCGCCATCACGCTCGGCTACGGCCTCGCCGAACACGACCGCAGCAGTCGCCTTGATCTGGCGAAGGAACTCGGCCTCGAACCCAACGGCGTAAAGACCCTGATGCAGCGCGTTCGCCAACAGCTGCGCGAGTGCATCGAACGGAAACAGTCATGACCAACGATCGCCATCACGAACAAGCTCTCGAACTGCAACTCGACGCCTTGCTGCACGAAGCCGCCGGAGTGCTGCCATCCCCGTCATTGGCGGATCGCATCGCCGACGCGGTACGTGCGCGCCGCAGCGTGACGCCTGCGCGCGCGCATTCGCCGTGGTTGTTTGCGGCAGCGCTCCTGCTTGGCATTGGCACGATTGGCGCCGTCACCTGGCTGCGCAATGCGGAACGCGCGGCGATCGTGCCGTTGCAGGATCCTCAGCCAGCGCCACAGCCAACGCCAACGCCGGCCCCGGCGCCAACACCTGCCCCCAAACCCCAGGACCCCGCTCCAGCCCCACAAGATCCGGCACCAAAGCCCGCGCCTCAGGAGGCGAAGAAGGTGAAGTGGACGACGCTGATCGCCGACTACTCGGACAATCTGGTGACCGAGGTCGATGAGAGTGGGCGCACGACCCTCCACCTCAATGAGATCTTCGGCGCGTGGGATGTGGAGAGCCTCGACACGGGCAACCTGCTGGTCACCGAGTTCTCGGTGAGCCGCGTGCGCGAGATCCGGCGCGATGGCACCGACGTCTGGGCCTATGAGAACCTCAAGAACCCCTACGACGCCGACAAACTGCCCAACGGCAACGTGCTCATCGCCGACACGTTTGGCAGCCGCGTGCTCGAAGTGAAACCCCAGGGGGCATCCGGCGGCGAGGTCGTGTGGTCCTATGACAAGGATATCCGGCCCTTCGACGTCGATCGGCTCGCCAACGGCAACACGTTGATCGCCGACGTGATGCACGATCGTGTCATCGAGGTCTCCCCCAAGGGTGAGGTCGTCTGGGAAGTGCTGGGCCTGCCCAACGTGCACGACGCCGATCGCCTGCCGAATGGCAATACGCTCGTCACGCTGCGCAACAAGGGCGAAGTGCTCGAGATCGGCCCCAATGGCAAGACCGTCTGGAAGGTCCGAGACCTGTCGAGTCCGAGCGATGCCGATCGCCTGCCGAACGGCAACACGCTGGTCGCCGAGAACACGCGCGTTCGCGAGTTCAACAAGGATGGCAAGGTCGTCGGGGAAACCAGGGCAACCTGGGCCGTCGAAGCGAATCGTTACTACGCCCGCTGACGTTCGCGCCGGCAGGCGATAGCCTGCGCGCGCATGTCCGCGCCGCTCACCGCCGATGCCTCGAACGCCACCGCCCCACCTGGCGGTTGGCTCGGTTCGCTGACCATCGCGATCGCCGCGTTTCTACTGTTCCTGCTGCTGCCGCAGCGCACGCTGCACGGCGTCGACGGCAACCAGTTCGTGGTCTGGATCGAAGAAGGCCATCTCGACTACGCGCGGCACGTCGGCTACCTGCATTTCTGCGGGCTCATGCACCGCATTCTCGTCGCCTTCGGGCAACCGAGCGGGTTTGCCGCGCTGCAACTGAGTTCGGCGATCGGCGCGGCCTTCGGCCTGTTCTGCCTGCACCGCGCGTTCCGGCGACCGGCGATGGAATGCGACTACAGCGCATTCTGGTGCACGCTGGCGGTGCTGATCACGCCGGCGTGGTTCTTCTACGCAACCACGGCCGAGATCCCTGGTGTGTTCGCCGCGGGTTGTGGTGCGGCGTGGTGGGCATTCGCGCGCTGGCTCGATGGGCCAACCCTGACGCGCGCGGCCGTGCTCGGCCTCGCGTGCGCCGCGACGGGTGCACTGCACTCGTTTGGACACCTGCTCACGCCGGCGTTCGTGCTCATCGCGTGGCTGTGGAAGCGTACGCCTGACAACCGCTGGGCGCACGTCGCCGTTCTCGGCCTCGTACATGCCGCAATCGCCATTCTGGTGCCGCGCCTGCTCGGCGCTGGCGCGAGTGGCCAGGCGCAGGACGCGATGAGCCACCTCGAAGAGCGCTGGCGAACGTTCGCGCCGCTGACTGCACCCACCGTGTTCTGGCACGAGTGGCTCGTGCCGTACGCGCCGTGGTCGCTGCTCTCGCGCCTCGCGCTCGCTGTGCCGCGCGCGCGCGCCTGGGGCCTCGCGGTGGCCGTTCTGCTGCTGCTGCACATGCCGGTGAACGTGCTGCTGCTCGGCGCGGAACAGATCTGCGAAGATGGCGCGTACCTCATCGCGCTGGCACCGCCCGCGATCCTCGCCACGCTCCACCTGCTGCCGCGCCGCTTCGCCTGGCCCTGCCTCGCCGTCTCGGTCGCTGTCAGCGTGCACCTGGCGGCGCCTGGCTGGCCCGCCCCGATCTCGCCGGCCTTCGGCGCGGGTGTCTTCGAGCTGAATCGCGAACACCGCATCGCGCTCGTGGTCGCCGGGCAAGCCGAGCTCGATGGTGCGCGCACGGCCACCCCGGGACTCATGGTCATGAACCTCGCCGAGGTGATCGGTGCGTTCGTGCAGACGCGCAAACCCGACCAGACGTTTGCCAACTGGTTCGACACGTGGACCCGGACGTTTGGTGGCCTCGGTATGCGCCTCGTGCTCAGCGACCAGGCGCGGCGCTTCTTCGCGGAAGGACCCGACGCGGATCTGCGACAATTCTGGGACGCGCACCTGCCGAGCAACTACCTGGTGACGCAGGAACAACGCCAAGGCTTCGTAGGCGTGTCGATCACACCAAAGTGACGCGGTGCGGGTATGGTGCTCCTCCCAACAGGAGGTTGTATGCATCCGTTCTCCATCGCATCACTGCTCGCCGCGTTCGCCGTCTCGACGGCCCTTGCGCAGGACCCCACGCCTGCCCCCACGAAACCAACGCCCGCCGTTCGCGCGGTGCCGCTTGGTGGTCAAGCTCCGGCCGCCGCGAAGGCAGCCAAGAAGGAAACGAAGCCCGTCTACGACGAAGCCGCGGATGCCACCAAGGACGTCGCCGCGGCCGTTGCGCGCGCGCAGAAGGACAACAAGCGCGTCCTGATCCAATGGGGCGCCAACTGGTGTGGTTGGTGCAAGTGGCTCGCCGGCACGATGAAGAGCGACGCCAAGGTCGCGCATGAACTGCTTTACGAATACGAGGTCGTGCACATCGACGTCGGCCAGTTCAACAAGCACATGGACCTCGCCAAGTCGCTCGGCGCGGAGTTCAAGGCGATCCCGTACCTGACGATCCTCGATGGCTCGGGCAAGGCGCTCGTGCAGCAGAACACCGAGCCGTTTGAAATCCAGGTCGACGGCAAGGGCAGCCACGATCCGGTGAAGCTGCTCGGCTGGCTCAAGGAGCACGCTGCCAAGCCCCTGGTCGCGAGCGAAGTGCTTGCCGCGGCGCTGGCGACCGCGAAGCAGGACAAGAAGCGCGTGTTCCTGCACTTCGGTGCGCCCTGGTGCGGCTGGTGCCACCGCCTCGAAGACTGGATGGCGCGGCCGGAGATCGCGGCGCTGCTCGGCAAGGACTTCGTCGATACCAAGATCGACAACGACCGCATGGTCGGCGGCAAGGACGTCTACACGGCCCAACTCGCAGCCGCGCAGCAGAAGGCCGGCGGCATCCCGTGGTTTGTGTTCCTCGACCACGATGGCAAGCTGCTCGCGCACAGCAACGGTCCAAAGGGCAATACGGGGTTCCCCGCGCAGCCTGAGGAGATCGAGCACTTCGTGGCGATGCTGAAGTCGGTCAAGGTGAACCTCACGGACGCCGACATCGCGACACTCGCCGCGTCGCTGCAGCCAAAGCCGGTGACGCCACCAGCCGGCACTGGCGGCGTCGGCACCAACCACGGCCAATAGCTGGCCGTCGCCGCCAACTTCGCGGCCTTACTTCGCGGCCTCGGGTAGCGCCCGACCGGTGGCCTTCAGGGACTCTTCGAGGAAGGCGCGATAGCCCTTCTCCCACGCCGTCGGCCCGCCGCTGAGGATGTGCTCGACGAGCTTCTTGTCGGCCTTCGGATCGACGGTCACGTAGGTCGGCGTCGTCTGCCGGCCTTCGAGCAGATCCTGGCGCAGCTTCACATGCACGGCCCAACGATCCGCGGGGATCACCTTCGGGTTGTCCATGTGCAGGCGCGCCTCGACAAAGTGCTCGCGCAGGATGGGCGAGATCGAAGGCGCTGGCAGGATCCCGCGTTCGACCATGCGGCAGTTGGTGCACGTGAATCCCGTGAAGTTGACCAGCAGCAGCTTGTTGTTCTTCTTCGCGTACTCGAACGCGGCTTCATAGTTGTCGACGGCGCGCGGGTGCCCCGCTTCGTCGATGACGATGACCTTCTCGCTGAGGTCCTCCAGGCTGTAGGCCGGCGCCAGTGCGGTCATCACGAAGTCGAGCGGATACCCGAGCGCGCCGTAGAGGCAGTAGCCGGCAAACGCCAGGCTCGCCAAGCCACCGACACGGCGCCCCGTGCCAACCGAAGCGCGCGGCACCAGGCCCCACAGATAGACCGCGAGGCTTACGAAGATCACGATCCACAGGCCGAAGAAGAACTCGCGCGGCAACCAGTGCAGCTGCTCGGCGTACTCGGCGTTGGAGAAGAACTTCAGGGCCGCGGCGAGCTCGATGAAGCCCAGCGTGACCTTCAGCGTGTTCATCCATTCGCCAGAACGCGGCAGCGCCTTCACACGGCCCGGCAGCAGTGCCAACAGCACAAACGGCGTCGCCATCGTGAGCCCGAACACCGCCATGCCGATCGCCGGCAACATCGCATCGCCCGATTGCACGGCCGGCAGCAGCAGCAGCGCTACGACCGGCGCCGTGCACGTGAAGGACGAGATCACGAGCGTGGCGCCCATGAGCAGCACACCGAGCGTGCCCCCGACCGCACGCCCCTTGCCCGCGGCCTGCATCAAGAACGAAGGCGGCTGGATCGTGATGAGCCCCAACAGCGACATCGCGAACACCACGAAGGCGCCGCCGATCACGACGTTGGTGATCCAGTGCGCCGAGAAGATCACGATCTTGTCGCCGATCACACCAGCGAGCACGCCGATCAGCGTGAACATGCCGACGATGCCGAGGCCATACATGAGCGCCAACGTCATGACCTTGCCGCCGCGCGCATCCGCCTGCTTCGTGAAGAAGCTGAACGTGATCGGGATCATCGGATACGTGCACGGCATCACGAGGGCAAACAAGCCACCGCCGATGCACGCGAGGATCAGGGCCCAAAGGGAGCCTTGAAGCAGGCTGTCGGACGCCTCGTTCTTTGGCGCGGCGACAGCGTCTTTGCGCGCGAACTCCGCGCGTGCGGCCCCAGCCTCGATCGCCAACGTGGCGCGGAAGTCGATCGCCGCCGCATCTTCGCAGTGGTTGTCGTCGCAGAGCTGGTAGTCGAGCGACCCCTGGATCACCACGTTGCCCGGCTGCTTGTCCGCAGGCACGTTGAGCACCTGCGTCACTTCGAAGTCGTTCGGCAACGGATAGGTCTCGACCCCGAATACCTCGTGCAGCGAGCCCGGCGGAACCTGCGCCTCGCCGACCGCTTCGAGGCCATCGAGCTTGAGGTTCCCGCGACCGAGGCCGACGGGGATGTTGGTGGTCTCCTTGGTCCCGTAGGCGTGGTACTTGGGATCCAGGACCTGCACCTTGAGGATCATCTTGACCGACTCGCCAGCGCGCGCCGGCGTCGGTTCGAAGCGCGTCGAAACCGACACCTTCTCGTCGGGGATGAGCTTGAGGCCGGGCTTCGTGCCCAGCGGCTTCTCGCCCTGCGGAGCCTTCGGCGCGTCCGGAGCAACCTTGCCTGGCTCCTGGGTTGTCGGCGTGCCCGCAACGATCGGCAGCGCGACCTTGAAGGTCGCTTCCGCCGGCGGCTCGCACGAGTTCTCGTCGCAGATCTGGTAGTCGAGCACGCCGCTGACCTCGACATCGCCGGGCTTGGCCGAGGCGGGCACCTTCAACGTCTGGGTCACCTCAAACTCGTGCGGCAACGGGAACGTCTCGACGCCAAACGTCACCTGGCGCTCGCCAGGCGGGATGTTGGCTTCGCCAACCCGCTCCAGCGTGCCAAACTGCTGCTTGCCACCACCGAGGGCCACCGGAATGTTCGTCGTCTCCTTCGTGCCGTACGCGTGGTATCGCGCGTCGACCTTGACCCGCAGGATGAGCTTGACCGTGTCGCCAGGCTTGGCCGACGCAGGACCAAACAGTGGCGTGATCGTCACCTTGCCGTCGGCGGTCGACTGCGGCACGGGGGCCTGCGAAGGCGCTTTCGCGGGGTTCTGCGGGGCATCCTGCACCACGAGCCGCGCCTGGAATTGCGCAACGTCGGGCGGCAGGCACGAGTTCTCGTCGCAGACCTGGTAGTCAAGCTCGCCAGACAGCTCGATTTCGCCAGCCTTGTGGCCGGCGGGCACCTTGAGCTTCTGCGTCACCTTGAACTCGTGCGGCAACGGGAAGGTCTCGATGCCAAACGCTTCCTTGCGCACGCCCATCGGGATCTTGGCTTTGCCAACAACCTCGAGCCCACCGAGCTTCAGCTTCGCGGCATCCAGGCCAACCGGCACGTTGGTCTTCTCCCGGGTGCCGTAGGCGTGGTACCGAGGGTCCACGGTCGCGGACAACACCAGCGTGACCTCCTCCCCGGCCTGTGCCGTGGCGGGCTCGAAAGCCGCTTTGAGGGTCAACTTGGCATCCTGCGACCACGCCGGGGTAAGCAGCGAGCTGAGCAGCAGAAACAGTGAGAGCCAGCGCATTCGGTGGTCCATCGGGGCCGGGATGATACGACCAGAACGCGTCCGGTTGCGCGGATCTTCACCTGGTTCACACGGCATCCCCTTAGTGGCGCGGCATCTTGCCTTCAGCCCAGGCTGCCTGGTGCCAGCGCGCCCGATGCCACCGTCCGAAACCGAAGTCTTCCCCGTCCAGGCTGCGGTCCCAAGGGGATCGTGGCTCTCCCGGGTCTTCCTGCAGGAAGACCTGAACTTCCTCGTCACCAACCGGATCCCGCGGCGGCTGGCGACGCGGTTCATGGGCTGGTTCAGCAAGCTGCCGACGGGCCCGCTGACCCGGGTCACCATTGGCCTGTGGCGCCTGTTTGCGCCGGACCTGGACCTGTCCGAGGCCAAAGCAGCCCGGTTCCGCAGCCTGCACGACTGTTTCATCCGCGAACTGCGCCCCGGCGTGCGCCCGATCGATCCGGATCCCGAAGTGCTGACCAGCCCGTGCGATGCAATCGTCGGGGCACATGGGCACGTGCGCGGGACCGAGGTATTCCAGGCCAAGGGCTTCCCCTATTCGCTGCAGGACCTGCTCGGCGATCCCGAACTCGTCGAACGCTATCGCGACGGCGTGTTCGTGACGCTGCGGCTGAAGTCGAGCTTCTACCACCGGTTTCACGCGCCGTGTGACGGCGCGATGAAGCGGGTCGTCTACATCTCGGGCGACACCTGGAACGTCAATCCGATCGCGCTGCGTCGCGTCGAGAAGCTGTTCTGCAAAAACGAGCGGGCCGTGCTCGATCTCGTGCTGCCACAGCGAGACCAGCACGTGGCCATCGTCGCGGTAGCGGCAATCCTCGTCGCCAGCATCCAACTGCATTGCCTGGGGCCAGTGCTCGACCTGCGCTATCGCGGCCCCAATCTCCTCGACTGCGACGCGCAATTCACGAAGGGGCAGGAACTCGGCTACTTCCAGCACGGTTCGACCCTCGTCGTATTTGCGTCGCGCGGCTTCCAACTGCACCCAAGCCTCGCCGAGGGCGCACTCGTGCGCATGGGCCAACCACTTCTCCAGCGTCCAACCACGTAGCTCTTCTCTTCACTCCAGAACAACTTCCTGATGACGACCATCACCTCCGAACGGCGTCCCGCAACTTTCTACGAAGCCCTGCAAGTGCAGCGCTGGGACGACCACCGCTATTACCACCACAGCCGCATCAACCAGACGCTGCACCTGATCAGCGCGCTGAGTTTCCTGACGGCCTATGTGTATCTCTTCATTGACCCGGTGATCACGGCCTTCCTCGGCTGGGTCGTGTCCATGGTGACGCGCCAGTCGGGCCACTTCTTCTTTGAGCCGCTCGGCTATGACGAAGTGAACCGTGCCTCCAACGAATACAAGGAGCAGATCAAGGTCGGTTACAACCTGCAGCGCAAGGTGATCCTGCTGTCGGCATGGGCCCTGACGCCGCTGGTCGTGTGGCTGTCGCCGACCCTGTTTGGCATCTATGCGCCATACGAGGGCTGGTACGGCTTTGCCCACCACTTGAGCGTGCTGTGGATCGCCCTGGGCACCGTGGCCGTACTGCTGCGCACGACCTATCTGTGCATCACGGTAGAGCCGCGCCACGGCCTCGTGTGGATGACGAAGATCCTCACGGACCCGTTCCACGACGTCTACATCTACTACAAGGCGCCCTTCTATCTGTTGAAGGGGCAGCTACTCGACCCGATGACGGACTGGCCCGAGCCGATGCGCCGCGCCTGAGGTGGCGAGTTCTGGCGTCGCGCTTTCGGGCGCGGCGCCGCTGGGCTCACTGGGCCCGCTGGGCACAGCTTGCATCCGATTCGCCTTGCGCTTGCGGCCCAACAGCGTGCGCACCATCTCGCGCAGCACCTGCCGCTTGATCGCCTTGTGCGTGAGTTGTGGACTCGCCCACCACCAACCGTCGTTGCGCATCGCCACGGCCGCGGCGAGGAACCGTTCGCAGAACTCGTCGAAGTCCCCATCCGTAAAGTCGTGGCTGAACAGGAAGCGGCCACTGCCGACCCAGCTCATCGCGATGCCCTGCGCGCGCAGGTAGTACTGGAACATCCAGCTGTAGCGGCTCGGCTGGGTGAACTTCGTCGCCCAGATCGAGACCATGTTGGCAACCCGCATCGGCAACTGCTGGGCTGCCAGCCGTTCATTGAGGACCTTCGCGCAGTTGTCCCAACGCGCATCGAGGCCCACGTACGTCGCTTGTGCTTCGGGCTTTTCGAGATACTGCAAGAACTCGTTCATCGCCGTCATCACGTACGGATGCGAATTGAACGTGCCGCGCGCAAAACAGATATCGGTGGGTTGTTCGTCGCGGAACCGCCGCATGAGATCGGCGCGGCCGCAGACGACGCCCACCGGCAGGCCGCCGCCGAGTGTCTTGCCATACGTGACGAGGTCCGCCTTGATGCCGAAGTACTCCTGCGCACCGCCCACCGCGAGCCGGAAGCCAAGGAACACTTCGTCGAAGATCAACACGATGCCGCGCTTCGTGCACACTTCGCGGACCTTCTGCAACCAGGCCGCGTAGGCAGCCTTGTCATAGCCAACGCTGCGCTCACTCGTGACGAGCATCGAATCGCTGGGCGCGTTGCCGTTTGGGTGCATTGCCTGCAGCGGATTGATGAGCACGCAGGCGATATTCTTGCGGGTCCGCAACACCCGCAGCGAGTCCTCCGAGAGGTCTTTCAGGGTATAGACCTCGCGCGCCGGGCGCGGGTTGCCGACGCCAGCCTGCACACCATCCCACCAGCCGTGGTAGGCCCCGCAGAAGCGCACGATGTGTGACTTCCTGGTGTGATAGCGCGCTAGCCGCACGGCCTGCATGACCGCCTCGGTGCCGGACATGTGGAACGATACTTCGTCCAGGCCCGCGATCTTCTGGAGCCGCTGCACATTGTCGGCGATCACGGGGTGGTACGGCCCCAACACCGGCCCGAGCGCGCGCGCGCGTTCGACCCCACGTTCGATGCACTGCTTGTAGACCTCGTACCCAAACAGGTTCATTCCGTAGGCGCCCGTCACATCGAGGCTCCAATTGCCATCGAGGTCCTTGAGGTGACGCTCGCGCGTCTCCTCGACCAAACAGCCGAGCTTCAACTGCTCATGCACACGATTGCGGAACTGGAACGGCACGCGGTAGTGGTTTACGAACTCGAGGTCGGAAATGCCGTCCTCGAGCAAGGCACTCTGCTCCAACGTGCGCGGCGCCTTGTCGCGAAACTGCCGCGCAAGCCGCTCAAACGCCCGCCGGCGCAACTGCTGCACCTCCGCCGGGGCACCGTCGACACCGAAGTACTCGCTGTCGTCGTACTCGTAGAATGGCACCCACTTCGCAAGGCGTAGTGCCATGCGCGCGTGGCCGCGCAATGACGGGTGTTTGGCCTTGGACAGTTGCAGGCGCTGCACGAGCCAACGCGCGGCGACCAGAGCCCCGATGCCACCACCCACCCACGTAAAGACCTCGTTCATGCGCCAGTAGCCCTCGACGGAATGACGCGGTGGTCGACGAGATAATCGTCCACCGATTCAGCAACACTCTCCTGCTCCACAATGGCCGGCAACTTCCTCTGCCTCTTCACACGCAGGCGGTAGTTGTCAGAATCCAGGATCGCCGAGAACGGCTCGTCCACACGATTGTCCTCGGTAAACTGCCGCGCGTTGCGCCCCATGCTGAGCCTGGTCTCCGGGTCCATGAGCTTCTGCATGGCTTCACACAGTGAGCCCAGATCGCGCACCGTCACCTTGAAGCCCGTGTGACCATCCACCATGAGTTCGTGCGGTCCACCCTTGTCGGAAACGATGACCGGCAGCCCCGACGCCTGTGCTTCGAGCGGCGCATTGCCCCACGTGTCGGTAGTGCTCGGGAACAGCTTCACGTCGGCCGAAGCGAACGCCGTCAACAGGTCATCCCCTTCGAGGAAGCCCGTAAACGTGCACGGCGCCCCGGCGAGCTTGCGTTCGAGTTCCTGCCGATATGGCCCATCCCCGACGATGATGAGGTGCGCATTCTTGTGCGTCTTGCGCAATTCGAGGAACGCGTCGGCGAGGATGCTGAGGTTCTTCTCCACGCCCACGCGCCCCACATACAAGAACTTGACCACATCGGCCGCATTGACGAGCCCGAAGCGGCGCCAGAAGCCTGCATCGCGGCGTTCCGGGTGGAACTTCTGGGTGTCGACCCAGCGATCGAGAATGAGCAACTTGCGGTTGCGCAGACCACGTTCGTGCAACAAGCGCGCGATGAACTTTGACGGCACGACGACCTCGTCTACCGAGTGGTAGAACAGGATCATGTACTTCCACGTGAGCGCTTCGAGGCTGATGTCGCGCGTGTAGTTCTCGACGTATTCGGGGAAACTCGTGTGATAGGTCGAGGACGTGTCGATCTGCAGCAATTTCGCCGCCAGCAGGCCGGCGACCCCGATGGTGCCAGGCGTGCTGATCTGCATCTTCGTGAAACCGCTCTCCTGCAGGAACTTCAGCAGATCAAGGAACGGCGGCACACGGATCTGCAGCCCTTCGTATTCTGGGAAGTCGAGATTGACGATGGCGGGCAGGATCTTCAGCTGGCCCTTCGCGATCCACCGCTGGATATCGGGTGCACGACACAGCTGCTCGCGCTCCTTCTCGCCGAGGCACGTGACGACCGTGAAATCGATCTCGCGCCGCTGCGCTTCGTCGATCATCTTGCGGATCGTGCGCGCTACGCCATTGATCTCGAAGAACGTGTCTGTCACGAGCACGAGCTTTGGCGGCTCGTGAAAGTCAAAACGCTTGTGCACATCGCGCACGAGCATGCGGTCCGAACTCTGGTGCAGGTAGGACAGCAGGTAGGGCAGCGACACGAACACGTTGGAGGAGATCAGCGACACGACCTCCTTCACGACTCGCACGATATCGAGCGAACTCGCCTGGGTAAGTCGCGTCACATACCGCTGGAAGATGCGGTTCACGAGGCTGCTGACGACCAGGAAGATGCGGTCGTCAGTGCGCTGAGCGCCCGCGAGCGCCTTGCGGAACCCGGCGTCGCCGAGCAGCTTGCCGGCTTCGCTGGCGAGGATCTTCTCGAACGGACGATCGGCCGCCGCGCGCTTCTTGCCACCGCGCTTGTCGAGCAACTTCTGCATCCAGAGGCGGCCCTGGAACGCGACCTTCTCGTGAAAGCGCACGCCTTCGCTGTCAAACACGAAGCGCAGCAGGGAGTTGATCGGCCCGCCCATGCTGACCGATTTGGCCCCCGCGGCCCGATTGCGCACCGAGTTGCCGTCGTAGAGCAACTTCACCATCGCGTGGGCGAGCGTCACCGGGCCACCGTGGGCGCCCGCCGGGCTCGTAGAACGACTGCGAATGGCATCGACGAGGTCGTTCGGCGTGAGCACGCGACCTTCCGGCAGCGCAAACTCCGTCCACGTCTGCCCCTGGTTGATGCCCGAATGGTCATCCGAACCCGCGACGATCGACTTCAACCACGGCGTCTTGCCCTTCGGCAGGATGCCATGCTTGTTGGCCAACGATTCGATCGTCTGCCGATCGAGGCCCGTCACGAGCTTCATCGTCAATTCGTTGAGCGAGCGTGTGCGCGTGCCATTGCGCACTTCGAGGCAGTTGCAGAGCAGCAGCGCCTTCTCGATGTGCTCGACGGTCAGCGCGCCTTCGCGGCCATACGGCCGATTCTGCGTGCTCATCAACGGATGCGTCATCCAATACGCAAGCCGATTGCCCGCCGGCGCGTGCGCTTCGTTGGCGATCTGCTCATCGACGTAGGCCAGCATCTCGTAGACGTTGCCCCGCAGGCGATTGACCTCGGCAAACTGCGCTTCGGTCATGTTCGCGACGGTCACGTGGATGTTGCAGCCATCCTCGGGAAACGTC
>JADZDL010000417.1 GCA_020851075.1 Planctomycetota bacterium | reverse complement strand
GCCGTTGTCGTTCATGGCGCCCGCTGCGTTGGCCACGGAGCCTGTGCGACGGCGTGCCCCACGAATGCGATTGCGTTGACGCTCGGGGATGTGAAGGAGCGGCGCGATCTGCCGGCGATCGACGACAAGCTCGAGGCCGTTGGCGTTCCGGGGCTGTTTCTGGCGGGCGAGATCACGGGTTTCGCGCTCGTGCGCACCGCCGTCGGGCACGGCACCCTGGTGGCGCGAGAGGTTGCGGCACGCATCGCGGCAGCGCCCTCGGCGCAGGACGAACTGGACCTGCTCGTGGTTGGTCTGGGGCCAGCGGGACTTGCGTGCCTGCTTGCTGCCAAGGAACAAGGTCTGCGCGCGG
This sequence comes from Planctomycetota bacterium, assembly GCA_020851075.1. GTDB lineage: Bacteria > Planctomycetota > UBA1135 > UBA1135 > UBA2386 > JADZDL01. The sequence continues at coordinate 15,591 of JADZDL010000417.1, read as the reverse complement.
TGGGGCTCGACCAGGCAGCGGAAGTGGGCGGAACGGTGGCCGCGTACCCGCGCAAGAAGCTCGTGATGACGCAGCCGATGGACCTGCCGCTGCATGGCCGGCTGGGCCGGCTCGAATACACGAAGGAGGAGCTCGTCCTGCTCTGGCAGGAGCTGGCGCAGCAGCACGAACTCGACGTGCGAACGGGAACTGCCCTGCAGGGGCTCGCCAGGCGTGCGGACGGCACGTTTGAGGTGACCACGCCCGCGGGCATCTTCCACGCGCGCCACGTCTGTCTGGCGGTGGGGCGCCGCGGTTCGCCGCAGAAGCTCGGCGTGCCTGGCGAGGACCTGGGCAAGGTCGCCTACGCGCTGCTGGACGCCGAAAGTTACACGGGGCGTTCCGTGCTCGTGGTGGGCGGCGGCGACAGTGCGATCGAAGCGGCCCTCGCGCTGGCTGAGCAGGCTGGCAATCAGGTGACCATCAGCTATCGCCGCGGCACGTTCTCGCGCCTCAAGACGCGCAACGAGGAACGTATTCTCGCGGCCGTGGAAGCCGGAGCGGTCCACGTGTTGTTTGACAGCACCGTCGAGGCAATCACGCCCGATACCGTGCAGTTGTTGTGTGCGCCCGAGGACCGCGGTGCCGTGATCACGAAGACGCTGGTCGAGCTGCCGAACGATGAGGTGTTCATCTTCGCCGGTGGCACGCCGCCGTTCCCCCTGCTCGAAGCCGCCGGCGTCTCCTTCGATCCGGAATTGCGGCCCCCGGAACTGCCGCCGCCGGATCGCGGCACGGGCCTGCTCGTGGCGCTGTCGGCCACCTTGCTGGGCCTCTTGGGCCTGTTGCTCATGCGTGCTGTCTTCGGCGAGTACTACAGCTTGCCGGGACCGTTCCGGTCGGGATCCCTGGACCATGATCTGTTGCGTCCACAAGGGCGCATCGGCTTGTTGGCGGGGGTGGTCGCCACCGGCTTGTTCTTCGTCAATCTGCTCTATCTCTGGCGCCGCTCGCCGCGTTTTGGTGGGGCGCTACCGGGCACGCTGAAGAGCTGGATGAGCCTGCACATCGCGACGGGGCTCGGCTCCTGCCTCGTCGCACTGCTGCACAGCAGCTTCCTCGTGCGCGACAGCGCCGGGGGCCATGCGCTGCTGGCGATGGTCATCGTCGTTGCGGCTGGCGTCGTCGGGCGGTGGTTCTATGCCTTCGTGCCGCGGGCGCAGAACGGCCGGCAACAGGATCTCGAAGAACTGACCACCCAGGTGACCGCGATTGCCGGCGAATGGGATCGACATGGTCGGGGCTTCGGCAGTCAGGTGCGCGTGCAGATCGAGGGCCTCGTGGCAGCGGCGCAGCTCGGGCGCGGCTTCTTCGCGCGGGCGATCGGGCTATTGCGGAGCCAGTTGCGGTTGCGCCGCGAGATGTCGCGGTTGCGTGCCCAGGCGCGGGCGGAGGGCATTCCGATCACGGAGGTGGGGCGGGTGCTGGCCCTCGCGCAGCGTTCGCATCGCCTCGCGCTGCAGTTGACACATTACGAAGAGGTTCGCGGCCTGCTGTCGGTGTGGCGCTACCTGCACCGCTGGCTCGCACTGCTGTTGCTGTTGTTGACCATGGTGCACGTGGTGACAGCGCTCCGTTATGGCGGCGTGGACTTCTCCGTCCTGCCTTTGCTGGGGGGTGGACGATGAAGCTTGCACGCTGGTTGCTACCGATTCTCTCCCTCGCCATCGTCCTCTGGATCACCTGGTGGGATACGGGGGGTGTCAGGCAGGGGCCTGGGCCACTGCATCCCGCGCATGCTTCGGTGGCCGCGTTGGCGAACGGCAGCAACTGCGACGCGTGCCATCGGGCCGGCGCCGGCATCGATGCCGAGGGCTGCAATCGCTGTCACACGGCGATCGGCACGCAGCGGGCAAACGGCAAGGGGCTGCATGGCCGCCTTCCCGCTGCCGACCTCGATCGCTGTGGTTCGTGCCATGGTGACCATCACGGCGATGCGGCGCCACTCATCGCCAATCACGCGTTTGCGCGGGTTGGCATCGCGGAGCAGAACGCCTACGACCACCGGGACGTGGCCTTCACGCTCACGGGGGCCCACGCGCCGCTCACGTGCGAACGTTGCCACGTGCACGCCAACGACGAGGAACCTCCCCCGAAGGGCCGTTTCCTCGGCCTCTCCCAGCAATGCACGAGCTGTCACGACGACCAGCACAAGGGTGCCTACGGCCCCGACTGTGCGAGTTGCCATGGGCAGGAGGAGCCGTGGAAGAAGGCGCCGAAGTTCCCGCATGCGGAGTTCGCGTTGCAGGACGCGCATGGCAAGGTCGAGTGCAAAGCTTGCCACGAAGAGAACTCGGCGCATGCGGTTGCCGCGCTGCGCGAGAAGCCGCAGCCGGTTCGCGCGTGCGCAGTCTGCCATGCGGACCCGCATGGTTCGGGCGGGCTGCAGATCCAGGCCCTGCGCCTTGCCAACAGCGCGGATTGTTCGCGGTGCCATACGGCGACCGCCTGGAAGGCCGAGTCGTTCACTCCCGCGCGGCATGCGGAGTTTGGTCTTGCGTTGCTGGCCGCGCACGCGAAGGCTCCGTGCGCTGCGTGCCATGGTGATCCAAAGCAGGCCCCACGCTGGCAAGGCAGTGCCCCGGCGTTGGCGGAGTGTGCGGCCTGCCATGAGCATCCCCACGGTTCGTCGCTGATGACGGCGGCCGTGGCGGCGGTTGGACCGGCGAAGGGTTGTGCGGGCTGCCACAAGGATTCGGACCAGGACTTCCGAGGCGGCGCCATGCCGTCGGCGTTGCATGCGGCAACCGGGTTTCCGTTGGTTGCGCCGCATGCGGAGGTGGCCTGCGCGGCCTGCCACCAGGGGGTGGCCAAAGCGACGCGCTTTCCGGGCCGCAAGCCCGAGGAGTGTCGGGCTTGCCATGAAGACGTGCATCGTGGCCAGTTCGATCTCGAAGCACGCTACCAGCAGTGCACGGCTTGCCATCGGACGACGAGTTTCCACCCATCGCAATTCGGCCTCGCTGCCCATGCGTTGACGGCGTTCCCGTTGACGGGGGCGCACGATGCTGTCGGGTGCTCTGCATGCCACAAGGTGGGCAAGGAAGGGGTGCGCGAGTTCCACGGCACCAGCAGCGAGTGCGCAGTCTGCCACGAGGATGTTCACAAGGGCGCGTTTGACCGGGCTGGCCGCCCGCGGCTGGTGGGGGGCAAACGTGGCTGCGTGCGCTGTCACGACACCGCGGCGTTTGCGCCTGTCGCGGGTGCGTTCGATCACACGCTGTGGACGGGCTACGAACTCACTGGCGCGCACACGGCGGTGGACTGCGCTGCGTGCCATCCGCGCGCTGCGGCGGGCAAGGCGATGGCGCAACGGCTTGGGCCGGTGCTCGGCACGCTCTGCGCCGATTGCCACACCGATGTGCACCGGGGGCAGTTCCAGCGCGGTTCGGTCACCGATTGTTCGCGCTGCCACGAGACCCGGTCGTTCCAGGATCTCCACTTCGACCACCAACAGACGCGTTTCCCGCTCGACGAGGTTCATCGGACGGTGGCGTGTGCCCGTTGCCACACGAGTTATGAAACCGAGCAGGGTAAGGTCGTTCGCTACAAGCCGCTCGGCACGGCTTGCGGGGACTGTCACCAGCTCGGAGCCGACGGGAGGGTGCGCAAGTGAAGATGCACTGGCAAGTCACCGCCGCATGCTTCGCGCCCGCCGCCGTTCTGGCGCAAGCGCCGCAGGAGCGAACCGTGCAGTTGGGCGTGACGTCGGTCAGCGATCGCAGCGTCTACCTCGACCACGGCCGCGACGTCGGCCTGCAGGTCGGCATGGTGGTGCAGTTGTTTGCGCCCGGCGTGGCGAGTCTCGACGTTGAGATCCGTTCGGTGAGCAATACCTCGGCGCGCGCGGAGTTGCCGCCGGGTGCCTTGCCGCCGCCCGTAGGCACACGCGGCGAGGCGCGGGTGCAGGAAGCGTCCCGGCCGGCCGCCGGAACGGCCCCGAAGAAGCCCGCCGCGGTGGAGCACCCGCCGTGGACGCGCCGGGAGGGGGAGCGCCGCGGGGATCAGCCGTTGCTCGTGCCGACGTTTGGCCAGCGGCCGGACCAACGCCCGGCGACTCTCGATGGGCGGCTCTATGCCATAGGCCAGTGGAACCGCGACAGCGGCGGTGACCGGTCGAGTGACTACCTGCTGGCGCGGGCTGGCGTGCGGGCGGATGCGACCAACTTCCTCGGCGCTGGCGAGCGGATTCGCTTCGCAGGCGAACTCGACGAGCGACGCGTGGTGCTGCCTGATGCGCCCGACGAGGACGATGCCAACGCGCGGCTGGATCTGTTGTCTGTGGCCTTTGGCACCGAACAATGGGCGCCGACGGGTGTGGAGATCGGGCGCTTCTTCTCCCAGTTTCTGCCTGAACTCGGGTTGGCCGATGGCGTCGAAGTCGTGCGCCGGTACGAAGGTGGCTTCCGCATGGGAGGTGGTCTCGCGTCGTATCCACGGCCGTTCCCGGCCCGCGACACAGGCGAAGATCTCGGCGTGCACGCGTTCGTTGACTTCACTGCCGATGCGCGACGCAGCTTTGCGGCGGCGATCGGGGTGCAGAAGACCTGGCACCAAGGGGCGCCGGATCGAGATCTCGTGCTATTCCGGCTCGAAGGCCGTCCCACGGACCAGGTGTCGTTGTATGGCAGTGCCAAGGTCGACTTCTACACGAGCAGCGACACCTTGAAGGGCAGTGGCCTCGAAGTCACGGAGCTCTTCGGTGTGGCGCGTTGGGACGCCCGTGAAGTGGGCACCGGCCTCACCGTGTCGCACTTTGCGTGGCCAGAGCTGAAACGCGCCGAGTACCAGAACCTGCCCGAAGAACTCGTGCGCAACGGCGCCGTCGATCGCGCGTCATGGAGTGGATGGTGGCGCCCGGTCGAAGAACTTCGTCTGCAGGCCCGCACGGACCTCTGGCGGGACCAGGATCGGGACGGAACTTCGTTTGGCTTGGATGCCGACGTGCGCGATGTGGTCGGCGATGGATCCAACCTCTCCGTGTCCCTGTTCCAGACGGACGGCGGCTATTCGTCGGGGCCTGGTCTGCGCGCAACCTTGCGCGCGCCGATTGCGGCGGGTTCGTGGCGCGTCGGTTACCGGTGGTCTCAGTACGACCTTACCGGCCTCGTGTCAGGCAGCGAGAGCTACACGCGGCAATCCGTCGAACTCGGTCTCTCCACACCGGTCTCCGACACGGGCGATCTCGACTGCTCGCTCGAACGGTGGTTTGGCGATCGCGAGGATGCGTGGTCGTTTGGCTTCTACATGCAATGGCGGTTCTGATGAACAACCCAGGCGACCCTGTGACTCTTCGGCATCCGCTCCGCATGGCGCTGTTGTGGTGCCTGCTGTTTGTTGGTGTGGTTGCCTGTGCGACCTTCGTGCCGCAGCAAGGTTGGAACGCGTCGTTTGGACCGGTGGTGCCGCACGACAACTTCCCGGCCGATTGTTCGTTGTGCCACACCGGCAGCGATTGGCACACGCTGCGCGCCGACTTCCAGTTTGATCACGAGCAGCGTACGGGCGTAGCGCTCGCCGGTGCGCATAGGACGGCGAGTTGCCTCATGTGCCACAACGACCGCGGACCGGTGCAGCAGTTTGCCGCGCAAGGCTGCTCTGGTTGCCACGAGGATCCGCATCAGACCCGGCTGGGTCGCAGTTGCGGGGACTGCCACAACGAGTCAACCTGGCAACCGCGCGAAGCGATCGCACTGCACGATCGCACGCGCTTCCCGCTGGTCGGAGCGCACGCCGCCGTCGCTTGCTTCCGCTGCCACGCGGGCGCCCAGGTCGGCAACTTCGCTGGAGCGACGGCAGAGTGTTCTGCCTGCCACCAGGCGGATCTGGCGCGGACCACGAACCCAAACCACACGTTGCTCGGGTACTCGCAGGACTGCCAGCAGTGCCATGTTCCGCTTGGTTGGAAACCCGCTCGTTTTGCCCATCCAGAGTCCTTCCCGTTGACCAATGCACACGCCGGGCGGCTCTGTGTGGAGTGCCACACGACGCCGAACGCGTTCCAGGGGCAATCGTCAGCGTGTGCGAGCTGCCACACGGACAACTACGCCGGGACCACGGCTCCCGGGCATGCCGCCGCCGGTTTTGGCACGGACTGTGCGCAATGCCACGATACGCGCACGTTCCGGACCGCGAACTGGTCCCACCCCGGGAGCTTTGCGTTGACGTTCGGGCACGCGGGACGCGACTGCACGGCGTGCCACATCGGGCAGGTCTACGCGGGAACGCCGACGACCTGCAATGGGTGCCACATGAGCAGTTACCAGTCGGCACAGAACCCAAACCACGTGGCGGGTGGGTATCCGACCGATTGCCAGAGCTGCCACAACACCGCTGCCTGGCGTGGTGCTGGCCTCGGGCATCCGGCGTCGTTCCCTTTGACCAACGCGCACGCGCGAGCTTGCACGGCTTGCCACACAACGCCAGGTGTCTACACCGGTCAGAACCCCGCGTGCGTCTCGTGCCACCTCACGACCTACCAGAATACGACGAACCCGCCCCACGTTTCGTTCCAGATGAGCCAGCAGTGCCAGGATTGCCACGGCACGACGGTGTGGTCGAACGGGACCTTCCAGCACACCTTCCCCATCACGTCCGGGGAGCACCGCAACATGGCCTGTTTCGATTGTCACAACAACGCGAGCAATCGGGTGGCCTTCTCCTGCATCGACTGTCACGAGCATCGGCAGACCAAGATGAACAGTGAGCATCAGGGCGTGAACAACTACGTATGGGCGTCCGCGAGCTGCTACCAGTGTCACCCGAACGGGCGGCACTGAGGGCGGTTGCATCACGCGGGCACCGTCGCGATGGGGTTTAGCCAGACCGGCAGAACTGCCGAAATCCTCATCAATCCGTGATCTGCAATTCGCAGCTTCGGAACTACCGTGCCAAACATGGAACAGCGGCATTTCCACAAGATCCTCTGTGCGAACCGCGGCGAGATTGCGATCCGGGTCTTCCGCGCGTGTTCGGAGCTTGGCATTCGCACCGTGGCGATCTTCAGCGAAGAAGACGCGACCAACCAGCATCGCTACAAGGCCGATGAGAGTTACCTGGTAGGCCAGGGGAAGTCGCCGGTCGCGGCTTATCTCGATGGCGAGGAGATCCTCGCCATCGCGCGGCGTGCCAAGGTCGACGCGATCCATCCTGGTTACGGGTTCCTATCTGAGAACCATGCGTTTGCGGCGGCGGTTCGCGCGGCGGGCATCGCGTTCCTGGGCCCCAGCGTGCACGTGTTGCAGTCACTGGGCGACAAGGTGGCGGCGCGCAAGGCTGCCGCACAGCTCGGCATCTCGACGGTCCCTGGCATCGAATTGCCGGCCGATGAGGCCCAGGCTTTTGTCGTCGCGGAAGCGTTCTTCCGCGCCAATGGCACGACGATCGTGAAGGCGGCCCACGGCGGCGGTGGTCGCGGCATGCGCGTCGTCGAAGAGCTGCGCGATCTGCAATCGTTGCTGCGGCAGGCGCGCAGTGAATCGCTGGCCGCGTTCGGCAGCCCGGTGGTGTTTCTCGAGAAGTACCTGCCGAAGGTCCGCCACATCGAAGTGCAGATCCTCGGCGACCAGCACGGCAACGTCGTGCACCTGCACGAGCGCGATTGTTCGGTGCAGCGGCGCCACCAGAAGGTCGTCGAGATCGCGCCGGCGCCCAACCTGACCGCTGCTACGCGTGCGGCGTTGTTCGCCGATTCGCTGAAGCTCGCGCGGTCGGCGGCCTATCACAGTGCCGGTACGTTTGAGTTCCTCGTCGCGGGCACCCAACACTACTTCATTGAAGTGAATCCGCGGTTGCAGGTCGAGCACACGGTGACCGAGCAGATCACGGGCATCGATCTCGTGCAGGCGCAGATTCGCGTCGAACAGGGTTATGCACTGAGCAGCGCTGAGATCGGCATTGCCAGGCAAGAAGATATCCAGCCGCGCGGTTATGCGATCCAGTGCCGCATCACCACGGAGGACCCGCAGAACGATTTTCTACCCGATACCGGCACGATCGTCGCGTACCGCGCTCCCGGCGGGTTTGGCCTGCGCCTGGATGGTGGTGACGGGTTGGCAGGAACGGTCGTATCGGGCCACTACGATTCGTTGCTCGTGAAGAGCATCACGTATGGCCCGACGCTGGCGCAGGCGGCGCAGAAGGGGCAGCGGGCGTTGCGCGAGTTCCGCATTCGCGGCGTGAAGACCAACCTCGCGTTCCTGCAGAACGTGCTCGGACATGTGAGCTTCCTGCGCGGCGAGACCTGGACGCGGTTCCTCGACGACACGCCGGAGCTGTTTGAGATCAAACTCGGCAAGGACCGCGCCACGAAGTTGTTGTCCTACCTGGCTTCCGTGATCGTAAACGGCCACCCGACGTTCCGCCGCGAGCAGCGACTGTCGCCGGCGAGCGTGGTGGCCCCGGTGGTTCCCGTGGTGCCCCCAGGTGCGCCGCCCTATGGCACGGCGCAGATCCTCGCCGAGGGTGGGCCGGCCAAGGTCGTCGAGTGGATCAAGCGCCAGAAGCGGCCGTTGCTCACGGATACGACGATGCGCGATGCGCACCAGTCGCTGCTGGCAACGCGCGTGCGCACCAAGGACATGATGGCGATCGCCCACGCGACGGCCTTCTTGTGCCACCCGCTGTTCTCGCTGGAAACGTGGGGTGGGGCCACGTTTGACGTCGCCTATCGTTTCCTCAACGAAGATCCATGGGATCGCCTGCGGCAGTTGAAGCGCGCCATTCCCAACGTGCTGCACCAGATGCTGCTGCGCGGCGCCAATGCCGTCGGTTACACGAGCTACCCGCAGAACGTGGTCGAGGGCTTCATCGACGAAGCGGCGGCGTGCGGAATCGATGTGTTCCGCGTGTTTGACAGCCTCAACGACCTCGATTCGATGGATGTCTCGGTGCAGCGTGTGCTGCGCACGGGCAAGATCGCCGAGGTGGCGGTCTGCTATACGGGCGACGTCGACAACCCGGCGCGCACGAAGTACGGGCTCGAATACTACGCCGAACTCGCGCGGCGGATCGAGGGCATGGGGGCGCACATCCTGTGTGTGAAGGATATGGCGGGGCTCCTGCGTCCGCAGGCGGCGCGCATGTTGATCAGCCGTCTGCTCGAAGTGACATCACTGCCAATCCACCTGCACACGCACGACACGTCGGGCAATGGTATCGCGACCTACATGGCCTCGGTGGAGAGCGGGGTGCACATCGTCGATGTCGCCTTGGCGCCGATGGCGGGCCTCACGTCGCAGCCAAGCATGAACGCGCTCATCGCAGCGTTGCGCGGCGCACCGCGCGAGACTGGGCTCACGAACAAGGTGATGCAGCCGCTCGCCGACTACTGGGAAGCCGTGCGCGAGTTCTATGCGCCCTTCGAGTGCGGCCTGAAGAGCAGCACGAGCGAGGTCTACTACCATGAGATTCCGGGCGGCCAGTATTCGAACCTGCGGCCGCAGGTGGCGTCGCTTGGTCTGATCGATCGTTGGGGCGAGGTGAAACACGCGTTTGCGGTCGTGAACCAGCTTTGCGGGGACATTCCGAAGGTCACGCCGAGCTCCAAGATGGTGGGCGACTTCGCGATCTTCCTCGTGCAGAACAACCTGCTCGTGATGCAGGGCGATCTGGCCACTTCGACTCTCGCGACGCGGCAGAAGCTACTCGTGCAGGCGCACAAGCTCGACTTCCCGGTCAGCGTGGTGCAATACTTCCAGGGTTACCTCGGGCATCCGCCTGGTGGGTTCCCCGACGACGTGCGCGCGGCGGTGTTGAAGGGGTTGCCGATCCTCGAAGGGCGCCCCAGCGACGGCCTGCCAGCGTTCGACTTTGCCAAAGCCGCCGAGCACATCGAGCAACGAACGGGCGCCGTGCCCGAACCGCGCGACATCGTCAGTTACGCGCTGTATCCGCGCGTGCTCGACGACTTCTTCACGTTCCAGGCGCGGTGCGGCGATGTCTCCTTGTTGCCGACGCCGATCTACTTCTATGGCCTCGATATGGGCCAGGAAGTCTGGATCGAGATCGAGCCAGGCAAGACGCTCGTGGTATCGCTGGAGGCGAAGAGTGAGCCGGATGAAGAAGGCCAGGTGACGGTCTACTTCAAGCTCAATGGCCAGAGCCGGCAGGTCGCCGTGCCGGACCTGAGCCTCACGAAGGAGGTCGAAACGCGGCGCCGCGCGGATCCGGCGTTGCCCGGAGAAGTGGGCGCCCCGATGCCTGGGCGCGTGATCGTGCTGCATTGCCGGGAGGGTGTTGCCGTGGCCGAAGGTGAACCACTGCTCACACTCGAGGCGATGAAGATGGAGACCATCGTGCGGGCGCCCGTCGCGGGCATCGTGCGCGAACTGTGCACGGACGTGAAGGTGCAGGTGAAGGCGCAGGACCTGCTCGTCGTCATCGACCCGAAGAAGTGACCTGGAAACAACGCGGGCCCGGTGGATCTTGGATCCACCGGGCCCGCAAGAGGCAGGTTCCCGCGGTTCTCGGGAGTGCCGTCATCGACTCACGGGTCGATGCCGATCAGGTTCACGACGAAGTTCGAAACCGTGAGGCCACCCGGCTGGGCGGAATCGAGGCCGAACCACTGGCCGTAGAGGCGCAGGCCGTCGTAGGACGCGCTGTTGGGCACCGAAATGGCGTGCGTCGCGAAGCCGCTACCATCGGTGATCTTGAACAGGGTCGTCGACAGGTTGTGGAACTGGCGGCAGTTCGTGAAACCGTAAGTCGACAGGTCGATCGGGAACGGCCCCTGTTCGACGAAGCCGAGACCGAGGATCACGCCACTGCTCGGCAGCGCTTGCGTGATGTCAAACCACGCGGTGCCGCCGCGGTTGGGCGTGCCGAACGTGGTGGCGCGCATCGGGCCGCAGCTCGTGCCGTAGTCGGTGCCAACGGCGCAGTTGAAGTTGACGCGGATGCGCTGTCCGGAGTTGTCGTTGACCGTTGCCACCGTCGGCACACTACCGAAGCCGAAGCCGTAGGCCGAGACACGCGGGACGTTGCTGGCGCGGTTCCAGCCACCGCTGATCGTGTTGTGGTTGCCGCGGGCGAAGATCTGGACCACCACATCGGAGGAACCGTTGTAGCTGAAGGGGGTCGTGAGCCCGACTTCATTCCAGCTGTTGGCGTCGGCGTACCACGAGTAGTTCCACTGGTTCAGTACGGTGACTGGCGAGGGGAGGTTGCTGGCGAACGTGGTGGACAGCGTGTGGCCGGCCGGCACATGCGACATCCGGATCGTCAGTTCGCGGTTGAAGTGACGGCCCGTTCCGGCGGGCGAGAAGGCAAGGCCGTTGATGGTCCCCGCGCTACCGAGAACTTCCCTACGCAGGATCGTCTGGTAGAGCTGGTTGGTCCAGCTCGACGTATCCGTCCGGTAGTAGAACGTCAGGTTGCCGACGCGTCCCGCGATGTTGCCCGTGAACGGCGCGTTGGAAGCCGAACCGAAGGCTACCGCCAGGTTGGCGTCGTTGTAGTTCAGGTTGCTGCCGGTGCTGTTGGTGTAGCGGTGGTTGAAGTTGCGGGCGACGAGCGCCACGCCATAGGTCGAGGTGCCGAGCAGCAGTGGCTCGTTGAACTCGATGTGGCTCGCAGTGTCGACAGCAGCTGCCGTGCCGTGGCCAGCCGTTTGTGCGGTCCAACCGGCGAGGCTGTTCTGGTGGCCGACCGCGGTGCCTGAGCGCGTGTAGACGTCGACGATGAGGTTGGTACCAACGGTGATGTTGGTGTTGACATCAAGGCCGGTCCAGAACAGGTTCTGGGTCGGTGTCACGTCGAAATACAAGGCGCCGCCGACGCTACCGCCGTTGTTCTGGGCGAGGATCGTGGGCAGGCTGCTCGCGTCCTGGGCTCCGAACGGGATGAAGTTGCCGGTGCCCGTCGTGCCGTCGTCAGGGATGTAACGCGCACAGCCCGAACCGAAGACCTGACGGCCGCCGTTCACGACGAGCGCGTAGGTCGCGTCGGTCGCCGCGGTGGCGACGTGGGCGTCCTGCGCGATGACCGGAGCGGTGATCTGGATCGTCCATTCACCGACTGCCGGGTTGTTCACGAACACACACTCGACAGTGTCGACCGTGTTGGCGGCACCGCCGGTGGCCGAGACGTTGGCCTGGCTAGCGCCCATGAGACCGACGTTGCCCCAGTAGGACGTCGAGCCGTTCGGGTGGATGACGCGCAGCGTCAGGTCGTTGATGCGATCGATCGCGGCCGCAGGGTTGCCGGCGGGATCGAGGTAGGTCATGCAGATCTTGAGGGCCGTTTCGCCCGAGAGCACGTTGACCCGATACGTGTGGGTCGCACCTTGCGTGATCGGCGCATCTTCCGTGACGAGGAACATGCGGTTACGGCGGTCATACATGTTGTCGAGGCTCGGGAAGCCCCAACCCACGTGCTCGCGGCGGTTGTTCGTCGCGGTCGGCGTGTACATGTTTGCCGCGACGATCTGCAGCGCCTTCAGCGTCTGCGCGAGCGGGCGGTTGATGAACCGGTTGCCTTGCGTCGCCGCGGCGGGCAGCGTGTTGTTGAAGATGCCGTCCGTGTACATCTGGATCGCGAGGGCGTTGTGGCCCGCGACGATCGGCGTGGCGGACGACGTGCCGTTGAACCCCGTGGTCGATTGGCCCGCGATGCCGGCGGCGGTGTTGTAGCCACCCGTGTTGTTGTTGCCCTCGCCGTTGTTGACGCCGGCGCTGAGGTCCGAAGTCCACACGGAGTCGTAGTAGGCAGCGAGGTCGGGCTTGTTGCGGCCGTCCTGGGCCGGTCCGGTCGAGCCGTTGCCGGCCAACCAGGAGTCGTCACCGGCAGTCGAGTTGTTGAAGTGCTGCACGCCACCGACGGAGATCACGTTCTTGGCCCACGCTTGCGGGCGCACGCTCGTGTTGCCGAGGTTGGACATGCTGTTCGTCCACGGGATGCGGTGGTCAAACACGATGTCGTCAGCATCCGCCGAGATCGAAGTGTACGCAGCCGTCTGTGTGGCGCCCCACGACGCGGTCGTGAACATGACGTGGTTCGTGTTCACGAGCTGGTCAATCACCGCGTTGCGCGACGAGCCGGTCACGGTCGAGTAGTTGGTGTAGAAACCAACCGCTTCCGGGGCCATGCCGCGCGCCGAGGCGGAGCTGAAGCCATCGCCGAAGACGATGCCTGCCGTGCAGTGACCGTGCCGTTGGGCCTCACCACCGCTCAGCACGTTGGTCATCGCCGGCGTGAAGTCCGGGTGGGTAGCCTCGCAGCCTTCGTAGATGTGCCCGATGACACCCTGGCCGGCGTAGCCCGCCTGGGTTTCGATGTAGTTCGCGCCGCCTTGGATGCGGGCGTTGTTCATGTCGACGCCGTCCTCGGTCTTGCGGTCGATGTACAGAACTTCGTCGAAGCGCGCCGCCATGAGCAGCTGCGCACCGGTCAGTTCGACGGTGAACAGCAGACTCTCCAGCTGGCGGTGAACGACCTTGCCGCCGATCGCGAGGATCTTGCCTTCGAGCGCCTTCTTCTCGGTGCGCTTGTCGGCCATCACGATGTTGTATTCGCGAACGGGAACCTCGGTGCCGCTCAGGTGCTCGGTGAGCAGTTCCGCCTCAAGGCGGTAGGCGGGCTCGTAGGGACCGACCCAGCGGACCTGGGCCATGACCGACACGGCCGTGGCGGTGGCCGCGGTCATGCGCACGATCTGGGCGTCGTAAGGCAGGGCGCCGACGATGCGGCCACCACTTTCCTTCACCGCGGCGCGGTCGAGGTCGGTCGGCGAGCCGTGGAACTGCACAATCCAGAGTTGCGTGTCGGCCGCGCTGCGCAGCGTGCCTGGAACTTCAGGCCTCGACAGGAGCGGATCAAACTTGCTGTAGCGCAGCATGATCCGGTGGTCGGCCGAAGGCGCCACGGTGAGCGCATCGCCAGGTGCCTGGGCGAGCAAGGAAAACGAGGGGGCGCATAGGGCAACGGTTAGCCCTAGATGCAGGGAGGCGAACTTCATGGGAGACCTCAAACGAGACAGGTGAGTTGGGGCGGCCGACGGCCGCCCGAAGCATGGTCCGCAAGGATAGCGCGGACTTCGTGCAACCAACCGGGAAGCGCCCTCTGTGTTGGCCTCCGAACACGGATTTCGCGGAATTCTCGTTCGCGCCGCACCGAAAAGCGGAGCTGGCTAGCGGCAGGCCTACTCAGGTCGCGGGGCTTCGGGCGCGCTCGGCGGGCGGTCACTCTCCGTCGCGACGCGAGCGCCTTCGGCTAGCAAACGCCCCAGAAGTGCCGGTGAGACCTGGATCTCCATGAGGCAGCCTTCTTCGGTGTAGAACTCCGAGAGCACGGTCGCCTTGGCGCGAATCTCCCCGTGTAGCGCTCCGGCGGAATGAGGTAGCAGCAGTTCGACCCGGTTCTCGACACTCGCGAGGTAGTTCTGGATCGCCGCCATGAGGTCGGGCATGCCCTCTCCGGTCAACACGGACACCGGGATGGCGCGGGGTTCGAGCTGCCAGAGCGGAGCCAGGCTCGTGCGGTCGCCGATGAGGTCGAGTTTGTTCATCACCGTGATGCGCGGCAGGCCGCCGGCTCCGAGCATCTCAAGCACTTCGTCGACGGCGCGCAGCTGGTCCGTAGCTTCGGGCGAACTGCCGTCGACGAGTACGAGCAACAGGTCGGCGTGCAGCGCTTCCTCCAGGGTGGCGTGGAAGCTGGCGACGAGCTGGTGCGGCAGCTTGCGCAGGAACCCGACGGTGTCCGTGAGCAGCACGGTGCGTCCACCCGAGAGCCGCCAGGGGCGGGTGCGCGTATCGAGCGTCGAGAACAGGCGGTTCTCGGCGAGCACGCCAGCGTCGGTCAGGCGGTTCAGGAGGCTCGACTTGCCGGCGTTTGTGTAGCCGACCAGGGCGATCGTGAACAACTCCGGGCGCGCTTCGACTTCGCGGATCTTGTGCTGCTCGATGCGCTTCAGTTCCTTGCTCACCGCGGCGATGCGCGTGCGCAACAGGTCGCGGTCGACGTCGATCTGCTTCTCGCCAGCGCCACCGCGAACGCCGATGCCGCCGCGTTGTCGTTCGAGGTGGGTCCAGCGGCGTCGCAGGCGCGGCATCTCGTACTGCAGGGCCGCGAGTTCGACCTGGAACTTGGCCTGGGGCGTGCGCGCGTGCATGCCGAAGATCTGCAGGATCAGTTCGCTGCGGTCGAGGACCGGCACGCCGAGGGCGGTCTCGATGTTGCGGGCCTGGGTCGGCGTGAGCGAGTCATCGCAGATCACCGCACCGCTGTGGGCGAGTTTGATGACCTCGGCAAGTTCTTCGAGTTTGCCCGATCCGAAGTAGGTGTGAGGGTCGGCGTGGCGACGGTGCTGGACCATGCAGCCGGCCGGACTGAAGTCGGCAGTTTCCGCGAGCAATTGCAGTTCGTGCAGCGCCTCGGCGGCCGTGCGCGGGTCGCCCATGGGCACGAGGCCGAACAGGATGGCTTCGGTGCCGTGGCCCTGAGTGGGTTCTGACTTGGTGTCGTTTCTCAAGCGGGTTTGCGGTCCGTTGGGGCGTGGAGGTCGCCCAGCACGGTCTGGATGGCACCTTCGGCGGTGCGATCGAGGAAGAT
>JADZDL010000416.1 GCA_020851075.1 Planctomycetota bacterium | reverse complement strand
GGTCCAACCCGGGTACATGGGTGACACTCGTGTCCGGGCACATGGGTGACACTCGGGAGTGACCTTGACGGTCGCAGAGGGTCTGGTGTCCGGATGCCATGGATCCAGACCAACCGAGAGATGGAGCGACGAAAGTTCGTGCAGGCCGCGTTGAGGCGCGAGGTTTCGATGGCCGATGTGTGCCAGCGATTCGGGATCAGCCGCAAGACTGGCTACAAGATTCTGGCGAGGCACGCGGAGCTCGGCCTGGCGGGCCTGAAGGACGGCTCGCGAGCGCCGAAGGTGCATCCGAACCAGACGCGTCCCGAGGTTGAGGCCGCGGTGTTGCGAGTGCGTAAGGCGCACCCGACCTGGGGCTCGAAGAAGATTCTCTGGACGCTTGATCGCGAGCGTCCCGATGAAGACTGGCCAGCACGCAGCACGGTAGAGGAGATCCTCAAGCGTGCGGGGCTCGTCGAGCCGCGAGATCGACGTCTTCGACGCCAACCAAGTTCGCCGCCCAAGGTTGAGGCGGCCGCGCCGAACGATGTCTGGTCGATGGACTACAAAGGTTGGTTCCGTGTCGGCGACGGCACTCGATGTGATCCGCTGACAGTCAACGACGTGTGCAGCCGTGCGTCGTTGGTTTGCCAGGCAATGGTGCGACCGAAGATGGTCGACGTGCGGCTGAAGCTTGAGGTTGCGTTCCGGGCGTTCGGTTTGCCGCGGTTCATGTTGAGCGACGGTGGGCCGCCATTCGGGGCCAATGGGCTCGGCAGGCTGTCGCGGCTGGGCGTCTGGCTGGTGCGGCTCGGTGTGATCCCGGTGCTCATCGAGCCGGGGCGGCCGGATCAGAATGGTCGGCATGAGCGGTTTCACGAGACTCTGAAGGCGGAGACCGCGTCGCCGCCGCGCGCCTCGATTCGCGCACAGCAGGCGGCGTTCGACTTCTTCCAGCAGGGCTACAATGAAGAGCGACCGCATGAGGCGCTTGGCATGAGGCTGCCTGCGGAGGTCTACGAGCTGTCTCCACGACAGATGCCTCAAGACCTGCAGGAGCACAGCTACGAGATGGGGTTCGAGCCGCGTAGCGTGCGGTCGGACGGCAGCATCAAGTGGGACGGGAAGATGGTGTTCGTCGGCGAGGCGTTTGCTGGCGAGGTTGTCGGCATCAAGCCCTTCGACGATGGGCTGTGGCACGTGCATCTTGGGCCACTGCGCGTGGGCATCCTGCACGGCAGGTCGCGCACCATTGTGCCGCTCCAGAAGGGTGTCACCCATGTGCCCGGACACGGTGCTGGATGAGGGTCTGTGATGATCCTCTGTGAGGCAGCATCGGAGGTCACCCCTCGCGCCCCGCGTGGTCCGGGGGAACCTGCAACCTCGTCGCTCCGCTCCTCGGATTGCAGCTTCCCCCGGACCCCGCGGTTCCCGGTCTTACGGCATCGACTTGGCAACGCAGAGTGTCACCCATGTGCCCGGACAAAAGTGTCACCTATGTTCCCGGTTGCACCCCAGACGCGCTAGGAATGACAACCACGAGAGAGCCGCCATCCCACTTAGCACTCCGGTCTCCCGCCCCATGGCCGCAACCGTCGCCGCCGCTGCACTTCGGAACTCGAGCAGCTGATCGTTAACCCACTCGGTTTCCTCCTCAGTCAAATCTCGCCAAGTGCCACTGTCCGCATCGTATTGTTTTAGACCAAGGCTGGACACATCGACATCCGAGGCATCTACGCTAAGCGGATTACCCACGGACGCGTCAAAGGCGCGATTAATAGCTCCCCAACCATCTCTGGGATTGGGAGGGCTGCTAGGATTGGCGCCGACACCACCCACGGGGCTCACCCCCCCTCCCGATGGCATTCCGAGTTGCCCATTCTGCAAGAACTGGCCAGAGGCAGAGTCGAATCGGTAGGTTCCTGTCCTGCCGCTGACTTGCAATCCGAACGGGTCACCAAACCCCGTCGGACAGCATGATCCATAATTGTATGCACCGCCCAGCTGCGCAGGATCGCCCCACACACCAAGCGGGTCCTGCGTCAGAAACCTCCCCCACTGCGTGGAGTAGTACCGGTGCCGCATGTAGAGCAGACCCGTCTCCGGATCGATCCTCACCGCCTTCCACCCAAATGGGTTCCCCACCTGCGAGACCGCGGAGTTGCCAGCCGCACCAAAGAACGACGTCTTGCCGTAGGGATCGTACTCCTGCGCCTCTACGACCGCCCCCGAGGAATTCAGGATCCGCTGCGGGCAGTGCGCCCCGCCCTCAGCAACGTAGTACTCGTTCCAGACACCGGCTGTCTTGGTCCGGTAGGCAACCAACTCGTCGAGCTGCTCGCCCCACAAGAACTGCTTCTCCGGCACCGCCTGCGCGGTGCCACCAAGCGAGAGCTCTTGAGCCTCCTGCCATCCGTCCCAGGCTGTGAACCGGGTGTCCCAGGTCCCCATAACCATGCGCACCACTCTGCGGTCGTGCACATCGTAGAGGTAGAACGCCACGAGCTGCATCTGCGTGACATCAAACACCGGCGACGACGAGTTGCTTGAGGACTGCGTCCCCTCCTCGGGCTGAACCGCGCTCGGTGAGAGGGTTTCCTTGAACTGCGCCGCATAGGCGCGTTCGTCGTGACGGCGCGCCCCTTCCTGCCTGGCCTGCCGGTCGCGCAGCAAGCGATTGCACTGGACTCGGCAAATGGCCGATTCCTCGCCGGCCCTGCGCAGATCAGCACTCTGTAGGCGGAATGGACCGCGAACTGCGGCTATTGGATATTTAGCAGCAGTTCGCACTCTCGCCCCGGGAAGAGTGTGCGCTGCATCGAAGAATTGCCCGGGACGGTCTTCACATACCAGACGCCAAGCGGCAGGTCGGACACACGGAAGCGGCCCTCACGGTCGGTAACGATCAGGCGCACGTCACTTTCCCCACCCAGATCTCGCCCGAGGCGCACGCGATACGCAATCGCTGGACGACCATCGTAGTGCCGCACGTGGCCAAACAGAATGGCTGGCGCATCGAGCTCGCAGACACCGAAATCGGTGCGCGCGTCCGCACCGGCCGCCGCGCGGACACTCTTCCCACCCTCGGCCCCTACCACTTCAAGCAGCAGGTCGACCTCCGCGGGCACGGACAGGCATTGAATATCACAAGTCCCATCCGTGTTGCTCACACCCAGACCAATCAGAATCGGGTAACTGTCCGCTGGTTGCCCTTCTCGGGCTCTGGGCCGCATCGACACACTCACGCGGCAACCCGGTGCCGGTTTGCCATCGGCCCGCTGCAATACCACGTGCACAGAATGCGCGGTTTTTGTCGGAATGGACCAGTCCTCGCGATCCAGGAACTGGCCGAGAAACCATGTGGGGTTCTGGGCATTCGCGTCGAACACAACCCTATTGGATAGAGTGCGCATGGCAAACCACTCCCCTGCCGCGACTGGTGACTGCATAGTAAACGCACCACTCGCGACCACCGTCGTGTAGATGCGATTCCAGTTATTCGCCGGGCCCTCCAGCGGTTGGGCTAGCAGGCCAACACCGGCGAAATGCAGTCCTGCCGCATCGGGCTTTCCCGCCGCCGTGAACGTTCCCTGCAGAGAAGGTGCCTCAGCGTCGACACGAAAGGAAATTGTCTGCTGCCTCGCATCGCTGGCCAGTTGGGTCACACTTGGAGTCACCACAGCACCTTTGCAGGCCAGGTGCACCGCCAGTTCGCCGGGAAAGCACCAGCCGCGCACTGTCCAATGGCCGGGCCGGTCCTGCTCAGGATGCAACAAGGGTGGCGGCAGTGCTGCGCCACTGCGCGAACTCACCATGAGCCGCGCGGCGGCCAGCAACTCGGGGGAATCGCTTTCGATCGCAACCTCGAGGACCCGCTCTTCACCATGCGGCAGCGTGGCATCCTGCGTGACGTCTTCGTGACCATCGATGGCTGCCCCCTGCCCATCATGGCCAGGAGCCCAAAAGCGCATGCGAGCCGGCCCCATGAGCACGTGGGTGAGTTCGTAGTATCCGTTGGCATCGCTGCGCGCCATGCAGGCCGCTGGTGTAAACAGCGGCAGATCACTCGGTGCGGCCGTGATCCACGCCCCTTCGATGGCCTTGCCGGCATCGTCCCGCAGTGTGCCAGACACCTTGCGAGCCGGCAGCAACGCAACTTCCGCAAACGCGCGCGACTCGCCGAGCAAGTCGACTTCGACAGCACCAATGTCTGGTGTCGGAGCCGTCGCCAGCAGCACCACGAATGCCTGAGGCAACGCCGCAAACGTAAACTGCCCCATCGCGTCCGCGGCGCAACGCGCAATCTCCACGCCATCGAGTTCGGCGCGCACCAGCGCAGCACCGATGGGCCGATGTTGAGCATCGACGACACGCCCCTCGACGAACACCGACGGAAGCCCTGGCGCCTGGGCCGGGAGCACCGACAGCAAGAACAAGGCGGGCAGCGCAGCGTTGCGCCCCCGTCCCGATAGGGTCCCTCGGATTGGCATCCGCGGCAGGATACCACTGCCTTGATACCACGCCCGCCCAACCAGACCGCGATCAGCCAATCGCCTTCGCAAACGCCGCCACCAACCGCGGCACATCGCGACTCGGCGTCGAGCACAACGCAATGCGCAGCGCGCCGCCGCCCTTCTCTGCGAGCGGCACCACAAACACCCCCAACTCGCGCAATCGCGCGGCCGCTTGCTCCGGCGCGGCCGAGAACACCGACACGAAGAACCCACCTTCGTAGCGCGGATACGGCAATCCCGCGCGCGTCGCTTCGCGATTCCAGGCCGTGACCCGCTCGTCGAGCAACGCGATCATGCGCGCACGTTCGAGGTCCACGCGGGCCCGCAGTTCGGGTTCGGAGAGGATCTTCGTGATCGCGAGCAGGCCGAGGTGGTTGCAGTTGGACCAGGTGCCGCGGCATGCATACGACAGCGCGTTGGCGATGCGCGTGCGTTCCGCCGCGTCTGGATGCACGGCCAGCAGGGCACCGACGCGCGCGCCATACTGCGCAAACGACTTGGAACCCGACCACGCGACGAGCACGGCGGCGCGACCACCGGCGATGTTCGGCACGTGGCGCGTCCAGTCGCTGGCGGCTTTGGCGCCAAAGCGCGAATACGCAATGTCGACGACGAGGGCGACCGGCGCGCGTTCGGCGGCGGCGCGCACGACGCGCGCGAGCGCTTGCCACTCGGCGTCATCGAGCGAATAGCCGGTCGGGTTGTGGCACGGCGTGTTCAAGAAGATGAGCGAGCGGCCTTGCCGTTCGATCTGCTGCGCGAGCGCGGCTTCGAACGCAGCGATGTCGAATCCGCCGGATGGCAGGAACATCGAGAAGGTCTCGACGCGCCGGCCCGCGTGCGTCGCCATCGTGTGGTAGGGCGCCCAGTAGTAACTCGTCGTGAGCAGCGCCTGGCCGGGCTCGAGGAAGTTCGTGATCGCCTGGTAGAGCGCGCCCGAACCACCCGGCGTCGCCGCGGCGACGGCCTGCTCGGCGAGCGCGCGATCCGCAAAGACATCCGCGATGACCGCTTTCAAGAAACCGGCATCACCAGCGATCGGCGCGTAGGACGCCGCGTCGGCGCCGGGCACCTTCGCAAAGGTCTCGAGCACGCTCGGCAGCACTGCGAGGCGACCATCGTCCTCCATCATCGCGCCGAGCGTGGCGTTGATGACGGATTCGCCGGCGGCGGCGCGGCGGCGCGCTTCGGCGTTCAGCGAGAAGATCGGATCGTCGCTGGGGCGACTGGCAGCCGCGGAGATCAGGGTCGAAGGCAAGTCAGGGCTCAATTGGCTGGAAGATCGAAGGGCAGAGGCACCCGGGAGGCGGTGTTCTCTGTCACTCGGGGGCGAACAGGATCGCGGGGCGGAGAGGCCCTGTCCAGTGTCAGGCGCACCGAACTGCGTTCGCGGTCATTTCGCCGCCGCAAACCCGTGCCGCTGCAGCAGCGCACGACCGTCGTCGGTGCCGAGCCAGCGCACGAACGCCTTCACGCGGCCCGTCGGCTCATCGCGGTAGTAGACCCAAAGTGGCCATGCCAAGGCATAGGCGCTCCCGGCGGCGGCCTTTGGCTCAAGTGCGGGCTGTCCCTCGCCGGCCGACATCGGCACCGTGCGAACACCACTTTCGGCACCTGCGTACGCCGGGTCGACGAAGCCGATCGCGTTCGGAGTTTCTCGAACGAAATCGCGAACGTCGGCGTGGCCAGCCAGCTCGTGCGTCCCTGACCGCAAGCGGTCGCCCCCGGCGAACACCTGGGAACGGAACTGTTGGAAGCCATGGCCGTTGCTCTGTGGCGAGACCAGCACGATGTCGTCGGAGACGCCGGCCGGCATCGTCACACCAAGCTGCGACCACTTCGTCAAGGTGCCTCCCTCGCGATAGATATTGCGCAACTCGAGGAGCTGCAGTTGCGAGATCTGGTTGTCGGGATGCACACAAATGGCGAGCAGCGAATGGCCGACGCAGACTTCCACGGGCTCGGTGCCCGACGCGCGCGCCGCGGCGAGCTCCTTGTCGGCGGGGCGTCGCGACGCGAGCACCACATCCGCCTGACCAGCCGCAAACGCGGCGAAGCCGGTACCGGTGCCGCCGCCCTCCACATTCACGGCAGCACCCGTTTCGGCACAAGGCCACGCCTTGCCCCACTGCTGCGCCATCTGGAGCATCATGTCCGAGCCGCGCACGCGGATCGCCAACGGTGGCAGCGCTGCGGCTGGGCGCTCGCCTCGCGCCGCCTTTGGCGCACCTGCTGCGACCAGGAACTCGGCCGGAATCGGTCCCGCGTCGACTTCCTGCTCCCACAGAATCTGCAAGACCTGCCACTTGCCGCCAACTCGCACCAACTGGATCGAGTTGATGCCGCGCAGGAACGGCTTCTCGTCGGCGAGCGAGTACCGGCACTCATAGGTCGAGAACACGTGCGCGATATCGCCGAACACCTGCTTCTGCTGCGCAATCTCCTGTTCGAAGAAGCCATCGCGTTCGAGGCCTTGCCCCGCGCGCGTCACGTAGTCTTCGACCGTGAGCACGACGGGGCGCATGCCACCGCGCCCCTTCACCATCGCGACCAGTCGCCCGTCGGGGGCAAACAGGCCGCGCAGACGATCCCAGTCGCGCACTTTGCCCGCGGGTCCGGAGATCGTGTCGTAGAGCGCAGCCACGGTGCCTTCTGGCCCTTCTGCCGCGGTGTTGATGGGCGCTGTGTTGGTGGGCACTGCGGGAACCACACGTACAGGCTCGGGATCTTGAACCAACAGTGCCAGGAGTGCAGCCAACGACACGAGTGCGATCATGCCGAGCATCGTCGCACGCCTCCGCGCCGCCGGCCACCCACTTGCAGCAATGCAGAACCGCCGGGGAAGACACGATGCGTAGCCACCGTTCCCTGCTAGCGTGCGCCCCAAGATGCAGATCCAACGAATCGTGACCCACCACGGTGGCGCCCACAAAGACGACCTGCTCGCCTGCTGCGTGCTGGCGGCGAAGCACGGTTGCCCGATCGTGCGGCGCGATCCCACCCCAGAAGAGCTGGCCGACGTCACGGTGGCGACCGTCGATATCGGCGGTTCGCACGATCCCGCGCAGAACAACTTCGACCACCACCACTTCCCGCGCGAGCATCCCCCCACCTGCTCGCTGAGCCTCGTGCTGGACGCGCTCGGCGTCTACCAGGATGCCCTGCAGTTCTGCGATTGGCTCGAACCGGCCGAGTGGTTTGATTCGCGCGGCCCAAACCGGACCGCAGAGTGGCTTGGTGTGCCGCGCCGCGCCGTGTCGCAGATGGGTTCGCCGATCGACGCGACGCTGCTGCGCCGATTTGCCGCGCAGCCAGAACATCGCCCCGGCGAGACGCTCTATGAGTACATGCGGTTTGTCGGGCAGGACCTGCTCGACTTCCTGCGCGAGGTCCGTGAGAGCATCGATCTCGTCGCGCGCACGAGCCAGCGCTGGTCGGTAACGGCCGGCAGCGAAGTCATCGAAACGGTGTTCTTGCCGCGCGGCAGTGATGGCGACGCGCTGCCGGACGAACCTTCGGGTAGCGTAGCGCGCTACATCCGCGCCAAAGGCCTCGAGAAGGTCATCGGCGCCACCGTGTATCCAGACCGGCGCGGCAGTGGCTACGGCATCAGTCGCTACGAAGATGACCCGCGGCTCGACTTCTCGCGGCTCGAAGGACAGCCCGACGTGCACTTCGCGCACAAGACCGGGTTTGTGTGCAAGACCACGGCGACGGCGCCGGATCGGCTGCGCGAACTCATTCGGCTGGCGGTGAAAATCTAGAATCGATCGGGGACCCGGCGGCCAAACAGTGTGGATGCGGTTGTGGCGCCATTTGGCGCCGGCACACCGCATCCCCATGACCAAATCCCGGCTCTTCGCATTGTTTCTCGCCGTGCCGCTCTGGCACGGCCACCTGCTGGGCCAGCAGGCCCTCGACCAATCCGCCAGCGCGCCGCTGCCACCGACGTCCATCACCCAGGCGCTCGGCAACTTTGCGGCGCTCCAGCGCGACGAAGGT
>JADZDL010000415.1 GCA_020851075.1 Planctomycetota bacterium | reverse complement strand
CCATGTTCCAGCGCCTGCGCGAAGGGGCCGCCCTGCTCGACGAGATCGAGCCGCGCATCGCCGAAGACGCGGATTTCGAGTATGTCGGCAGCGCCGACGGCGGCAACGACGTGCGCGATATCGAGCGCGTCTACCTCGATGCCGTCCCCGGCGGGGAGCGTGTCGCCAAGGACCTCTGGGCCCTGCTGGCGTCGCTGGCGACGGGCGAGACCGATTCTTCGCTGCGCATCCGCTTCTCGAGCGGCAGCGAGAATCTCGACGAATGGATGCGATCCAAGGACCTCTGCGCCGGTTGGGTCGACCTGTTTGCCGCGCGCGCATTCCCCGAGTGCCTGGCGATCCTCGAATGCCGCCCGCTGCGTGAACTGCTGCAGCATCTGCTCGGCCGCCCGTACCGGCTGTCGGAGCGCATCCTCTACAACAACGCCCCGAACGGCGGCGCCATCTTCCACCACGATGCCGAACCCGGCCAGCTCGGCGTCGCCTTCAGCCAGCTCGAAGGCCGCACGGCCTGGTTGTCCCTGAGCAAACGCCGCCTCGCCGAACTGCTCGCCCGGCGCGGCCACGCCCGTTCGGCGCGCGAGGCCATGCTCGACCTCGACCGCGGCGACGCCCCGCTGCGGCGCCTGCTCAACCGCGATGCGGCCTTCACGGCCGAACTCGCGGCCCGCGGCGCCCTGTTCGTGCTGCAGGCTGGCGACTGCATCCTGTTGCCCTCCCACGGCACCGAAGAAGTCGCCTGGCACTCCGTCATCGCCCTCGGCGATCGCCCGAGCCTCGCGCACAGTTACGGCATCTTCGCGCGCGCCGAGGACTATCCGCCGTTTGCCGATCCCTGGGCAACGGCCACTGGCGCCGGTAGAAAGGCCTCAAGGCCCGTGGGCGCCTGACCATGGCCATCGACCGCGACCAGCTCCGCCAGCACCTGCTGCAAGCCGCCCAGGCTTACGGCGATGATATGCAATTGCCTTTGGGGCAGGCTCTTGCAGTGAATCGACCCAGCGCCGAGGTGAGCGCCCCGCCACCGCCAACGCCGCCCCAGCCCCCACGGCCACTGCCCACTTCGTCGCGGCCCACGCCGTCGACGCCGGTCCGGCACGAGGCGCCAGTTGCCCAGAGCGAACCGCCCCCGCCAGCCGCCATCGAACGCGACCCCACCCCCGCCAGCCGCGCTCCCGGCACTCCAGCCAGCGAACGCGAAGTTGCCCTCGCCAGAGTACGCGCCGAAGTGACGCCGTGCACGCGGTGCAAACTCTGCAAGACGCGCACCAATACGGTGTTTGGCGAAGGCACGCCCACCGCGGAAGTCATGTTCCTCGGCGAAGCGCCGGGCGCCCAGGAAGACCTCGCCGGCCGCCCCTTCGTCGGGCCATCGGGTCAACTGCTCGATCGCATCCTTGAGAACGCCATGGGCTTGCGACGCGACCAGGTGTTCATCGCCAAC
Source organism: Planctomycetota bacterium (assembly GCA_020851075.1). Taxonomy (GTDB): domain Bacteria; phylum Planctomycetota; class UBA1135; order UBA1135; family UBA2386; genus JADZDL01. The sequence continues at coordinate 30,015 of JADZDL010000415.1, read as the reverse complement.
GTCAACAAGTGCCGGCCGCCGGGCAACCGCGACCCCGAACCCGACGAGGTGGCCGCCTGCCTGCCGTTCCTGCGCGAACAGATTGCGATCGTGCAGCCCAAGGTGCTCGTCTGCCTCGGGCGAATCGCCGCCCGCAACCTGCTGGAGACGGCCCTGTCGGTCACGGCCCTTCGTCTGCAGAACCACACGTTCGAGGGCATCCCCGTCGTCGTGACCTGGCACCCGGCCTTTCTGCTGCGCGATCCTTCGCACAAGCGCGAAACCTGGGATGACATCAAACGCGTGAACCGTCTGCTTGGCCGCCCCGAAGTTCCACCGCCCGCCGGCGCCTGAACGACCCGGGCCATTGCCGCGCCCCGCAAACCGTGCGGTGAAATCCGCGATAGGAAGGCGGCGGAAGGGCGGGAACCATTCTTGACCGCGTTGTTGGATCTCGCTACCGTCCGCCGACCCGCCTGATCAGGCTCGTCCCTCGACTTGCTCAGGTCCGTCCGGAACGGCCCCGTTCCACGCTCTCCTTGGCGACTCCCGCCTGTGGCATGCAGGCATCGCCAGAACGCGTCGAAATGGGCATTTCGTGGTCAATCGTGCACTTCCCACCCCGGCGGAGCACGGTCGATCCCGGCTGGATGGCTCGCTCTTTCGTCATTCGCGCCCGCCCGACTAAGTCGTGACAACCACGGACTGTTGAGCGTCCCGCGATCGCAGACCGGCTCGCCCCCTCTCCACGTTCGCCATCTCTGCAGGCATCCCAGCATGATCAAGGTTCAGACCCTGCGCTTGCGCGGCCTTTGTGCATCGTCCCTGCTTGCCCTGGCCGCCTGTTCGGGCACTTCTTCCGGACTCGTCCAAGTCGAGACTGCTTCGAAGGACGGCTCCCCGATTACCTCTCCGGCTACCACTTCGGCCGGCGGTACGGCTGCTGACCCCGCCGGTGGCGCCAACGCCGCCAAGCAGGATCCTCAGGGCCAGAACCCCCAAGGGCAGGAAGCAACCCGCCGCGCGGCGCTCGTCGCGAGGGCACTTGAGAACGCTCGTCGTTCTCTCGAACTGCGCCTGTTCGAAGACGCCCGCAACGAAGCGGCGTTCACGCTCGAACTGGATAACAACAACGAGGAGGCGCGCAACATCCTGCAGCGCTGCAACCAGATCCTCGGCGACGGCCCGGGCATCTCCCTCGGCAACCAGCTTGATGAAGCCGTGATGACGGCGCGCATCCGCCAGGAGCGTGAGCGCAGCATCGTCGAGCGCGAACTGCAGCTCGGCCGCGCGCACATGCAGGAAGGCAACTTCGGCCGCGCCATCGACAGCTTCGAACGCGCCGTGACGCAGATGAAATACTCGGCCTTTGCGCAGGCCAATGACCCGCTGCGCAAGACTGCCGACATGGCCCTCGCCGAAGCCCGCGAAGCCAAGCAGAAGGCCGATGCCGCCCAGGTCGACCGCATCAAGGCGGCCTCGGAGCAGGAACTCGCCCGCATCGAGCGCGACCAGAAGATCGCCAAGGAACTGCGCGTCTCGCGCATTCTCGAGCAGGCGAACCTGAACTTCCAGGCTGGCCAGTACCAGCAGGTCGTGGCCCAGGTCGACCAGGCCCTGATGCTCGATCCAACCAACCCGACGGCCATGGCCCTGCGCGACCTCGCAGATCGCGCGCGGCACAACACGGCGGTCGAGTCCTCGCGCGAACGCTGGCGCACGGAGTGGAACAAGACGTTCCTCGAACTGCAGCACAGCAACCTGCCCCAGTCGGAGACGGTGGTGTTCGACCCCGCTCGCTGGGCCGAGGTCTCGCAGCGTGAGCCCGCTGGCTACACGCAGCCAACCGACCTCGACACGCCGGAGAATCAGGCCATCCTGCACCGCCTCGACGAGACGGTGCTCGAGCACAACTTCGCGAGTGCGACGGTGCAGGACTGGGCGAGCTACTACGCCCAATTGACCGGCGCGACGTTCTTCATCACGGAAGAAGTGCGCAGCATGCCCGCCGAGCAGACGACGCTCGTCGACTTCAAGCTGCCGGCCCGCTCAGTCGCCGAGGCGCTGCGCAACATCCAGGCGCAAACCGGCGTGGCCTTCAAGGTCCGCGACGGCCTCGTGCAGCTGGTCAGCCCCGCCAATGCGATCGGCACGCTCTACCTCGACAAGTACCACGTCCAGGATCTCATCCAGGGCGTCAAGGGCTCGCCGGGTCCGAACCTGCGCCTGCCGATTCCAGGCGACGACACGCCCCTGTTCGCGGAAGTCGATGAGGAGCCGCAACCGTCCGTGGTCGACGAAGGTCGCCTGCAGGACCTGCTGAAGTCGACGATCGCCTCCGACAAGTGGGAAGGCAGCCCCTTCACCATGAACATGCAGTCGGGTGTGCTCCTCGTTCGCGCGGACGCGGACACCCACAAGCAGGTCGACCACCTGATCCACGAGCTGCGCCGCCACGTCGGCATCCAGGTCGACGTCGAATCGCGGTTCCTCAAGGTTGAAGACAGCTTCCTCGAAGACGTTGGCATCGACCTTCGCGGCCTGGGCAACCAGGCGGCGCAGGGCATCGCCGGCCGCGGCCTCGAGAAGAACGGCCAGCGCCCGAACGCCGGTTTCGATGACTTCGGACCGCGCAACCTGCAGAACGCCGCGACGCCAGGCCAGGTTGGCACCGGTTCCGAACCGGGCGTCTTCTTCGACAACGGCGGCGACGGCGACATGATGGCGCGCGTCGAAAACCTCTACGACGGCACGCTGGGCGGCCGCAACGGTGGGCTCACCAACGCCGGTGGCCTGTCGATGCAATACGCCTTCCTCGACGACACGGAAGTCGAAGTCGTGCTGCGCGCCGTCTCGAAGCAGGAACGCAGTGAGCAGATCGAAGCCCCGCGTCTGTTGATCTACAACAACACGCGCGCATCGATGCACTACCTGCGCAACATCAGCTACATCCGCGACTTCGAAGTCGAAATCGCGCAGGCCGCCGCCGTCGCCAACCCGGTGATCGGCACGGTCCACGACGGTGTGGCACTCGACGTGCGGCCGGTGGTCGATTCCGACCTCAAGTTCGTGACGATGGAACTGCGGCCGACGGTGATGTCGCTGCAGCTGCCGATCCCGACCTTCACGACGACGCTCGGCGTCGGTCAGCCGATTTCGATCCAGCTGCCCGAAGTCACGCTGCAGCGCGTGCGCACGACGGTCACGATTCCGGACGGTGGCACGATGATGCTCGGCGGCATGCGCCTCGTCGAACGCCAGAACCTGCGCTCGACGGTGCCGCTGCTCGGCAACCTGCCGGGCCTGAGCTGGCTCTTCTCGCGCAATGGCACCTCGGTCCAGAACCGCAAGATCTTGATCCTCATCAAGGCCAAGATCATCCTCATGGAAGAGCAGGAACCGAACATGGTCCAGATGCAGGACGGCACGATCATCAGCCGGAAGTGATTGCGACCGGGGCCTCGATCCGAGGCCCCACGGCGCTGCACGCGGCCGCCCTCGCCAGCCTGGTTCGCCAGCTGACGGGGGCGGCCGCGCGCGATTTCGGAAACGATCCAGAATGCCGCGACCGGGCTCCCCGCGCCGATTCTGGGCACATTTCTAGCTTGCACTCGCTACGCACTGGTTGGAACGACTGAACGGATTGCTATACTCTTCGTTCCCCTCTGCGGCGTGGGTCAGGCTGCCCTCCCAGCTCGCGCCGTTTCCGCCCCTTCCCGGCTCGCCGGCTCCCCCTGGCGAGACGTGGTCAAGTCTCTGAAACCAGTGGTCTTGCAACCCGGAGTCTGTCCGTGATCGGAAGTCGCTCCCCGCGCCCCACGATGGCCAAGAACGCCCTCGTGATGCTCACCCTCGGTTCGCTTTCCCCGACGCTCTTCGCTCAAGAAAAGCTGGACCGGGAAATCGTGTTCGTCCGCGCCCTGGCGAAGGACATGAAGTTCATCGAACTCGCCAAAGAAGAGGCGGATCGACTGGCCACGGAATTCCGCGGCGCCGGTGAACAGGACAAGATCGCGCAGCTCGCGGTCCAGGTCTCCTACTACGGAGCCCGGGCCCGCAACGATCGCGCCCTGCAGCGCACGCTGTTCAAGGAGGCCCTCGACAAGTCGAAGGAGCTCATCGAACGCTCGAGCGACGCGAGCGTCCAGTTCGAGGCCCGCTCGACGCTGGCGGACGCCTCGCAGGACTTCGGCCAGTTCCTCATCGAGGAACTCGAGATCGCCCGCGAGTCGTCCCCCGACAAGGTGAAGGAACTCGAAGAGGAGGCCACCACCGTCTTCCGCGCGGGCATCGATGCCTGCGGCAAAGTCATGGAAGGCCTGCAAGCGCAGCGCAAGGACGAGGCGAAGAACACGGAGTTCTTGCTGCTCTGGATGCGCAAGGGTGTGCTCATGCGCGAGCAAGCGCGCGCCGTGAAGACCGACCGCACGGTGCTCGTCGAACGCGCCATCACCGAGCTGACGGACATGGTCCTTGAGGCCGGTGAAGAAACCGCGATCGGCCTGCGCGGCCTGTTTGAGCTTGCCCAATGCTACGAAGTCTCGGGCGACTTCGCGCAAGCACTCGACAGCTACAAGTCGACGATCGCGCAGATTGCGACCGCCCTCGACCAGGCCGACGAACTCGGCCTCAGCGGGGACATGCAGGGCCTGCTCTTCGAGATGCTCCAGGAAGTGTCGCTGCACGCCGCCGAAGTGATGGTGAGCCAGGGTGCGGCCGGCACGGCCGAGCTGTTCACCGAGTTCCGCGCGCAGATGGCCAAGCATGGCGAAAAGGGCGTCGAACTGTTCGACGTCGTCGACGAACGCTGGGGTCACCTCATGCTGCTCGTCGAATGCCGCTTTCTCGCCGAATCCGGCGACAGCAAGAAGATCGGCGAAGCGATGGCAATGGCCCAGCGCATCAACGACAAGCACCCCGCCGACTACGTCGGCGTGAAGGCCAAAGCCGTGCTGCGCGACATCCTCGCCGTGCAGAAGAACCTGATCTCCGGCAAGTTGTTGTTCGAGATCGCCAAGGGCGAGTTCCAGAACAAGAACTACGAAGCGTCGATCATGGGCCTGCGCCGCTCGATCGCCGCGATGTCGCCCGAGGAGCAGCAGACGATGGGCCTTGAGGCCTACCAGATGCTCGGCACCGCCTATGGCGTGACCGACCGCTTCCTCGAGTCGATCCTCTCGCTCACCGAAGGCCTGCAGAAGTTCGGCAAGAAGGACGACGATCGTTCGGGTGACACCGCCGACTCGCTCGATCGCGCCATCGGTCAGCAGAAGCGCCTCACCAAGAACGACACGGCCTTCAACGGCATCTACGACACGGCCTCCCAGCAGATCGCGTCGTACTCGATCGGCGGTGCCGGCAAGTTGTTCTGGAAGCAGGGCAACACGCTGTTCAACGACTCGAAGAAGTACGCGGAAGCCATCGCCGAGTACAGCAAGATCGACAACACCTTCCAGTTCTACGAGCTCGCGCAGGTCCGCATCGCGCGCGCCTACCAGATCCTCGGCAACTTCGCCGAGGCGCGCAAGGCACTCAGTGCGTTCCGCGAGATCGCGAGCAACCCGCCCGCGAAGAAGGAGCAGCAGCCCTACCGGGCCGGTGCCGTCGCCCACGCTGCCTACATCGAGGCCCTGATGGCCTACATCGAGGCGCGTGGCAGCGAAGAGTTCAAGATGCAGCGCGAGCCGACGAAGTACCCCGACGCGCTCGCCAAGCTGCGCGAGTTCGTCGCCAACTTCGCGAAGGACGGCGAGGACTACATCCCCTCGAGCCTTGAGTCGATTGCGCGACTGCACTGCGACCTCGGCGAGCTCGATCGCGCCGACGAAGCCTACGTGCAGCTGAAGGAAAAGGACGCCCCTCGGGCGTCGCGAGTCGCCACCGAGATCTTCGTCGAGTACCAGAACCGCGTGAAGACACTCGCGGCCGAGCTCGACCAGGCCATCGCCAAGAACAAGGGCGAGGCGGTGCAGAAGGCCGCACAGGCCGAACTCGACAAGGCACGCACGAAGCTCACCGCGCTTGGCGTCGACTACATCGCCAATTCGCCGCAACCGCAGCTCGCCGTGCTCGTCAATACGCTGCTGAACTACGAGGCCCTCGGCGAGTGGAAGAAGGTCGACGAGATCGCGCAGAAGACCTTGCAGCTCTACGGCAACAGCACGACGGACAACACGAAGAAGGTCGTCGACCTCGTCGTGCGCCCGAAGATCGGTGAGGCCCTGCTCCGCCAACGCAAGTTCCAGGAGGCCTACCCGATGCTCATCGAAGCCGAGAAGGCCAATCCCACGCAGTGGGAACTCAAGCGCCAGATCGCCCGCGCGCTCGGCGGCTGGTTCGAGTTCAACCGCGTCGGTGGTCCGGAGCCGGTGGTCGGCCTCGATCGTCCGGATGAGGCCTACGTCAAGATGCGCACGGAGTACAGCCAGTGGGCGGAGCGCCCCGAAGTGAAGAAGTACAGCCTTGAGTGGTACACCTACACTTGGGAGTGCTACTGGTTCGCAAAGCGCGCGAGCCTCAAGGACAGCAAGTACAAGGGATACGCGGAGAAGCTCTACAACATCGCCAGGTCGACCGACGACTTCGCGACGCTGATCGCCTTCGGTGCCGAGGGCAAGAAGATCCGCGACTACTTCACCTTCAACCGCTGAACGACCGCAGGCAATTCCATGACCATCCGCACCACCCCATCGCTCCTGTCTGCGGCGCTGTTCGTCGCGATGTTCGCGCCAGTGGCCATCGGCCAGAAGGCCAATGATGTCGTCGTGAAGAAGGACGGCGCGCGCCTGCGCGGCGTCGAGATCACCGAGTTCCACTTCACGGGACTGAAGGTCAAGAAGGGCGCCGACACGGTCGACGTGCCGGCGCACCAGGTCCTCGCTGTTGAATGGGGCGATCTGCCCGAAGGGTATGTCGCCGGGCGGGCCGCGATGGACCGCGGCGACTACGCCACGGCAGCCCAGATGTTTGGCGAAGCCGAACGCCAGACGGAACGCGCACTGCTGAAGGCCGACGCGTTGTTCTTCCAATTCAAGGCCGCGATCAGCGGCGTCGGCGCCGACAAAGGCGCCGCCGCAACCGCCGCCGACAAGGCGAAGTCGTGGCTGGCAGCCAACCCAACCCACTGGCGTCTCGCGGAGGCCCTACTGCTCAGCGGTCGAGCGCTCCGCCTGGCCGGCCAGGGTGCCGAAGCCATCACGACACTGCGCGGACTCGACGACCGCGCAGCAGTCGATGGTTTTGGCGCCGTCTGGAGCGCTCGCGCCAAGTTCGAACTGGCGATGGCGCTGCTTGGCGAAGGCAAGGCCTCCGAAGCCCGGTCAGCCTTCCAAGCCGCCAGTTCCTCGGCGGACAACGCGCTGGCCACCCCGTCCGCCGACGACTCGGAATTGCGCTTGCTGAAGACGCAGGCGAAAGTCGGGGAAGGCGAGACCTACCTCGGCGAAAAGCAGTGGTCGAAGGCGGAGTCCTACTTCCACAACCTCGCCAGCAACAAGGAGCCCGAACTCGTCGCCGCCGGCCGGGCCGGTGAAGGTGAAGCCCTCTACATGTCCGCTGCCGAAAGCAGCAACATGGACGGCCTGCGCCGGGCCCAGATCGCGCTCGCCACGGCCAGCGTGATGGACACGACGAGCGGCGAAGCTAGCGCCAAGGCCAATTTCTACCTGGGCAAGTGCCTGCTGGCACTCGGCCAGGATCGCGAAGGTGACACCTTCAAGGCCCGGGCCACCGGCTACTTCCAGATCGTCGCCAACAACTACCCGGCATCGCGCTGGGCAGCGGCGGCGAAGGCCGAGCTGGCCAAGTAGGCCCCTCCGGCGCCGAGTTGCCCCGTCAATTGCTCAGTGGCGCGGCAACTTTCTGCGTCTGGTACTTTCCAGTCTTCCCCCTGTCGAGCAAACTTCCGAACCCTTTCGAACGTCCCCCGCGAGCTCCAGGTTGCCCACCCTCAGTAGCCCGGAATCGCAAAACGTGAGAGCCACCCCTCCCCTTTCACCCTGCAAGAACGTAGTCGCAGGAGTCCCTACTCCATGATCACGAAGCACGTGCCCTTTGTCCGTCTCCTCGCTGTCAGCGCCCCGCTGTTGTTTGCCTCTGCCCTGATGGCACAGGGGGAAACAGCTCCCGCCGAACAGCGCAGCACCCTCGGCGAGATCTTCGCGTATGAGAACGCTGGCCTCATCGGCTACATCATCATGTTGATGTCGGTCGTGGCTCTGGCCCTCATCATCGAGAACTTCATGTCGATCAAGCGCGAGAAGCTCGCGCCGCCCGACGTGCTCGACGAGCTCGAAGCCTTGTTCGATGGCGAGCAGTTCCAGGACGCAGTCGAACTCTGCGAACAGGACAAGAACTACCTGACGAACTGCGTCGGTGCTGGCTTGTCAAAGCTCGGCCACTCATTCGAAACGATGCAGACGTCGCTGCGCGAAATGCAGACCGAAGAGTCGGTCAAGCTGTTCCAGAAGATCGGCTGGCTTTCGCTCATCTCGGCAATCGCGCCAATGATGGGTCTGTTCGGCACGGTGACGGGCATGTTCGTCACCTTCAGCACGATCGCGGCCGCCGGTGGCTCGGTCAGCCCGGCCACGCTGGCAGGCGGTATCAAGATGGCACTCATCACGACGATTCTCGGCCTCACGGTCGCGATCCCCGTCGGCGTTGCCTTCTACACCCTCCGCAATCGCGTCATCAGGACGTCGACCGAGATCAACGCGATCACGGAAGACCTCTTCGAGCGTTTCCGCGGCAAGTAGGCAAGTGACGCGCCAGGCGGGCGCGGAAATGCAGCGCGGGACTGATCCTGCGTTCGCCCTTATCCGTTGCTCGCTTTGCACGTTCCGTGATCCCGGAACCGCGTCCCCCCGCGGCTCCCCCACCGGAGACAACTCAGAATGGATGTCAGCAAGCTAGTTCAGCAGAACATCGAAATGGACATGACGCCCATGATCGATTGCGTGTTCCTGCTGATGATTTTCTTCGTGCTGGTCATCGACCTCAGCCAGAAGAACCTCGAAGACCTCATCCTGCCCCGCGCTGTGTTCCAGGAGCCGGATGACAAGCCGCCCGAGAACCGCCCGATCATCAACGTGCTGCAGAACGGCAGCGTCGTCTACAACCAGAAGGTCATCTATGACCCGGCGGTGCACAAGACGGACTACCGGCCCATCAAGCAGTTGCTGCTCGATATCCGTGCGGACGGCGTCAACAAGAAGACCCTGAAGCTCGTCGAGGAGAACATCGGCGGCCGCATGGTCTCGCTCATCGACGACCCGATCCTGATCCGCGCCGACAAGTGGACTGAGTGGAACTACATCGGCGAGATCATGAAGCAGTGCAGCATGCCCGAAATCGCCTTCTGGAAGGTCGAACTGGCCATGTCCGAACAGGACAAGGAAACCGGTGAGAAGAACAAGAAGTTGACCGGAGGTGCCAAGTGAGCGCTCTCGACGACGTCCAAGAAGAAGTGAAGCCGGACATGACGCCGATGATCGACGTCGTGTTCTTGATGATCATCTTCTTCATCTGCATCGACTTCAAAGTGCTGGAGTCGAAGCTGCCGGCCTACCTGCCGAAGGACAAGGGTAGCAACCCCAACAAGGTCGAACCGCAGGAACAGCTGTCGATCAAGGTCTACGTCGACAAGGTCGGCACGCCCGAGTATCCAGCCGGCGTAGACAAGAACAGCGTCAACATCAACACGGGCCGCGCCTACCGCTTCAAGCTCAAGGATCACAAGATCCGCTGGGAAGTGGGCCCGAAGCCCTTCGGCACTCTCGCCGAAGTCGAAGCCGAACTGGTGCGCATCGCCAAGGACCCGAACAGCCAGGTCGCGGACGACAAGCACCCCGGTCAGAAGAAGCTCATGTCGTGCGTGATCGAGGCCTACCCGGGCACTTTTTACGACGACGTTGCGAAGACCGCCGATGCGGCGCACAACGCCAAGTTCGAGGAGATCAACTTCGGCGGCGGCCTCGGCGCCAAGAAGTAGTTTCCGACGGTTCGGCGCCAGCCGAAATCCAGGGCGGCCCGCCTCGTGCACCTGCGCGAGGCGGGCCGCGCTCGTTTCCGCGACGGTGCTTCCTCATCGACTCTCCTGATCGACTCTCCGGATCGCCCTCCCCACGTTCCTCCGTAGGGAACGCAGCCGCGAGAGCCACCCGTCGACGCCCGCCCAACCCGCCGGGCAAATTCCGGTCCAACGCCAGGACGTGATTTGGCAACAAAAGTGGGCAGCGCAACCACAAAAAGCGCTGGCACACTTCCGTTGCCGTGGCTAGCTTGTGCCGCTCAACCGGCCGTGTCCTCGCCCTGAGCCACGGTTGGAGTCCGCTCTCGTGTCGGCAGCAAGTCCCTCTCGATCGGCGTCCTGGCTAGGAGCCCCCCTCCCTTGCCCAGGACCGGCGTCGGTGCCCTCCGTCGCTTCGTCCCTCCGATCGCTTGCTGAAGGCGCGAGAGAAACGGGTTCCGCACCACGCGGCTCCCGTCCGCATTTCTGCATGCACCGAGCGTGACACGATGGCCCTCGAACATCCGCGCCTTCTCGCTGCTTCCCTGACTGCCGCAATCCTCGGCACTTCCTGCTCCACTCCGAGCGATTCCTCCAACCGCTCCACCGATGAGGTGAAGCCAACGCCGTCAGCAGCCGGCGGTGGTGCTAGCGGTGGCAACTCCCAGGATCCGCAAGACAAGGTCGCTCTTGAGCGACGTGCGGCGCTGGTCGCGAAGTACATCGAGAATGCCGAGTCGCTGCGCGCGAACGGCAATCTCGCTGCAGCCAAGAGCGAACTGCTCAAGGCCAAGGACTACGCCCCAACCAACGAACGCGTGCGCAGCCTGCTGAGCGCCGTGCAGGCAGAACTCGGCGAAGCCGCAGGTGTGGTCAACACCTACATCGACGAGCAGATGGCCCTGGCCCGCATCGGCGAAGAACGCGCCCGCACGAGCGTCGCGACGCAGTTGCAGAAGGCCCAAGGCTACGCCAGCGAGAAGAACTTCGCCGGCGCGCTCGAAGAGATCCGTCAGGCTGCGCTGACGATCGAACTGAAGGACCAGGTGGACTGGAAGGATCTGCCCCAGCAGGTCGCCGCCGCGAAGACGGAAGTCGAAAAGCTCTACGACCAGCAACAGCGCGCCAGTCAGGCCGCCGAGAACCAGCAGCTCGCCGAGAAGCTGCGGACCGAGTACGAAGAGGCCGAAGCGCGCCGCCGCGCCCAGGTTGACAATCTGCTGTTCGAATCGCAGAAGGCTTACGAAAGTCGTCGGTTCACCTACGCCCAGGAGCTTTCCGAGAAGGCTCTGGCCCTCGACCCGAACAGCGCGATTGCCTACGAGATGCACAACGCATCCGTCAAGGCTGCACGCGACGGCGAGAACAACGGCTACTACCACGAGCGCGCCAAGCGCATTCGGGACATGCTCGAAGCTGCGGAGGAGATGAAGATCCCGCAGACGAACGTGCTCGAGATGGACATGAAGACGTGGGACATCGCCCGCGGCCGCGCGGCTCGCAATGCGAGCACCACGGTCCTGGACCCGGTGGACGCCGCCGTCTGGAACCAGGTGCGCACGTCGGCGGTTGGCAAGCTCACCTACACGGAAGAGACGGGTGCCTACCTTGAGGTGGTGAAGAACCTCAACCTCATGACGGGCGTCCAGATCATCACGACGCCGGAAGCACGCGAGGTCATCAACACCGAGAGCCTCAAGATCGTGATCGAGATCGTCGGCTCGATGACGCTGCGCGATTTCCTGAACCACATGTGCGACAAGAGCACCAACCTCGCCTGGACGGTGAAGAATGGTGTGGTGATCCTCGGCACGAAGTCGCAGGCCGCCGGCACGATCACGACCGAGATCTACCCGGTCAAGGACCTCGTCTTCAAGCGCACGCAGTTCCTGCCGCCGAAGATCCGCGATATCCCGGGCGAAGGTTCGGACGACGTCCCGCGTACGGGTGGCGAAGGTGAGGACCCGGTCTCGTTCATCGAGATCGCCGACCTCGTCAACAACGTCAAGGAAGCCACGGATCCCAAGTACTGGGAGACCGACGGCGTCGAGGTCCGCTCCGAAGACTCGGGTTTCCTGGCCGTCAAGGCGAGCCCCGAGATGCAGAAGCAGGTGCAGCAGGTCCTCTCGGACATGCGGCGCTTCGCGACGCCGATCGTCACGATCGACTCGAAGTTCCTCACGATCTCGCACAACTTCATGCAGGAGGTCGGCGTCGACTTCCGCGGTCTTGGCGGCTCGGGCAACAAGGGTGACACGGTCACCCTCGATGACCTGACCAACGGCCTGCAGAGCAACTCGTCGCGCGGTCTCGACAACGGCGGCACGGGCGACCCCGCTGCCAACCCCACGGTCGGCGCCTTCTTCAATGACGGTGGCGACGGTGACTTCCGCGGCCGCACCGAGAACTACTTCGCGTCGGACCTGAGCCGCGTGCTCAGCCCCACGGGCGGCCTGACGGCCGGCTGGACCTGGCTCGATGACACGCAGGTCAGCATGATCCTGCGCGCGGTCGAGAAGCAGCAGGACGTGGAGATGGTCAACAGCCAGATCCTCTCCGTGCTGAACCGCGAACGCGGTCACGTCGCCGTCATCAACCAGACGGCCTACGTGCGCGACTTCGACGTCGAAGTCGCCCAGGCGGCGTTCATCGCCGACCCGAAGGTCGACGTGATCCAGGACGGCATCGTGCTCGACGTGCAGCCGGTCATCCAGCACGACCGCAAGTACATCATCCTGAACCTGAACCCGACGGTCGCCGAGCTGACGCGCCCGATCCCGACGTTCACGACGTCGCTCGCCGGTTCGACGCTGCCCGTCACGCTGCAGCTGCCGAACCTCACGGTGACGAACTTCTCGACCACGGCCAAGGTGCCGGATGGCGGCACGGTGCTCCTCGGTGGCCTGCGTCAGACGCTGACCAAGGAACGCCGCGCGGAAGTGCCACTCCTGGCCCGCCTGCCGCTCATCTCGTTCCTGTTCAAGCAGGAAGGCTCGGCCGACGAGAACCGTTCGCTGATGGTCATGGTCCGCGCCCAGATCACGGACGTCGTCGACCAGATGAAGCGCTGATCCAGATCGCGACTCTGGATTGAGCCCGATGCAGCTCGGCCCGCGGTGACCTCGTCACCGCGGGCCGTGCTGTTTTCCAACCATGCCGGCCCACAGCTCGACCCCGGGCCCCCACCGCGCCCGCCCCTGGCAGTCCTTGCTCCGGAGCCCAGAATGACGGAAAACACCCACGCCGTGACCAAACCCCTCGACGCGATCTTCTTCGATATCGACGACACCCTGTTCTCGACCTCGGTATTCGCAGACAAGGCGCGGCGCGGCGCCATCGACGCCATGATCCGCGCCGGCCTGCGCGCCGATCGCGCCGAAGCGCTCCGGGAACTCGATGAGATCATCGCCGAGTTCTCGAGCAACTACAGCGGCCACTTCGACAAGGTCCTGGACCGCCTTGGCCCAGAATCGACGGAAGGGCACAACCGCGCCGTCATCGTCGCGGCCGGCGTGGTCGCCTACCACTCCACCAAATGGCGCGAGCTGAAGGTCTATGACGACGTCTACGAGGTGCTGAAGTGGCTCGCTAGCACGAGCCCGCTGCGCGGCATCATCTCGGCCGGCATCACGATCAAGCAGGCTGAGAAGCTCGTCCGCCTGGAGGTCCTCGAGTTCCTGACCCCATCCGCGATCTTCTTCACGGACCAGGTCGGCTTCAGCAAGCCCAACCCGAAGCTCTACCGCCGGGTGCTGCAGCGCATGAAGCTCTCGCCGGGCCGCTGCCTCTACGTCGGCGACAACCCCACGCACGACATCGACCCCTGCAACCGGGAAGGCTGGAGCACCGTGCGCATCCGCCGCAGCGGCCGGCACGCGGCCGAAGAGGGCGCGACCAAGCCGACCTATGAGATCCGCGACTTCTTCGAACTGCGCCGCATCCTGCAGAGCGACTTCGGCGTGAGCTGAAGTCGCCCCGCGACAGGGCCGGCCCTACTTGAGCTGCTCCCAGAACTCGGCGGGCATGTCGTGCGCGATCTTGAGCGCACCATTGGCGCCGCCATAGATCGGCTCCTCGATGCGGATCACCTTGCCACTGCCCAGGCGCTCCTTCATCGCCTTCTCGACGGCGGAATCGAGCCCCTTCACCATCGAACCACCACCGGCCAGCAGCACGCGGTTCTTGAGCTTGGTCTGGAACTCGGGGTCGAACGACGCCACGAGCTTGGTGATGCCCTTCAGAATCGGATCGATCAGGATCGAGCATGCGCGGCGCATCTGGTCGGTAAGGTCAAACTGCGTCGGCTTGCCGTCCACGGGCAACTCCACGAGGCAGCGCTCCGAGGGCTCACCGACGTAGCCGTAACGCTCCTTGATGTCCTTCACCATCTGCATGGTGAACTGCGCCCCTGGGCAGGACTCTTCGATGAGGCGCTTCAGCTCGGCATCCACGGCATCGCCGGCGATCTCGAACATGACCTGGTCAGCCTCCTCGGGCATCGTGCCGTGCATGCGGCACAAGTCCGTCGTGCCGGCCCCGATATCGATGACGAGCACGTCTTCGAGCCATTCGAGGCCGTAGGCAACCGAGAACGGCTCGCTGCACAGCATCACGGAGTCCACGTGGGCGCGCGCGGCTTCGATGATCGCCTCGCGATTCTTGAGCGACGCTTCGGCGGGCGCACCGATCACGCAGTAGACGAGTTCGTCCTTGCGCGGTTTGGCCAGCCGGATCGCCTCGCCGATGAGGTCGCTGGCGGCCTTGAGGTTCTGCTTGGCCTCCGCATCCATCGCCGCGTCGCCCGTGTACTTGAGCACACCCTTCTCGAGCGGCTTGAACATCTTCAGCGACAAGCGGCGCTCGATCGCCTCCTTGCCAAACAGCACGTCCTTCTTCAGCAACTTCATGCTGACGACGTCCTTCGGGTAGCCGACGACCGAATACACGGTCTCTCGCACACCATTGCTCGCCGAGACGGAGGTACGCGAGGTACCGAGGTCCATCCCGATGTAGAGCACACCATGATCCTTCTTGGGAGAATCGCTCATCGTCATTGTCCTTGCTGTTGGCCGATCGGCTATGCCCCAGGCTTTCTCTGCAGCTTGAGGTTGGCCTTGAAGATCTCGGCCATGAGTTCCTTTTTCTTGCCCTGGTGAGCGTCATCAGCCGCCACACCCTGCACGTCTCGATAGATCGAACTGATGCCACCATCGATGCTCTTCATCGCGGCGACTTCCTGCAAACGGCGCTCGGTCTGGCCGAGCGATTCGTTGAGCTTGCCGATGCGGCGCTGCAACGTCTCGACTTCGCGATCGCGGAGCGCGGCGCGCGCCTCTTCGGCGGCCTTGCGCTCGCTGCTCACGACGTCCATCACGAGCTCCATGACCTTCTCTTCGGCGACGGCGACCGAGAGGTTCTCGCTGCTGCTGAGGGTGCGCAGCACGTCCGCGACCTTCTTCGCGATCGCGGCGTTTTCGCCCTGGTAGCGACTCGCCACCGACATGGCGCTCTGTTCGAGCTTGAGGTTGAGCTCCTGCTGCTGGTTGGCGAGATCGCGCCGCAGGACGTCGATCTCCTCCTCGGCGCGCTCCTTCTGCCGCTCCACTTCGGACTTCTGCCGCTGCAGGTCCTCATTGCTGCGCAGCATGCGCAGGAACTCGGTCTTCGTCGCGTCCGCAACGGCCTCGCGCTCGATGCCGTGGAAGTGCTGGCGCAGGCTGCGGTGCACCGCGGCTTCGATGAGCGCGATGATGCGATCGATGCCGAGCACGGAAACCTGCTGGACCCCCTTCTTCTTGAGGCTCTCCAGCGAAGTGCGGAACGACATCTGCCGCACCGCGTCCTTCAGGGTCTCCTTGAAGCCGGACAACTCAGTCCTCCTCGGCCTCGCGCGGCTCGTAGGCAAGCCGCTGGTCACTCTCGGGGTCCTGGCCGCGCAGTTCGTTCACGAACGAACCGAGCACGTTGCCGCCCATGTCCTGGATCACGCGCAGCGCTTCGCGCGACTGCTTCTTCAGGGAGTGCTCGAGGCGCACGACGAGCAGCGTGCCGTCGGCGCGCGCGGAAAGTACGCCCGCGTCGGTCGACGGCAGCACGGGCGGCGTGTCGATGACGACGTATTGGAAACGCTCTTTCAGCCGCTGGAACAGTTCGTCGATGCGCGAAGCACCGAGCACTTCCGCCGGGTTCGTCACGCGACTGCCCGCACCGAGCATCATGAGCCGCCGGAAACCCGCGGGGCGCAGCGCGCGTTCGAGCGGAACCCGCCCCAGCAGCACGTCCGCCAGACCCGGCTCGGGATTGAGGTTGAGGTACCGTTCGCAGCTCGGCCGGCGCAGGTCGGCGTCGACGATGACGACCTGCTGACGCTCGAGTTCGGCAAATGCCATCGCGAGATTCAGGGCGGCAACCGTCTTGCCTTCGGCGCGCACCGCCGAGGTGACCACGAGCGTCTTCGGTTCCCCGTCCGGATTGAGCGCGACCAGCCGGTTGCGCAGGGCCCGGATCTGCTCGGCGCGATACCCGGCTGGCTCGTGGAAGAGCGCGAGGTACGGATTTACCGCCTGGTCGACGATCACGACCATTTCCTCGGGATCCCCTTCGGTGGCGGGGTCTTCGGCGGAGAGCTTCTTACGGCGGAACATCGCGTCAGTTCGGCAGGTGGGCCGGTCCATCTCTTTCGGACCGACTGTGGCAACGACTTGTTCGAACGGTAGGGATCGGGTGCAGGAACGAGACGCGGAGCAGGAACCAAGACCGCGAAGAGCAGCGAAGGCCATTGCCATGGCGACTTCGCCGGTGGTGCCGGCCTCGACCAACCACTCCTATACCAACCCGGCCCGTCTGCAACCAACCGAATCGGGCACCGTGGAGCGGTTCGCGGCGGCGCGAAGCCTGGGCCCGCAGGGCTCACCCCCCCAGGTCGATCCCGTGCTCGGCCGCAAAGGCCTGGGCCTTGCCGTAGCCCGAGTCCGCGTGCCGGGCAACCCCGATGCCAGGGTCGCACGTAAAGACGCGCTGGATGCGCGCAGCGGCCGCTGGGGAGCCATCCGCAACCGTGACCTGGCCGGCGTGGATCGACTTGCCCATGCCCACGCCACCGCCGTGGTGGATCGATACCCAGGTGGCCCCCGAGGCGACGTTCAGCATCGCGTTGAGCAGCGGCCAATCGGCAATCGCATCGCTGCCATCGAGCATCGCCTCGGTCTCGCGATACGGCGAAGCCACCGACCCGCAGTCGAGGTGGTCGCGCCCGAATACGATCGGGGCGAGCAGTTCGCCCTTGGCGACGAGTTCGTTCACGGCGAGGCCAAAACGCGCGCGCTCGCCGTAGCCGAGCCACAGGATGCGCGCCGGCAACCCCTGGAACGCAATCTGGCGCTGCGCCTTCTCGATCCAGGTGCGGATCGCCGGGTTGTCGCCAAACATCTGCAGCGCCAGCGCATCGGTGCGCGCGATGTCCTTGGCGTCGCCGCTGAGCGCCACCCAACGGAACGGGCCGCGGCCTTCGCAGAACAGTGGGCGGATGTACTCGGGAATGAAGCCCTTGATGCGGAACGCCTCGGCGATGCCGGCGTCGCGCGCTTCGGTGCGGATGTTGTTGCCGTAGTCGAACGTGATCGCCCCGCGCTCCTGCAGGTCGAGCATCAGCGACACGTGTTTGGCCACCGTGCGTCGCGATTCGACGAGGTAGGCCTTGGCATCGCGTTGCCGCAGTTCGTTGGCCTGCTGCACGGTCATGCCGTCAGGCACGTAACCGACGAGCATGTCGTGCGCGGAGGTCTGGTCCGTGAGCATGTCGGGCACGCACCCGCTGTCGCGGATCACGGCCAACAACTCGGTGGCGTTGCACGGCACGCCGATCGACCACGGCTCGCCCTTGGCCTTCCTGGCCAAAGCCGCCGCGAGCGCCTGCTTCGGATCCTCGATGAGCTCATCGAGGTATTTGGTCTGCAGACGCTTCTCGATGCGCCAACGTTCGACATCCGCTGCGAGGCAGACACCACCGGCCATCGTGACGGCGAGCGGTTGGGCCCCACCCATGCCGCCGAGCCCCGCGGTGACCACGAGCCGGCCGCGCAGGTCGCTGCCGTAGTGCCGTTTGCCGGCAGCGACAAACGTCTCGTAGGTGCCCTGCACGATGCCCTGGCTGCCGATGTAGATCCACGAACCCGCGGTCATCTGGCCGTACATGATGAGCCCGAGCTTGTCGAGCCGGCGGAACTCATCCCAGTTGGCCCAGTCACCGACGAGGTTGCTGTTGGCGAGCAGAACGCGCGGCGCATCGACGTGGGTGCGGAACACGCCGACGCATTTGCCCGACTGCACGAGCATCGTCTCGTCGGGCTGCAGGCGACGCAGGCTCGCGAGGATCTTCTGCAGCGCCTCCGGATTGCGCGCCGCCTTGCCGAGACCGCCGTAGACGATGAGCTGTTCGGGATCCTCGGCAACCTCGGCATCGAGGTTGTTCTGGACCATGCGATAGGCGGCTTCGATCTGCCAGTTGGCGCACGTGAGCTTGGGGCCACGCGGGGCGCGGTAGGAGGCGGTCATCTGCGTAGCGTGGCGAGCGTGGTCCCGCCCTGCAAGCACTTCGAAGGCTCCGGCGCGCAGGAACCATGCACCGCGCGCGCGAAGGCTGCGCCGGTGGCAAGCGGGCACCGAAAGGCCCCGAAGTCTCGGGCCACCCCAGCGCCGGCGCGCGTATCGAAGCACATCATGATCCCCTCGCGTTGGAGCTCCGCGATCGCGATCCTGCGCCGGCGTCTGGCCGCCGCAGAAGCCGAGCGGCGGCAGGAAGGTCCCGGCGAACGTGACGGAACGGACCTGGGCGATCGGCTGCCTGCAGGCCGCCAGCTTTCAGACCGCCAGCGCGCCCACCTGTTTCTCCGCGGCCGCGACGAGCGAACCATCGCGCACGACCTGCTCCGCCGCGGCGAGGTCGGGGGCGAGGAAACGGTCCCCGTCGAGCCCGGCGACCCTTCGCCGTAGCGCCTTGTAGGCAGCGTGCACGCCCAGGCCCGGGCGCAGCCGTTCGCCGAGATCCAGGCCCTGCGCCGCACACAGCAGTTCGATGCCGAGCACCTTGGCCGTGTTGGCGACCACCTGGTCGGCGTGCCGTGCCGCCGTGACGCCCATCGAGACGTGGTCCTCGCGGTTGGCCGATGTCGGGATCGTGTCGACGCTCGATGGATGCGCGAGCACCTTGTTTTCGCTCGCGAGCGAAGCGGCGACCACCTGCGGGATCATGAACCCACTCTCGAGACCGGGGTTCTTGGCGAGGAACGGCGGCAACCCGGAGATATCGGGGTTCACCATCTGCTCGATGCGGCGTTCGCTGATGTTGGCGAGCGTGCTCACGGCGATCTTCAGGAAGTCCATCGCCTGGCTGACGGGCTGGCCATGGAAGTTGCCGCCGCTGACGACATCGCCGTTCGGGAAGACGAGCGGGTTGTCGGTGACGGAGTTCGCTTCGGTGACGAGCACTTCGAGCGCGTAGCGAATGCCGTCCTTGCTGGCGCCGTGCACCTGCGGCGCGCAACGCAGCGAGTACGCATCCTGCACGCGGCCACAGTTGGCGTGGCTCGGCATGATCTTGCTGCCTTCCAGCAACGCGCGCAGGTTGCTCGCGGTCGCCATCTGGCCCGTGTGCGGCCGCACGGCGTGCAGGCGCTCCTGGAACGCCTTCTCGGTGCCGCGCAGCGCTTCGACGGTCATCGCGCAGATGATGTCGGCGGCTTTGGCGAGCGTGATCGCTTCGTGCAGCACGAGGCAACCGATCGCGGTCATGATCTGCGTGCCGTTGATGAGCGCCAGACCCTCCTTCTCGCACAGTTCGAGCGGTTTGCGCCGCAGCCGCCGCAGCGCTTCGGCGCCCGTGATCACCGTGTCGCCCGCGTGAACTTCGCCAAAACCGATCAGCGGCAACGCCATGTGGCTCAGCGGTGCGAGGTCGCCCGAGGCGCCGACCGAACCCTGCTGCGGAATCACGGGGATGTAGCCCGCGTTCCAGAGCGCCATCGCCTGGTCGAGCAGTTCGAGGCGCACGCCGGAGAAACCGAGCGCGAGGTTGTGGATGCGCAGCGCAAACGCGAGCTGGCTCTGCTCCTTGCGCAACGGCACGCCAACGCCCGTCGCGTGGCTCAGCAACAGGTTCTTCTGCAACTGCGCGAGCTGGTCGTCCGGAATGCGAACCCCGGCGAGTTTGCCAAAACCCGTGTTGATACCGTACATCGTGGCGCCGTTCTCGACGGCCTTGTCGACCACGGCGCGGCAGCGCTTCACGTTGGCGCGCACCTCTTTGGCGAGGCCGATCCTGGTGCCAGGGCGGCTCAGCGCAACGAGGGTCGAAAGCGGCAGCGAAGGTTCACCGAGCAGAATCGTGGGCACACGACGAACCTAGCTTGGCGATGCCCGGCCGGCAAGCAATCGCCCACTCCAGCCCATCGCCCTTTGGCCGACTGGTGGGCCAGTCAGCGCGACGGCGATTCGAGCACGAGCGGCGGCGCGGTCGGCACCAGGAAGAAGCGACCGATCGCAACCTGGAAGCGGGTGCCGTCGTCGCGCACGAACGTGTAGCTGCCCTCCATCGTGCCCCACTTGGTGCCGATCGGGCTGTAGCTCACGTAGCTGTAGCTCTCACCGGGCGCGAGCTTCGGATACTCGCCGACGACGCCGCGGCCGCGCACTTCTTCGCGCCGCCCTTCGCTGTCGACGATGACCCAGTGCCGCGACACCAGCTTGGCTGGGGCCGAATCCACATTGGTCATCGTGATCTTGTAGGCGAAGACGTAGCGCTTGTTCTGCGGCTCCGACTCACCGGGCAGGAACTGGGCCGCCGCATGGATGCGGATGCCGTCGGTCGTGGTTTCCGAGTGCGGCGTATTGGTCATGACGATCGGGGTCGGACAGTGCCCAGGATAAGGCCCCGCGCCGAGATTGCGAGGGCCGACGCAGAACGAGCGACCGCCGCCGATTGGCGCCTAGTGGCCGTGGGCGTGATCCCCGTGGTGGAAGGTCAGTTTCCCGTCCGCCGAACTGAGCTCGAATTCGTGGTCCGCGAGCTTGCCGGTCCAGGTGTCGGCCTTGCCTTCGCCCATGAGCTTCGCCTTCACGGTGAGGGTCTTGGTCGCGGCGTCCCAGGTGTAGGTGCCGTCCATGTGGTCGTGCGTGCCATCGGCGCGCGGCGCGAGCCCGATGCCAACCTTGTCGCTCTTCGTGTCGAACGCGAGGTGCATGCCATGCGCGTTGTTCGGCAGTTCCTGATTCCAGGCGCCGGCGAGCGGGTGGTGGTCGCTGCAGGCAGCGAGCAGGACGAGGGGAAGGAGACGCAGGGAGGAGAAGCGCATCGGGGTTCCTTTAAGGGGAACCCCGATTGTGGCCGTCCGGCGCGCGAATGCCACCCCCGTCGGGTGCTGCGCGCGGTCTTCTTCGGGCACTGGCAGGCGTCTGGAAGAACGCCCGAGTGCGACTACGCGATCACTTCTTCTTGAAGACCATCGTCATCTTCTTGCCACCGTTCTCTTCTTCGACGGTGATCGTGCCGTTCTCGAGCTTGGCGGTCTTCTTCTCGTTGGTCTCGCCCTTTTTGGTCATCATCTCCAGGGTGGTGCCTTCGAGCTTCCACGTACCCGTTGCGCTCTGCTTGGGCACCATCGGCATGCCCATGTCGACCGTGAACGCCGCCGTCATGTCGGCCTTGAGTTCGATGGAGCCCGTAATCTTCTTCTTCATCTCCGCGAGCATCTCGGCGGGAACCGCCTTCATCTCGGGAACGCCAGCAATGAACGCATCGACGTCGAGTGCGTAGGTGCCAACGGCCTTGGAGGCCGCGTCCGCGGCACCGCCGCAAGCGGCGAGGAACGAGAGGGCGAGAACGGGCAGGAATCCGGCGAGGGTCTTCTTCATGCCGGCAGAATGCCGGCAATCAGGCCCTTACACCAGCTTCCCGCAGCACTTCTTGTACTTCTTGCCGCTGCCGCACGTGCACGGGTCATTCGGCCCGATTTTCGGTGCTAGGTGCTTGAACGGGCGCGGCTTTACTTCGATGCCGTCGACGAAGTACCAGGCGCCGTCTTCCTTGCGGAAGCTCGCGACCTCGTGGTGCGTGATGTCCTCGCCGGCGATCGTGTAGTAGGCCTTGAAGTCGACGAAACCCTCGGCGTCGTCCACCCCACCATCCTGCACGGACACGACTTCCAGCTTGTGCCACTTCGCGCGCTTGCTCCACTGCTCGGTGGCGTTGCGGTCGACGAACTGGCGGCCATCGGGCGACTGGCTCTCGATGATCCAATCGACGTGGCCCAGGGCGTAGGCGCTGTAGCGCGAACGCATGAGCTGCTCGGCGGTCGCCGCCGGCTTCTTCTGTTGGATGATCGGTTCGCAGCAGGCCGAATAGTCTTCACCGCTCGTGCACGGACACTTCATCGCGCGCACGGTAGCGGATCGCCGCGGTGGCGGTCAACACGCAGACGCCGCGGACCCACCGATCGTCTCCCCGAGCAGCCCGGCGACCAGTTCGAGCGTGCGCGCCGTGGCCCCCTGGTTGTCGGCGATCACGCGCAGCGCGTTGGCACCGAGCTGTTGGCGCCGGCCCGGATTGCGCAGCAGGTTGGCCAACGCCGCCTGCAGCGCCCCCCGGTCTGCCACCTGCTCGACGGCGTCGGCCGCGAGCAGCAGTTCGACGTCGCGCCGGAAGTTGGTCGTATGCGGCCCAAACACCGTCGCGCGGCCCTGGGCGGCCGGCTCGAGCATGTTCTGGCCACCGTGCGGGATCAGACTGCCGCCGACGAACGCGATGTCGCAGGCTGCGTAGAAGCGCTGCAGCTGCCCGATCGTATCGACGAGCACCACGGCCCCACGGGCGAGCGGCGGCAGGGACTCGCTGCACTGACTCCAGCGCACGACCTCGGCCCCCACCGCGCGCAGTTGGTCTTCGATCGTATTGGCGCGCTCCGGATGGCGCGGCACCAGCACGGTTCTGGTGCGCTGGGGCAACCCTGCGGCGGCCGCGGCCACGGCTTCGAGCACCCAGAGTTCTTCGTCGGCGTGCGTCGAGCCGGCCACGATCACGAGTTCGCCCTCGGCGGCAAGCCACGGCCGCAGCGACAACGCGGCGTCCGCGTGCGTGCCCATGACGACGCTGTCGTACTTCATGTTGCCGGTCACGAACACGCGCGCCGGATCGACGCCGAGGTCGAGCAGGCGCTTCTGGTAGGCGCGATCCTGCACGCAGTAGGTGCTGATGAGGTCGAGCTGCGGCAACAGACCGCGCGCCAGCCGGTAACCTTTGAACGTGCGTTCGCTGATGCGACCGTTGATCACGGCGACCGGCACGCCGCGCTTGCGCGCCGCCTGCAGGAAGTTCGGCCAGATCTCGAGCTCCATGAGTAGGACGCAGCGCGGCCGGATGCGCTCGATCGCGCGCGCCGGGAACCGCCCGAAATCGAGCGGGTAGAAGACCACCGGCAGGTCCTTGTACTCCTGGCGCGCGACCTGGTGGCCGTTGGGCGTCGTCGAAGAAACGATGAGTTCGAGGTCCGGGCGGGCGCGGCGCAACTGCGCAATGAAGTTGCTGGCCGCTTTGACCTCCCCCACCGAGACGCCGTGGATCCAGACGACCTCGCCGCCGTTGGCGCGCCGCGGCACGAAGCCCATTCGTTCGCGCAGGCCCTTGCGGTAGCGGCGATCGAACGCGATGCGCCACAGCAGCACCGGGCTGTAGAGGAGGAACGCCAGCAGGAACACCGGCTGGTAGATGCCCATCGTCAACCAGCCGCGCAGACCACTGCGCGGCACGGGCAACAACGCCTGGCGGGGCGCCTCGGCTGGCTCTGGTGCGGGTTCGGTCACCGGGAACTCGACCGCGAATCAGTCAAAGGCCGGGGCACAGCACTTCTTGTACTTGATGCCTGAACCACACGGGCACACGTCGTTGCGCCCGGGCTTTGGCGCACCACCCGCCGAGGGCGCACCACCCGCGGGAGGCGGCGTCGGCTTGCGCATCGGGGCCGGCGGCTGCATCGCGGGCGCGAGGCGGCGTTCGCTCGGCGGCATCACGGGCGGGGCCGACGGGATTGGGGCCGATGCGGTTGGAGCCACCGCGGCGGGTGCGCTCGCCGCTTCGCTGCTGGCCGACGGATCGCCACCGGCAGACTGGTCGCTGCTCGTGGACGGAGCCCCATCCTGCGGTGCCGGCGCATCCCCGGGCGCCGGTTCCCCAGGTTGGCCTTCGGGCGGCGCCTGCTGCAGCACGATGCCCTCCGGCGTCGCCCGCAGCATGAAGCGCTCCCCGCGCGCCATGCGATCGAGCACTTCCTGCGGAATGCGCCCGGCGGCGACGAGCTGCTCAAACAGCGCCTGCAGTTCCTGCGGCGTGCGCGGCATCTGCGGCGGAGGCGGCGGCTGCGGAGCTTCGCGGCGCAGACGCCCCGTCAGCATGTCGCGGATCGTATCGGTCGCTTCCTGCTTCCAGAGGAAGCCCGTCACGTGCTCGGCGATCTCGGTCTTCAGCTGCAGGAACTTCTCGAAGCCTTCCTTCTTGTACTCGTTCTTCGGATCGACCTGCGCGTAGCCGCGCAGCCCGATGCCGGTCTTGAGTTCTTCCATCGCATACAGGTGGTCCTTCCACTTGTTGTCGACGGTCTCGATCACGAGGAAGCGCTGGATCGCATCCCAGTGCTCACCGTAGGTCTCGGCGCGCCTCCCATGCAGCTTCTCGGCGCGCTCCATGATCCAGTCGAACAGCTCTTCGCGACCAACCTGCTCGAGGCCCGCGAGGTCGAGCTCTTCGGCGCAGCGGTGCACGAGCCACTTGCGGATCTCCTCGTAGTTGACGGGTTGGTCCTTGTCGCCCGAGTAACGCTCGACGATCGGCTCGAGCACGGCCTCGAACATGCCGAGCACCTTCTCGCGCAGGCCCTGGTACTCGAGTGCCTCCTGGCGCTGGCCGTAGACAAACTTGCGCTGTTTGTCCATGACCTCGTCGTACTCGAGCAGATGCTTGCGAATGTCGAAGTTGCGCGCCTCGACCTTCTTCTGCGCCTTGGCGAGCCCGCGCGTGACCATCGGGCTATCGATGACCTCACCGGGCTTCAGGCCCATCTTCTCCATCATGACCTTCACCCAATCACGGGCGAAGATGCGCATGAGGTCGTCGTCGAACGACAGGAAGAACTTGGTCTGGCCCGGGTCACCCTGGCGACCGCAGCGGCCGCGCAGCTGGTTGTCGATGCGGCGCGCTTCGTGGCGTTCGGTGCCGATCACGTAGAGGCCACCGAGGCCCAGGATCTCGTCGTGGTCCTTCTTGCACTGGTCCTTCAGCTGCAGCAGCAGCGCCTGTGCTTCGGGCGAATCGGCAGCAAGTCCCTTCGTGGCGATCTCGCTGTGCCACATCGCTTCGGCCTTGCCGCCGAGCACGATGTCGGTGCCGCGACCGGCCATGTTCGTCGCCACGGTGACCATGCCCTTGCGGCCGGCCTGCATGACGATCTCGGCCTCGCGCTCGTGCTGCTTGGCGTTGAGCACGTTGTGCGGAATGCCCGCCGCGGTCAACGCCGCGCTGATTGACTCGGACTTCGAGATCGAAGTCGTGCCAACGAGGCACGGACGCCCCTTCGCGTACTCGCCGCGGATCTCCTCGACGATCGCGAGCAGCTTGCTCTCGCCATCGAGATAGACCTGGTCGTTGGCGTCCTTGCGCGTCATCGGGCGATTGGTCGGAATCGCCACGACGTCGAGGTTGTAGATGCGCGAGAACTCGGAGGCTTCGGTCATCGCCGTGCCCGTCATGCCACCGAGCTTCTTGAACATGCGGAAGTAGTTCTGCAGCGTGATCGTCGCGAGCGTGCGGTTCTCCTCGCGCGGCGGCAGGCCTTCCTTGGCTTCGACCGATTGGTGCAGGCCATCGCTCCAGCGACGGCCGGGCATCAGACGACCCGTGAACTCATCGACGATGACGATCTCGGGCGGTTCGGCCTGGCCCTGCGCATCCTTCTTCTGCGCGATGACGTAGTGCTTGTCCTTCTCGTAGATGTGGTGCGCGCGCAGCGCCGTCTCGAGCAGGTGCGGCCATTCCATGTAGGCCGGGTTGCTGTAGAAGCTGTCGACGCCGACGAGCTTCTCGGCGCGTTCGATGCCCGCTTCATTGAGCAGGCACTGATGCTCCTTGAGCTTGATCTCGAAGTGCTCGTCCTTCTTGAGCTGGCGAGCGACGCGATCGGCCATGAGGAACCGATCCGTGGTGCCTTCACCTTCGCCCGAGATGATGAGCGGCGTGCGCGCTTCGTCGATGAGGATCGAGTCGACTTCGTCGACGATCGCGTAGTTGAGGCGCTTTTGGACCTGCTCCTCGGCGCGCCACTTCATGTTGTCGCGCAGGTAGTCGAAGCCGAATTCGTTGTTCGTGCCGTAGGTGATGTCGCACGCGTACTCGGCCTGCCGCTGGTGCGGCGGCATCGACGACTGGATCGCGCCCACCGTGAGCCCCAGATACTCAAACACCGGCGCCATCCAGTCGCGGTCGCGCTTGGCGAGGTAGTCGTTGACCGTGATCACGTAGACACCCTGGCCCGAGATCGCGTTCAATGCCGCCGCGAGCGTAGCGACGAGCGTCTTGCCTTCGCCGGTCGACATCTCGGCGATCCTGCCGGAGTGCAGCACGGCGCCGCCGATCAACTGCACATCGAAGTGGCGCAGGCCGAGCGTGCGCGTCGCCGCTTCGCGCGTGAGCGCGAACATCTGCGGCAGCACGTCGTCGAGGGTCTTTGCCCCGGACTGCACCTGCTGGCGCAGTTCGCCGACGGCGGCTTTGACCTGTTCGGCGTTGAGGCCTGCGGCCCAGTCGGCGAGGCCGTTCACGGCCTTCACCATGGGTTGGAAGAGAGCGAGCGCACGCTGGTTGGCGGAGCCAAACAGGCCTTGCAGGGCCTTGGCGATGCGCTGGGGAATTGCACCGAAATCGAGCTTCATGACAATCGAATGGGAATGAGTTCTGGAATGCGGGAACGGCGCGCAGGAGCGGCGCCGGCGACGGGCAAACGCGGAGCCAACGAGCGGACCCGGCGTCGCGGCATTGGGTCCACCACCAGGCGGCCAGAAGGCCGCCACACCGCCGTTCAGGCGCAGGGCGCGCGCGGCGGGGGAACACCGCGCGCCGCTACGGAGCGGGTGCGCGGGAGACTTCGTGGCAGTTGCCGCGCCAGGACCTGCCGCGGACCTTCGGCCGCACCCGACGGCAAGGAATGGCGCCGCTGTGACCGCGCCAGCTGCTCTTCACTGCCGGCGACTTGGCTTTGCGCGCGCCGAGGTTGGACGCTCCAGGTTGCGGCCGTCCAACCCGACGACATCCAGCCCGAGGACTGGCATGGCATGCCGATGGCCGCGAGCAACACGAGCACAAACAGGGCGCCAACGCACACGAGGCACGGCGAACGCCACATGGACCGCCGAGGACCGTTCACTTCGGCACCTCCCGCTTGCGCAGCACGCGGTCGACCATTTCGTAGAGCAGGGCTTCGGGGAACGGCTTCGCGAGGAACCCGTCGGCCTTCTTGATATCGCTGAGCGAGACGCGCGCCGCACTGTTCAGCAGCACGGGAATCTGCTTCGTGGCAGCTTCGGCGCGCAGTTTGGCGAGCACCTGCAGGCCATCGAGCTCCGGCAACTCGTAGTCGAGCAGCACGAGGTCCGGCAACAACTGCTGCGCGGCCAGGACCGCGGCGCGACCATCGGTGACCCGGTAGGTGCGGAACCCACGCCGGTTCAAGAGCGCCTCGACGGCGGCCGCGAGGTCCTCTTCGTCATCGACGATGAGCACGAGCCCGCGGCAGGGCTGCTGCGACTCCCCACACGACTCGGTGACGAGTTTGCGCACGACGGCGCAGGTATCGAGGCCAGCCGTCTGGAACTGCGCCTCGATCTTCTGCTTGATCTCGCGATTGAAGCGCTGCACGGCCACCCACTGCTCGTAGTCGGGGTAGTCCGGCTTGATCTCCATCTGGTCGTGCGTGTCCACGGCGAAGAAGAACTCGCCGGCGACCAGGTGCTCCTGCAGCATGAGCTTCATGAACGGGTAGTTCCGATTGCCGAGGCGCAGGCTGTAGCGGTGGCACGGAAAACCCGGGACCGGCTCGACGAGCTCCTTCTGGAACATCGCGAGCAGAGATTCCACCCCACCTCCGGCGGGTGGTTCGATCGCGCGACGGGGACGGCCGCCGGTGCCATAGGCGAGATCCTGGTAGATCGTGATCGCCTTCTGCACCATCTCCGCCGTCAGCGCGCCGAGTCTCATCCCTTGACCTCCGGCGTGGCCACCGCACAGGCGGCCGTGGGTTTGGCCGTGGGTATGGCCGCGGGCCGATGCGCGCTGCCGCGCAGCTCGGCGATGGTCATCCTCGCCTCGGTGAGCAGCGTGCGCAGCTCGTCCTTGAGGCGCACCATGAGCGCCGGATCGGTGAACTGCGCGGTGCCGATCTGCACGGCGCTGGCCCCCGCGCAGACGAAATCAAGCACGTCCGTGGCCGAACGCACGCCGCCGACGCCGAGGATCGGGATCTTCACCGTGCGCGCGCACTCGTAGACCATACGCAGCGCCACCGGTTTGATCGCGGGCCCGGACAGGCCGCCGATGCCGCGGCCGAGGATCGGGCGCTGCTTGCGCCAATCGATCGCCATGCCGATCAGGGTGTTGATCGCGGTGATGCCGTCGGCGCCGCCTTGTTCGGCCGCGCGCGCGATCTCGGTGATGTCGGTGACGTTTGGCGACAGCTTGGCGAAGACCGGCACGGTGGCAACGCGCTTCACGGCGCGCAGCGCCTGCTCTGTGAGGCGCGGCTCGGTGGAGAACAAGAGCCGCCCCTCCTGCACGTTCGGACACGACAGGTTCACTTCGAGGGCATCGACGCCGGCGGCCGAAAAACGTTCGGCGAGTTGCACGAACTCGTCAATCGACTCGCCGCCGATATTGATGATGATCCGCGGGCCGCGGCCACCGTTGGCCAGCTGCTGCATCTTCGGCAGCGATTCGGCGAGGAAGTAGTCGGCGCCTTTGTTCTCGAGGCCGATCGAGTTGAGCATGCCCGACGCCGTCTCCCAGATGCGCGGCGGTGGGTTGCCGGGGCGCGGATGCACGGTGACGGTCTTGGAGACCAGGGCTCCGACCTGCGCCAGATCCGAGAACATGCGCCCTTCCCAGCCGGAACCGAACGTGCCGGATGCGCTGAGAATCGGGTTGTCGAGCAGCAGGGTTCCGAGGGACGTCTTCAGCACGTTTCTAGGCAGGAAGCTCCAGCGGGAGCAGGGCCATCAGGATACCGCCGGCTTGCCCGCAGCGCGATCTTCTCGCCAAAGCAGCAGGAACAACGAGATCGCGCCGACGGTGATGCAGGAGTCGGCGACGTTGAACGCCGGGAAGTCCCACTGCCAGGGCCAGGTGCCCTGGAAGTGCAGGAAATCGCGCACGGTGCGGTCGGCGCGCATGAAGTTGTCGTAGAGGTTGCCGAGCGCCCCCGCAAAGATGAGCGAGAGCACGACCAGCTGCAGGCGGGCGGTGCTGGCCGTTCGCCGCACGAACCAGAGCAGACCGAAGATCGCGCCACAGCGCAGCACCATGAGCGGCACGGTGCCGTCGGGGAAGAGTCCCCAGATCGTGCCGGGATTGCCCCAGCTCACGAGGCTGAAGCGCAGCCAGCCGAGGTCAAAGACCTCGTGATGGCGCTGGTGCTCCAACGCAAAGCCATACTCCCGCTCGAGAAAGCCGAACGCTACAGCCTTGCTCCAGAGGTCGAGCGCGACGAGGAAGGGCCAGGGAAACCAGAAGACCAGCTTGCCGGCAAAACTCGGCGGCGGCGTCCCGGCCCGGCCAGCGGCGTTTCCGGCCTCCGGAGCACCAACTACCGGAGTCAATTGCGAGCTCACGCGCTCTCGCGATTGCGTTCCTCGACTTCCTGGTGGCGGACGCAGTAGCGCGCCCACGGCAGGTACTCGAGGCGGGCCTTGGGAATCCAGATGTCCGTCGCCTTGGCGGGCTT
>JADZDL010000414.1 GCA_020851075.1 Planctomycetota bacterium | reverse complement strand
GCGGCCCTTCGGCACCACGACCTGCCAGCCGAGCACGCGCGCGATCTCCAGCCGATCGGCACCGGGGTGCGGTGCGATCGAGTCGATCGTGGTTACGGGAACGATCAGGGAACTGGCCATGCCGCGAGGATCGAGCAGCGCGGTGGTGTACGCAAGTGGCGAGGCCGTGGCGCCGCGAGCGCAACTGCGAGCGATTGTCCTTGCCAGTGGGCCGCGGTCTAGAGCTCTGGGAGGCCTGCGATAGGCACCAGTCCTAGACCTTCTCGACATCCCAGCAGGATGGAGCTCGCCAAGCTTGTTTGCGCCCCCAATCGGCCCGGGCGACATTCACCAGCCCGCGTGCGTTGCCGACGGAACGCGGGTCGCTATCTCCAGCCGACTTCCATCGTCCCCGAGTCCTGCGAAGGACCGGCTAGCGCGCGAACGAGGCACATGAAGGCACTACTCCCCGTCCTGATCTTCTCCTCCGCTCTGGCCCTGGCTCCTGCCGAGGCCAGCGCCCAGTCCCAACTCGACTTCACCGAGATCCTGATCGACCCGGTGGGGACCAATGCCGGGTTTCAGCTGGTCGAGATGCACAACACCGGCAATCAGCCCGCCGATCTCACGGGTTGGCAGCTGGTGACACCGCAGGGGACCTATGCGATGCCGTCCGTCGTGGTCCCGGTCGATGCGTTCGTCCTGCTGCACGTAGCCGCGAACGGCACCAACACGGCGTCCGATATCTACCTGCCAACACTGCCCGTGCTCGGTGTCTCGGGCTCGCTCGCGATGTTCCGCAGTGCGGCTGTGACCAGCCCGGCGGCGATCGTCGACTTCGTGTCGTGGGGTGGCGGCCAGGGTGCGATTGTCATCGCGACGATCGCGCGCTGCTGGACTTCGGATACCGACACGGTGCAGGTGCCGTCGTCACCGGGGTTCACGATGGCGCACTACGACCAACACGCCTACAGCCCCAACCTGGGCAGCGAATCGTGGTTTGTCGATGGCACGCCAACGCTCGGTGGACCCAACGACGGCGGCGCGATCTACGTGGCCCACTACGGCTGCCCGCAGATGGTGGCGCCGCCGCAGATCGGCACTGGCGAGAACGACAACCGGCCGTGGATCGGCGAGACCTGGCGTCTCGACACGAGCTACCTGCCCGTGCTGCCGACGTGGATGTGGGTGTGCATCGGCCTGCAGCCGTTCGGTTCGGTGCCACTCGACACGTTTGGTATTCCGGGTTGCTTCTGGAGTTCGGCTACCGACCTCGTGTTTGCGACGCCTGTGCAGGGGTACCCGTGGCCCGTGTATGTGCAGGTGCCTGCACTGTCGTTGCTGATCGGTTACCAGCTCGAGGTGCAAGCCCTGGTCGCCGCGCCCGGGGCCAATGCGGCGGGTGTGCTGCCGACGCGGGTGATCTTCGGGTATCCGGGTTCGCGGTGACCCGTGTAGGTTGCGGGGTTGCATGAAGGCGACATGCACTCCTGAGGGCGGATAGGATCGGCGCAATGCCAACCCCATCGTTGACGGCGGCTGCGCGCGGCTTGGTCCGGGTGTTCGTCTGCACCTTCGTCGTCGCGATGCAGGCGCTCGTGCTCGAGGCCGCGGCGCCCAGTGGGGTTGGCGCGGTCAGCAATGCCGGCATCCTGCGCGCCAACTGACGCCGCGCTGGCACGACCGGCTCCGCACGGCTTCATGACCCGATGTGCACCCGCAGCGCGCGGCTCATCGCTATGCCCGTCGCGCGCTGCGGCTCGAAGACGAGCGCCTGCACGGTCATGCTGAGGCCCAGGAAGCCAGGGTCATTGGGAACCGGCACCGCATGTTCGGCGCTACCGACATCCAGCACGCCGGGCGCACCACCGAGCACGAATCCGGCCGTCGCCAGCGCGGTCGCCGGATCGACCCACAGGACCTGGTCGACCAGCAACCAGCCCGCACTGGCCGCCGCCGCGAACGCGAGCACCGCCGGGGCACCGCCGCGTCCGTGGTTCACGCGCAGGCCCCAAGCGTCGTTGCCCAGCTGCGGAAAGCCGCGCAGACCGAGCCCGGGCACGAAGTTGCCGTAAGCCGGGCCGACCACCTCACACGGCGCCGTCTGCCGCACGCCGAACAGGAGGCTCGCCGGATTGCCGTGCTCACGCCCGACCCAGTAGCGGCCGTTCGCGGAGAACGAGAGGGTCCACTGCAGTTCGGCGTCGGCGAGGGTGACTTCGCTCGGGCCGCTGCGCACGGCGCCGAGCGCGGCCGCCGAGTGCAGAGGTGCCGGTTCGTGGAGCGTCGCGCCGGCCCGCACGAGGCGCGTTCCCGAGATCACCGCGCTGCCCAGCGACGGGCCGAAGGCCTGCATTTCGACCACGCCGCAAGCCGCCGCCGTGCTTGGTTCGCCGGGCGTCGTCAGCAGGTCAAAAGCGCTTCCCGACACGCTGAGTCGGCCCGCGAGATCGTGCAGGTTGGAGCTCTGGCCCTGCTTCACGCCGAGCCAGAGTCCAAACTCCTGCTGGGCCGCGTCCTCGGTCACGAGATAGAACATCTCCCCGTCCTCGGTGACTGCACCGCGACCACCAATGGTCACCAGCGTCCCATCCGCGGCGATCGAGTACGGAACGCCGAGGGTCAGCGTTTGCTGCGACGTGACCCCGTTCGGCGTCACGGTGCGCTCGGTTCCGACCAGGGTGCCGGTGCCGGCACCGTCACAGGATAGCACCGCCTCGACGTCGCGCGTGGTCCAGGCCGTTCCCTGCGGTAGCAGGCGCAGGCTGCGCACGGTGTAGTTGCCGGTGAGTTGCGCGGTGCTGGCGTTGCTCGCGGCCGCCGTCGCGATCCACAGCAGCGGCGTGGACGCAGGTCTCGTGGGAGTGTGGTGCAACACCGTGCCGGCCGGATCACTCCCGAACCAATGTTGGTCCGCGCCGGGCTGCGCGGGCCAGAAGTCGAACAGCACGCGACCGTCGAGATCGAAGTAGTAGTTGCCCAGGACGCCCACGGCCCTCGAGTTCTGGACGCCGTTTCCGTTGCGGTCGACGATCTGGATCGTGCCGACCAGCGTCGTATCGCTGGCAATGGCAATCGAGCCTGTCAGGGCACCTGCCCACGCCACCGCAGGCGCATGGCCGCCGTCGAGGCCCCCGTGGTGGAAGGTGCGATCGAGTTGGAAGACACCAGGATCGAACGGGATCTCGTACTGAGCCCGCAGGCCACCATGGGTGAACAGGGCAAACAACCCCGCGGCAGACATTGCGGCGCCAGGGTGCCGCCCGAAAGGACGAGGAAGGAGCATGGCATCGAGGGTATCGGGGCCTCTCCTTGCGACCTTGAATGGCGCCAGCCGGCAAACTGGGAGTGCGCCTTGGTATCGGGCGGATCGCCCCCTACTTGCAACGAGCCTCGACACGGGGCCACGCAACGACGACTGCGGCAATCCTCGCCCCTCGGGGGCTCGCTCCTTTCGCTGCTGCTGACGCGCCGAGGTTCTTCGCCTCGGCCGAGTTCATGGTTTGTTGGCGGTCGTCTCGAGCCAACGCTGCAGCAGCGACGCCAGATCCGTCATGCGGATCGGCTTCGCGAGGTAGTCGTCCATGCCAGCTTGGAGGCAACGCTCGCGGTCGCCCTTCATCGAGTTGGCGGTGAGTGCGATGATCGGCAGGCGCGTCGACGCTTCGGCTCCGCGAATGCGGCGGGTGGCCTCGAATCCATCCATCTCCGGCATCTGGCAGTCCATGAGCACCAGGTCGAAGGCCGATTGCTGCAGCGCCGCGAGCGCTTCGATGCCGTTGCCGGCCAGATGGACCTGCTGGCCAAGCTGCTCGAGCATGCGACGCACGACGGTCTGGTTGATGGCGTTGTCTTCGACGACGAGGATGCGCCGAGCTGGTAGGGATTCGCGCGGGAGCTGGCCCGCGGCTCCGCTGGTGGCGTAGCTGCCCTGGACCAGGAACTCGGCGAGCACGCCCGTTCGCGCCGGGTGGCACGTGACGCGCACGCCGTTGGGCAGCAACGGCTGCAGCGTGCTGACCTCCTGCCGGCTATTCGCCGTCACCAACACGCTGGCGCCGAGTCGTTGCAGTGCGAACGCCGCGAGTCGCGCGGTTGCATCACCATGCGCCGACAACACGACGTGCGTCACTGGACCCCCGGGCACCGGTGCCGATAGGGAGGTGCCGTGCAGCACTTCGGCGCCAAGGCGCACGAAGCGAGCGGCGAGCGACGCCGTGGCCGTGTCGCAGTGTGGCATCAACAGCACGCGCTTGCCCCGTCCAGGCAGGGGCTGACTGTCTGTGGCGCAGACCGGTAGGCGCAGTTCGACGCGGAATGTGCTGCCGACACCGACCGCACTGCGCACGCCCATCGTTCCACCCATCGCGGCAACGAGGCTGTGGCAGATCGCGAGACCGAGGCCGGTGCCACCGTAACGGCGTGTGGTCGACGAATCTGCCTGCGTGAAGGGCGCAAACAGCTTGGCTAGCGCGCGCGGTTCGATACCAAGGCCCGAATCACGCACTTCGATCACAAGGCTGTCGGGGCTACTGCCGCGTTCCGCCGCGATGACGACTTCCCCTTCCTTGGTGAACTTCAGCGCGTTGGACACGAGGTTCATGACCACTTGCCGGATGCGGCCGGGGTCGCCGCGCAGCAGCCGCGGAACGGTGGGATCGATGTGGCAATCGAGGCGCAGGCCGCGAGCACTTGCAGACTCCGCGTAGAGGTCGATGACTTCGTCGAGGATCTGGTCGAGGTCGAAGTCGATGTTCTCGAGTTCGAGTTTGCCGGCCTCGATCTTCGAGAAATCGAGGATGTCCCCCAGGATCTTGAGCAGGGTGTTGCCGGAAGTCTGTACCGCCTCCGCATACTCCCGTTGCAGCGGCTGCAGCTCGGTGCCGAGCAGGAGCTGCAGCATGCCGAGCACACCGTTGAGTGGCGTCCTGATCTCGTGGCTCATTACCGCCAGGAATTCGCTCTTGGCGCGATTGGCGGCTTCGGCGTTCTGGCGCGCCTCGTTCAGCTCCTGGTGACTGCGCAGGGCCTCGGTGCAATCGCGCGCTACGAGCACAGACCCTTGCATCACCGAGCCCTCGCGGATCGCGTTGAGTGCCAACGACACCGGCAACATCGTGCCGTCATCGCGCCGCAGGTGCGCGTTGTCGACGCGCAGTTCCCCCTTCTGGGCGAGGCTGGTGAGCAGGGCAGTGGTTCCAGGCATCTCTTCCTGGGCTTCCGGCCCCGAGCCGAACGCGAGTCGGTCCAGCAGGCAGGATCCGGCCAGGATCTCCTCGGTGCTGCCGCACAGTTTGACCGCCGCCGCGTTGGTGAACGTAGCGCGGCCTTCGGCGTCGAATACGCACAGCGCGTCGCCGATTGCGTTCACGATCGCGTGGAGCCGCCGCGCATCCTGCGCCAACCGCGACTCGGATTTGGCCTGCAGGTCGGCGTAGAGGCTCTGCATCTCCCGGCCGGAGATGTCGAGCGAACGTTCGATGGTGTAACGATCCTCGTCCGCCTGGTAGTAGGCGCGCGAGATGTGTTCCACGAGGCTGTTCACGACGGCAGGTGCGACCGGCGCGGCGAAGTCGGTGATACCGATCTTCGCCAACTGGCGCCGCAGCAGCGGGTGCAGTTGGTCTCTACCTGCGGCCACGGATCAGACCTCGGTGAGCGTCGTGATGGTCATCGTCTGGTTGTGGAGATCGCAGCCGCCACTCGCGTACGGCGATAGTTCGCCGTAGCTGTAGAAGCCGACCTGTTCGGTGCCCGGTGGCAGAGCGTGCAATGCGGCCTCGACTTCCTCCTCGGTGCGCTCACCGAGCACCAGGCGTCGACCGACGCAACTGATGGTGATCGCGAGCGTGGGGCCATTCGTCGGCGTGTTCGAAACGGCACCCGCGTCAGCTGCGCCTTCGATGAGGCGATCGAAGTTCGCGCGCATGAGCTGCACGAACGACCCCTCGGGCACGTCGCCCGCGAAGGTCATCGATTGGGTCGCTTCGTCGACGGCCAGGATCGTACGCACCAGGCGCTTCTCGTCGGCGGTCCTGGCGCGCAACGCGAGCGGGAACAGCAGACCCGTCGCGGGCAGACCGGTTGCGCGTTCGCCGAGGTATTCCTTGTAGAGCTGCAGCGCCGGTCGGCCGTCGAGTTCGTACAGCACGTTGCCGACGCTGCGCGTCACGCGACGTTCTGGGCCGAAGATGTCCCAGCCGTGCTTGCTACCGTGGCCGACGCGAATCGCATCGCCGCAGAAGCCGACGGCACCGACCAGACCGGATGCGGGGTGGCCATGCAGTAGGTTCCAGGTCGAACCGAATCGACTACCGTCACCCGCCAGTCCGCCAGTGACCAACACGCCCGGCGGCAAGACGTCGTTGAAGCCGCGAACCAGCATGCTGCCGTTGACCAGCAAGCCATCGGATAGCACAAAGACCGCGCGCAGGTCGGCGTGTTGCGCCAGTTGTTCGGCGATCTGCCGGCCAGCCGCGTACGACTCGTCGGGATTGCTGACGTGGGCGAAGGCGGCTTCGAGTCGAGTGCGTTCGAACGCGACGATGGCGACCACGAGGCTGTCGTCGCGGATCGTCGTGCCGTGGATCTCGCCTGACGTCGAGCAACCCAGGTGCACCGCATTGGGGTAGCTGCGCTGCAGGTCTAGAAACGGCTTGGGGTCGGTGCGTAACGACGGCCCTCCGAACGTGAGCACCAACGTCTGTGCCGAGTCGAGTTTGGGCAACTCCTCTGACCAGCCGGCCTTGCTCTGGTACATAAGGCGACACACTTGCATGCGGTTTCCTCCTCTGGTGTCCCGCACATCGGCTACTGGGCGGTTCGGCCTTGGGGGAATCAACTAGTCAATGGGCGGCATGTCGGTGGCGGACTGATTGGGGCAATCCCGGGTCGCGAATGGTCGCCTGGAGAGGAACCGTAAGATATGGTAGAGCAGCAACTAAGGGCTGTGTTGGGTGGGCGATCCCCGTGTGGATCAGGGTCGCCTTCCCAGGTGTGCGCCAATCCCCGCTATTGCCGTGGAGATTGCCGTCAGCGCACGAGCACTTCGCTGAGGACATTGCTCAGGTGTAGTCCGCGCGGTGCCGAATCGAGGAGGGCCTGCACAGAAATCACGAGTCCCGCCAACGCCGGGACGTTGGGAATCGTGAGCAGCAGCGTGCTCCTGCCCGCGGGTTGCATCACGAGGAACGGGGGCAGAGGCACCATCTGGTTCGGGTCGATGCCGAGCGTGCCGTACGGCGGCAATGGCACCCGTATCCGGGTCGTGGAGAAGAACGGTAGGACGACCGCAACCTGGTTTGCTGGCAGGTTGCCGAGGAACGCGTCGAGCTGCCACGTGCGCCCGACGTGCAGTACGAACGGCGCGTCGATCTGGCGGTGCAGGTTGCGGTAGAGCCGCGCCGGGTTGTCGCCGGCGATGAGCAGGTCGGGATCTAGATCGGCATCGACATCGCCGACCACAGCGACCCCCGGCGAGTTCAGGCCCGGTCCGCGGGCCGCAGTCACGTCGGTGAACGTGCCCGAGCCATCGTTCTCGCATAGGTGGCCACCGTTGAGGTCCAGCGCGCCGAACACTAGGTCGAGGTCCCCGTCCAGGTCGACGTCGACGAGCGTCACCGATGCTGACGAGTCATGGATCGGTGGCAGCTGCGTGGTCGTCACGTCGGTGAAGCCGCTGGCGCCATCCTGGCGGAGCAGCCGGGTCTGGAAGGGGAGGCTCCCTGCCAGCACGAGATCGCGATCGCCGTCGCCGTCGACGTCGCCGACCGCGATTGCGTCGGTGTACGTGTTCGCGAGCGGCAACGTCGTCGCGGTCACGTCGGTGAACGTGCCGGTGCCGTCGTTTCGATAGAGACGGTTCTGGTCGGCCCGGGTGATGCCGTTGGTGAGCACGAGGTCGAGGTCGCCGTCGCCATCGATGTCCACCAGCTCGAGCGCGGTCGTCTCCAAGGTGGCCGTCGGCAGATGGCCAGTGGTGTCATCGGTGAACGTGCCCGTGCCGTCGTTCCGGTAGAGGCGGCTCTGCGCGCCGACGAACGCATTCCCGTCGCCGCACAGGAGGTCGAGGTCGCCATCACCGTCGACGTCGCCAAGCGCCAGCGCATTCGTCTGGGCACTGCTGGTCGGCAGACGTCCCGCCGTGACGTCCGTGAACAGGCCGGTGCCGTCGTTCTGCAGCAGGCGGTTGTGGTCGGGGCCGGCGAAGCTGCCGAACAACGCATCGAGATCGCCGTCGCCATCCACGTCGCCGAGTACCACCGTCGTGCTCGGTTGGGGCAACGGTGGCAATTGCGCGGTCGCATCGGCGAACGTGCCGGTGCCGTCGTTGCGGAACAGGCGGCTTCGGCCGGCAAGGATCAGGTCCTGGTCGCCATCGCCGTCGACGTCGCCGAGGGCCAGGGCGCTCGTGGAGCCGGCAGCGGTTGGCAGATCGCTCGCCGTCACATCGTAGAACCTGCCCGCGCCGTCGTTCTGTTCGAGGCGATTGCCAAAGCGGTTACCGACCAGCAGGTCGAGGTCGAGATCGCCGTCGACGTCGCCGAGGGCGAGGGCCTTGGTCGGTTCGTTGTCGATTGGTAGGCGCAGGGCCGTCGCATCGGTGAACGCACCGGCGCCGTCGTTGGTAAACAGGCGGTTCTGGCGGCCGCCGAGCACCGGGTCGTCGTTGCCGCAGACAAGGTCGAGGTCGCCGTCGCGGTCGACATCGCCAAACACGAGCGCGTTCGTGAAGTCCAAAGCGCCGATGCCCGGCAGGTTGGTTGCGCTGACATCGAGGAACGTGCCGTTGCCCAGGTTGCGGTAGAGCTGCCGCGGCAGGCCTTCTTTACCCACGGCGAGGTCGAGGTCGCCGTCCCCGTCGACGTCGGCGAGCGCCACCGCCGTGGCGACACCGCTGTTGGCGGGCAGGCTGGTGGCCGAGCTGTCCTGGAAGGTGCCGCCGCCCAGGTTGCGCAGCACGATGGTGGGCGAGTGCGGCAGGGGCAAGCTCGGATACGGACCGCCGCCGAGCACGAGGTCCACGTCGCCATCACCATCGAGGTCGCCGGCCGCCACGGCTCGGGCCGAGTGGAAGAGTGGTGGCAACTGCGCCGCCGTCACGTCGGTGAACACGCCCGCCCCGTTGTTGGCGAGCAGCAGGCTCAGTCCGAGGCAGGCGACGACGAGATCCTCGTCGCCATCGCCGTCGACATCGGCGAAGACGAGCGCGGTGCCGATCGGGTACAGGAACTGCGGCAGGTTCGCGGATGCGTCGGTGAAGTTGCCGTTGCCGCTGTTGCGCAGCAAGTGGAGCCTGCCGCCGAAGTGAGCCACCGCGAGGTCGAGGTCGCCGTCGCCGTCGACATCCGCAACGCCGAGGCCGGTCGCATCCCAGAGGGCCGGCAGCGTGCTCGCCGTCGCGTCGGTGAAGCGGCCGTCACCTTCGTTGCGATAGAGCCTCAACCGATCGCGCGCCCCGACCACAACATCGGTGTCGCCATCGCCGTCGAGATCGCCGTGCACGATCGTGTAGGTGAGGTCCGTGCCCGGCGGCAGAGCGCGCTTGCCGAGTTCGGCGAACTGTGCCTGACCGAGCAATGGGCCGAGCAATGGGCCCAGCAATGGAAGCGCGCGTGCGGTGCCGAGCACGATGCGATGCAGGTGCAGTGCCCAGGGGTGCCATGGCGCGGTTTCGTGAGTGCACTTCATGCCCATCCCATCGGCGATTCCGTCGGTTGGGCTGGACGTCGGTATGGGTGGGCGCGCGGGTCGCAGGTGAAGACCTGTCGCCTATGGCGCAAACAACCGCAGCACCCCGAGCCCTGGCTTGCCGAGACACATCAGCAGCGTGGTGGGCCACGGGCACGCGGCGAACAATTCCCGGCCACGCAGGTCCGAAGGCGTCGTCGATTCGGGGCTGTCGAGGCGGGCGGCGTCGTAGCGCCGCAGCGCTTCGTCGAGTCGGCGCTGCAGGATGCCGAAGCGGCGCCACCACCGCGCGGAGCGCAGTTCGGCGATGAGGTCGAGCTGGTGCAGCACGAGCCGCTGGCCCGGATGGTCGCGCACTGGCATCACACAGAGTTCGCGCACCGCGGCGAAATCGCGGCGCCGCATGGCCGCTTCGGCGAGATTGCGCCGGTGCCACCAGATGGAATGGTCGTGCGGCAGTCTACTCAGCGCAAACTCGGCGACCGCGACCATCTCGTCGAAGCGGCCGAGTCGCCGCATCGAATCGCCGAAGTTCGCCATCATGTAGCCGCGCAGATCGGTGCGACGCCAATGGTCGCCAAACAGACGCAGGCTCTCGGCGTCGCCAGCTTTGTTGTTGAGCACGTACATGAGCCGGCCCATCGTGTCGCGGTCCTCGACTGGGCCGACGACGTGCTCGCGCACCCAACCGGCGAGCTTCTTGTCGTCGAGGTGGTGGGAGAGGCTGGCGAACAGTTCGGTGACCGCGACGAGGCCGGGGCCTGGTCCGAGGGCTGTGTGGATGTCGCCGACGAGGCTCCAGAAGGCGGGGCCTTCGCCGCGCAGTCCGTGTACGCGCGCGAGGTTGCGCACCACCACACCGCCGGGTTCTGCGCTGGCGGCGAGGCGTTCGAGCAGGGCTTTGTGCTGCTTCGACATCTTGTTGCGCAGCAGCTTGTCGACATCGCCCAGGGCGGCGGAATTGGCATCCGGCTGTTTCATGAGCCGGGCGAACGCGCGGCCCGCCAATTCCACATCGCCGCGCATGCCCGCCGCCTTGGCGATCAGCACGGCGCTGGCGAACGGCTGCGAATCGGGATCCTGGTGGTCGCCGAGCAGGTCCAGGACCTCCTGTGGCGCGCGGCGGTCGAGGGCCAGTTCGCAGAGTTTGTGGCGCGCCCAGCTGTAGCTGGGCGCGAGCTCGAGGGCGCGGCGCAACCACGTCTCGCCGGCCGCTGTATTGCCGAGGTGCAATTCGGAATCAGCCGCATACCCGAACAGCACGGCATCGCGCTCGAGGACCGCTGGTGGTTTCTTCGCCAGCTGCAGGATGTCGTGGTGGCGGCCCTCCTGCTCGTACCACGACAACAGGCTCACCCAGCCATCGCGATGATCGGGGTGGCGATCCAACGCTGCGCGCAGCATCTTGCGGGCCGCCTCGTGATTGCCGGCCGTACGTTCGATGGTCGCCAACCGCAGGGCCAGCTCCGGCCGGTCGCCGAGCAGTTGCTGGCCCTCGGCGATCACGCTGCGCGCATCGTCGAAGCGTTTGAGGTCGATCAGGGCATCACACAGGCGCAGCCGGCTCGAACCGAGCCGCGGCTGCAGCGCCAGTGCCCGCCGCAGGGCTTCGACGCGTTCGTCGTGTTGGCCTACCGCCTCCAGCACCTCGGCGTGCACTTCGTGGGCGAGGGCCTGGCGGGGCCGATCGGCGACGAGGCGTTCGGCGATGGCCAGGGCTTCGGCGTGGCGATCGAGTTCGATGA
Source organism: Planctomycetota bacterium (assembly GCA_020851075.1). Taxonomy (GTDB): domain Bacteria; phylum Planctomycetota; class UBA1135; order UBA1135; family UBA2386; genus JADZDL01. The sequence continues at coordinate 6,370 of JADZDL010000414.1, read as the reverse complement.
GCCACTCGCAGCGCGAGAACCAGGCCCAGCGGTAGTCCGCATCGAGTTCAGTGGCGCGCGCGACCGCCGCCAGGGCCCGCTCCCGATCGCCGAGCCGCCACGCGGTGTTGGCCAGCATGCCGTGCAGGGTCGAATAGCCCGGCACCCGTTGCCGACCGCGCTCCAGGACCTGCAGCGCCTGCTGGTGCAGGCCGCGCTGCTCCAAGGACTCGCCGAGTTCGACGTAGGCCTGGGCGCAGCCCGGATCGCGCTGGAGCAACGCCTCCAGCACGGCGCATTCTTCGTCCTGGCGGCCGAGTTCGCGCAGGAACTTCGCGTGCCGCAGCGGATGCCCGGATTGCCACGGTCGCTCCGCGGCGAGCGTGGCCGCCAGCTGTGCCGCGGTCGCCGGGTCCTTGCGGCCGACGAACTCGATGTGCGCCATGCGGTGGTCGATCTCCTGCGGATGCGCAGAGGCCAGCGCGTGGAAGAACGCCGCGCCTTCGGCGTCGGGCAGCATCGGCAGTACGTCGAGCAGCCCGACCAGCACGTCGAAGTCCGGGGGCACCGGTCGCCGCACCAGCGTGTCGAGTACGAACCGCAGGTCGGTTTGGGCAACTGCCGGGTCTGGCGCCCAATCGAGCAGTCGACGCACCGAAGCGCTGTTGGCGGGCTCCAGCACAAACGCTTGCCGCACCGCCGCGCGGGCCGCGTCAAGATCGCCGTCGTGGTGCGACAGCAGGCCGATATCGCACCACAGCGGGCTCGAATCGGGCGACGACTGCCGCAACTCGGCCAGCAGCGGCCGCGCCTCGTCGAAACGACCGCGATGCAACAGGCGACGCGACAGACGGCCGGCCAGCCAGTGTTCGTGCGGATGCTCGGCGACGAGACGCCGCAGCAGCGCATCCGCGGCGTCATGAGCCTCGATGCGTTCGAGGAACTCCGCGACCTTCACCAGCAGAAAGGGGGGCATGGCACTCGCCGCGGCGAGCGTCTCCGCCGCCGCGCGGGCCGCCGGCAGGCCGTCGTGTTCGAGCAGGTGGTCCAGGCGCAAGGCCTGGGCGCCTTCATGCCACGGATCGGCGGCGAGACAGTCGTCCAGAGCCCGCGCCGCCGCCGCATGGTCGCCGCGCGCCACCGCGAGCTTGTGCCGGCACCAGGCTTCGTCGATCGGCCGCAGGCCCGGCTCCGCGAGCACGGCCGCAGCCTCATCGAGCCGATGCAATCGATGCAGCACCGAGAACAGGCGCAGTCGCACCTGCGCGGCGTCGTCGTCCGTCGTGAGGGACGCGCGCAGCACCGCCACGGCCGGCTCGGGCTGGTGCTGTTCTTCCAGCGCTTCGGCGTAGGTCATTGCCATCGGCCCCGAACGGCCGCCCCGCACCGTCTGCCGATCGCGCAGGAAGCCGAGCCCCTCCTCGGCGCGCCCCAGGTTGCGCAGCTGGCGGTAGTGTTCGACCGCCAGCCACTCGTCGAAAGGTTGCAGGCCCGCCGCCAGCCGCGTCAGTTCGGCCGCGGTTGCCGCCCGCGCCGGGTCGCTGCCGACGATGCGCGCCAGCCGGTGCCAGGACCGTCCTTCGCGGCTGGTCCAACGCAGCGAACGGCGCACGACCCATTCGGCGTCCGCCCGCCGCCGCGCATCAAAACGCCACTGGTCGGCCAGCATCTGCAACAGGAACGGCGAGCGCGTGGCGGGGGCCCAGGACTCCAGCAGCTGCCGCGCGTCCTGCCAGCGATTCTGGTCGATCAGTTCGGCGATGTGGTGGTAACGCCAGTACGAATCCTCCGGCTCCTCTTCCCACTTCGTCCGCCAGAGCTCCAACTCGCGGCGCCGATCGCCGCGTTCCCGCGCGAGGCGCAGTTCGACGTCGAGGCGCAGTGGTCCGGGCGGCAGTTCGCCGAGTGCCACGAGCCGCGCTTCTGCCGCTTGTGGGCGCCGCTCGCGCCATTCGAGCTTGGCGCGCATCCACTGCAGCGTCTCGTGCTCCAACGGCAGCGCTGGCAGTTCGTGCCGCGCCGCGACCTCCGCCGGCAACAACAGCGCGCATTCGCCGCCGCGGCGCGCGACGCGCTCCAACCACGCGGTTGGCACTTCGCGCCGGAAGTTGCCGGTTGGATCGCGCAGGATGAAGGTATCCAGCACGCGGTCGTAGCCGACCAACGCCTGCCGGTGACTGCTCGATTCGAAGCGGGTCGTGATCGCGAACGGCAGACCGCGGTCCAGCAATTGTCGCGCGATGTCGGCATCGAACTGAAACCATCGCACCACGAGGCCGCGCGCTTCGGCCCACACCATCTCGTCGTGGCTCGCCGTGCCGTCCACGGTGATCTGTCGGGCGATCTCGCGCTGGTCCTCGTGCACGCCAAATGTCGCCAGCAACGACGCCATCGTCGCCGGCGAACACGTCAGGTGATCCTGCCGCACGAACGGCACCGGCAGCACCACGCGCGTTCGCGTTCGTTCTGGGCTGGCTTGTGGGTTGGCGAGATGCGCTTGCAAGCGCGCCACCTCTTCGGTGCCGTACCTGCCGGCGTCTCGCATGAGCGCCAACGCCGCCTCGTCATCGCCAAGGTCCCGGCACGTGCGCATCAACGCGAAGCGCCAGGTCAGCCGGACCCGCCGCTCGTGGTGCGGTTCGGCCAGCAGCGCCGTCCAGACGCTGCGCGCCGTCGCCAGATCACCGTGTTCCAGGCAGTGGTTGGCATGGACGCCATCGAGCACGGGCGACTCGACCAACGCGCGCGTTTCGCGCAACAGTTCGCCGACGCCAGGATCGTTGCGGTCGTGCCGCAGCCAGCAACGCTGCAGCCGCAGATCCACCTCCTCGGGCGACTGTTCGAGCGCCGCCTCGAGCACGGCCAGCGCCCCGGTGAGATCGTCCTGGTCCTGCCGCGTCCAGGCCCGTTCGCGCACGATGTCGAGGTGACCCGGCATCACTGCTTCGGCGGCTGCGAAACCCGCTTCGGCCGCGGCGAAGTCGCGCAGTTGCGAACTGACACGCGCCTGCGCCAGCAACCAGTCGACCTGCTCGGCCGGGTCGAGCGCAGCGGGCTGCGGTTGCCGGGTCTGTTCCCAGGCCTGCAGCACGAACCCCCGCCGCAGCAGATCCCGAACGTGGTTTGCCCGCGCCGCCAGACGGTCGGGCCACCGCTGCAGGATCCGCCGGCCGAGCCACCGTCGCCGCGCGTCGAAGCCAAGCCGCAGGCACAGCAGGTGCAGCGTGCGCAATACCTCGAGCGGGGCCCCAGCACCCAACTGTTCCAAGTTGGGGGCTATCGCCGCAAATGCCTGTCGATAACGGCCTGCGCGCAGCAGGCTGTCAAAGTCCCTGGGAAGCGTTGGCAAGTTGGATTCGCCGGACACGGGGCGGGAGGATAGCGACTTCCTGCGCCGGCACGACCCCCAAACGGCCCGTGGATGACTGCCGGTGGCCTTCCCGGTCCTTGAGGGCCGTCGCTGCGAAGTCGACGTTCTTGGGACACCGACCTCCGCCCCTCCGAACGCTACCATGGCGCCGTCTCGCACTCCGCCAGCACCACCCAGGACCCCTATGCACCGCAGCGCAGCGCTCGTTCTCACCCTCTTGTCCGCCGGCAGTCTTGCCGCGCAGGCGCAATTCTTCGCACCCACGCGCCCGGCGATGGCGACGGATCTGAACCCCGAGTTCAAACTCGCCGTCGGCGACGTCAACGGCGACCTGTTCCCCGACATCGTCTGCGCCAACATGGGCGGCACCGTGCCCGGCGTGCAGAACACGCTCTACCTGAACGACGGGCTCGGCGGTTTTGTCGACGTGACGGCCACGCACCTGCCCCAGGTGGTGGACTGGACCGGAGCGGTGGCGCTCGGCGATATCGACCACGATGGCGATCTCGACATCTTCTTTGGCAACGGCCAAGGCCAGGCGAGCCGGCTGTGCGCCAACGACGGCACCGGCCACTTCACGGACGTCAGCGCTGCACAACTGCCGCCGATGACCCGCACCATCTATTGCGCCAAGATGGTCGACATCGACCACGACGGCGACCTCGACATCATCGCGCGCGAGAAGGTGCTCGTGAACGACGGGTTGGGCTTCTTCACCGACATGAGCAGCACCAACGCGCCGCCCGGAACGGTCAACGCCTGGGGCATGGCGGTCGGCGACGTCAATGGCGACAGCCACGTCGATGTGATGTTTGGCATCAACTCCAACACGGTGCCGCCAGTGCTGTGGCTCAACGACGGCACCGGCGTGTTTACGAACGCCAGCGCCAACCTGCCTTCGGCGGTTTATGTCGGCGGCGACTTCCAGCTCGGCGACCTCGACTTCGATGGCGACCTCGACGTGTTTCTGCAGGCTTATGCGCGGCCGAGCAAACTGTGGCTGAACGATGGTCTCGGCGTGTTCACCGACGCGACTGCCACCAACCTGCCGGCGCTGACCGAGTTCACGTTCGCTTCGTCACTTGGTGACATCGACCTCGATGGTGATCTCGACATCATCCTCATCAACGGCGCCAACGTCGCCGGCCAGACCCGCATCCTGCGCAACAACGGCCAGGGCGTGTTTGCCGTGGATCCGACCGCGGTGCCTGTGGCCACGATGGCGTCGAGCTGCGGCGATGTTGCCGATCTCGACCTCGATGGTGACCTCGATATCGTGTTTGGCAACTGGAACGCGCAGAACGTCGTCTGGTTGAACCAGCATCGGCACTGCTACGCCGCGGCGGCCCCGACCCTCGGCAACCCCTACACCGTCACGTTCAGTTCGCAGCCCGGCTACGGTCCGTCGACCGCGGTGCTGGTCGCGGTCAGCATCTTCCCCCCGGGGCCGGCCCAGCTGCTCCCGAACTACGGTTACACGGTGTTGCAGGTGAATACGGTGGTGTCGCTCGGCATTGGCCTCACCAGCGCGAGCAACGGCCAGTCCTCGTTCGTCATGCCGATCCCGAACGATCCCGGCATGAGCGGGCTAGCCTTGCTGTGGCAGGGGGTTGTGGTCGAGCAGCAGGGGCTCGTGCTGTCGTTGACCAACGCGTTTGGCGACCAAGTGCAGTAGCCGTTGGTGGGCTCTCGCGCGGCCGCGCCGGTCGCCGCGCGACTTGACGCGTCCGCGCGGCGTTGGGATTGTCTGGGCGTCCCCGCTGTCGGTCGTTCCAACTGGAGTCGCGTCATGGTCGAGAACCTGCGTCGTGTCGTGTGGTGTTGCTTCGTCACGCTGCTTCTCGCGGCGCCCGGCAGTGCGGTTGCACTGCTCGCGCAGACGCCCACCGAGCAGGTTCCGGCTCCGGTGGTCCGTTGCGATATCGACCTCACCTTGCCGGGCATGATGCGCGACGTGCTCTCGAACGCTCTCGTGCGCGGGTTGGGCAAGCCTGAGCACGACGTGCGCACGTTCCTCAACGCGGAGGTGAAGCGCGCCAAGCAGGGGGAGCAGATGTTGGCCCCCGTGGCCCGGCACTTTGCGATCGAACCGGCGGCGCTCCAGGCCGAGGTGGAACGGTTTCGCCACTGCAACTGCACCCACGCGCCAGTGCCGGGGCAGGTGCCGCTGCCGCCCGTGATTCCCGACGAAGCGCCGGTTGTGCCGACGGACGTCGTCGTGACTCCGTTTGCCAAGGACGTGCTACTGCACGTCGTGCTGCACGAACTCGGCCACGCGCTGGTGCGGGAGTTTGATCTGCCCGTGCTCGGCAACGAGGAGACACTCGCCGACGCCTTCGCAACGCACTTCCTGCTGCACCACATGCCCGAGCGCGCGCCGGCGGTGCTCGAGGCCCGCGTGCGGTCCTGGCTGATCGAGGCCGCCGAAGTGCCGCGCGCCGATTGGCCGGTGAGCGGGGAGCATGACAACGATGCGCGCCGCGCGTTCCGCACCGCGGCGCTCGCGGTCGCCGTCGATGCGAAGGCCTACGCCAGGCTCGCCGAGCTCGTTGGCATGACCGAGCGCGACGTGCGCAAGGCGACCGACTACGGCGCCGAACTGCACCGCAGCTGGCGGCGCGTGCTGCAGCCGTTGTTCATGCCGCCTTTGCAGCTTTCGAAGGAAGCGCGGGTCGAGTGCCCGGACGACCCGCTGTTCTCGCAACTGGCGCAACTGGGGTTGCTCAACGAGCTCGAGCAGGCGGTGAAGCGGTTCGACTGGCACTCCCAAGTCACGATCCGCTTCGCCGCGGGCGATGGTGGCGCGGCGTGGAGCCGCGGCACGCGGACCGTGACCGTGCACGCCGGCTACGTGCTGCGCTTCGTGGCGCAGGGGGCGGTCGCGGGTCGCTGAACGGGGGAGAGGGCCAGTTGCCGACGTGTGGTGCGTGGGCCTCTGTGTGCGGGCCCCGGCCGAAGACGCCCGCGAGGCGGGCAGGCCTGGCATGCTTGACAGGCCCTGGTTCTGCGTGCTAGAACCTG
>JADZDL010000413.1 GCA_020851075.1 Planctomycetota bacterium | reverse complement strand
GCCGCCAAGAAGGAAGCGGAAGAAACGAAGCCCGAGGGCGGCGAGAACAACCAGCCCGTCGAAGACCTGCTGGCGATCGACCGCCTCGGCATCGAGATCGGCTATCGCTTGATCGGCCTCGTCGAACCCGGCCGCCACGGTGGACTGCTCGACCACATCCGTTCGCTGCGCCGCCAGTTTGCGCAGACGTTCGGCATCGTTGTGCCGCCGATCCGCGTGCGCGACAACGTGCAGCTCGATCCCAATGCCTACCGCATCATGCTCGGTGGCCAGGAGATTGCGCGTGGTTCGCTGCGCGCTGGCAACTACCTCGCCATGGACCCGAGCGGCACCGCGCAGGCAATCCAAGGCGTCGAGACCATCGAACCCGCGTTCGGCCTGCCGGCGCGCTGGATCCCCGAAGCCGACAAGGACCGCGCCGAACTGCTCGGCTACACGGTCATCGACGCAGCGTCGGTGCTCATCACGCACGTCACCGAAGTGCTGAAGAAGGTCTCCGGTGAGCTGCTGTCACGCGACGACGTGAAGACGCTCATCGACAACCTGAAGAAGGTGTCACCAGCCGTCGTCGAAGAGCTCATTCCCGGCCAGCTGTCGCTCGGCCAGGTGCAGCGCATTCTCGGCAACCTGCTCAAGGAAGGTGTGCCGATCCGCAATCTGCAGACGATCCTCGAAGCGCTCGCCGATGCGTGCATCGAGACCAAGGACCCGCGGCAACTCACCGAACAGGTGCGTTCGCGCCTCGCGCGCACGATCCTCGAGCCGCATCTGGACGTCGCTGGCACGCTGCACGCAGCGTTCCTCGATCCCGAACTCGAGCGCAATCTCGCCGAAGCCCTGTCGGGCAACGACGGCGTCGCCAACCTGCCCGCCGGCTTCCTCGGACGCTTCGTCGACCGCACGGCCGAAGCGCTGTCGGCGATGGTGCGCAGCGGTCGCGATCCCGTGCTCGTCACCCGCGCCAACCTGCGTCCCTTCCTCGCCGAAGCCATCGCCGGCGTGATTCCCAACGCCGCAGTTCTCAGCTACCAGGAAACGACCCCCGCCAAGAAGGTCGAGACCACCCAACGCATCGCGGTCGCCGGCTGACCTAGAACCACACCATTGCCATGTTGCTGAAACGATTCGAAGCCAAGACTCTCGCCGAAGCGCTCGAGCACGTGCGCGCCGACTGCGGCGCCGACGCACTCGTCGTGGAGACCCGTCCGACGCGCACCGGTTACCTCGTCGTGGCCGCGCGCCCCGAGGCCGCCCCGATCAAGCGCGACCAGACCGGCACGAGCACGTTCTTGTCGAAGTGGACGCGCGGTTTCCAACCGCTCGCGGACGTCGCGACCGACTTTGGCATGACCACCAACGTGCTGCGCGCCGTCGAACGCGCGCTGCTCGGCACCAAGGTCGACTTGTCACGGCCCGGCGATCCCGCGCTGCCATCCCTCTCGGCGCGCGTTCTCTCGGCACTCGTTCGCACCGAGCTGCGAGTCGAAGATCGCGACGCCGCGAAGTTCCGCACGCTGGCGCTCGTCGGTCCAACCGGCGTCGGCAAGACGACCACGCTCGCCAAACTTGCCGCGCGCGCGCGCAGTCGCGGCGAACGGGTCGCCATCATCACACTCGACACCTACCGCATCGCCGCCGTCGAACAGCTGCGCGCGTTTGCGGACATGCTCGACGTGCCGTTCTCGGTGGCGTTCACGCCGACCGATCTGCGGCGCCAGATGCCGCACCACAGCGATTGCGCCCGCATCTTCGTCGACACCACGGGCCGCAGCCCGCGCGACCATGAGGCCATGCCGCTGCTCGAAGGCAACCTGCGCGCCGGCGGCTGCGCCACCCTGCTGTGCCTCGCGGCCGGCACGCGCGCCCGCGACTGCAAGGTCGTTCTCGACGCCTACGAGCCACTTGGCCTCGACGCCGTCTGCCTCACGAAGTGGGACGAAACAGTGGCCCCCGGCGAAGCCCTCGCCACGGTGATCGAACACGGCCTGCCGCTGTCGCACCTGTGCCTCGGCCAGGAAGTGCCCGCCGACATCGTCACGGCGGACGCCGAGCAGATCGCCAGCGCGGTGTTCAACCTCGAGGTCGCTGGAGCCACCGCATGACCCTCGCCGTCGACCATCAGGCCAAGGGCCTCATCCTGCCGCGCCCGGCGCCGAAGCACACGCCCTGGGTGGCCGTGGCCGGCGCCAAGGGTGGTGTCGGCAAGACCACGCTCGCGGTCAACCTGGCCCTGTTGCTCGCGCGCGCTGGCTACCGCACGCTGCTCGTCGACTTCGACCCAGGCTGCGGCAATATCGCCGTGCACCTGCGCCTGAGCGCGCGCCACGACCTCGAGGACCTCGCGAACGAACGCTGCGCCCCACGCGAAGCGCTGCTCGACGGCCCCGGCGGCATCAAGGTGATCCTCGGCCGTTCGGGCTCCACCACGCTCGCCGGCAACGATCCGCGCCTGTTGCAGAATGCGCTGGCGGCCCTCGGCGAACTCGCGAAGGACTTCGACATCGTCGTCTGCGACACGGGGGCAGGCATTGGCCCGGCGACTCTCGCTGTCGCAGAACGCTCGGATCTCGTGCTGGGCATCACCAATGCCGACGCAGCCTCGCTGACCGATGCGTACGCGCTGTGCAAGGTCCTGCACCTGCGCGGCCGGGCCCTGCCACAACTCGTCGTCAATCGTGTTCGCAGCCGCGACGAAGCGATGCGCACCGCCGGCAAGCTCAGCGCGGTCGTGAAGAAGTTCCTGGCCACCGACCTGCGCCTCTGCGGCTGGGTGGCCCAGGATGCTGGCGTCGAACTGGGCGTAATCGACCAGCGGCCAGTGGCCCTATTTGGTCAAGGCACGGGCCTGGAAGACCTGCGCGGCCTCTGCGCCGCGGTGCTCGCGGGGTTGCCCACGCTGTCGCGGGCGACGAGCCAGACGGGTGCGGCCCAGGGTAACGCAGGCCAGGCGACGCGGCAGCCCGTTCGTCTGCGCCAAGGCTGACGAGAATCTGGAGCAAGCTGCTGGTATCGTCCAGGGTGGACCAGTCCATCGACTCCAGGCTGCCCCGAAGATGTCGCCACCAGAGAGTTCCCCGCGATCGGTGCGCAAACGGCGGCGACGCCTGTTTGGCGCCATTGCCATGGTGGTGAGTCTGGCCCTCGTTCTCGCACTCGTCGAGGCGATCCTGCGACTGGCGGATCCCATCGGCCAGAATCACGAAGTCGAGTTCGACCGCTATCGCCAGGAAGCCCTTCGTTACGCATGGGACGGCTTGCCCGCGGCACGCCTCGGGTCCGTGGACCTCGATGGCATGCTCTACCACCACAAGCCATCGCTCGACATCGACTTTGGCAGCTACCGCCTGCGCACCAACAGCCTGGGCTATCGGGGCCCCGAGATCAGCAAGCCGAAGCCAGCAGGCACGTTCCGCATCCTCGTGATCGGCGATTCGGTCGCCTACGGCACCGGCGTGAACGACGAGGTGACGTTCCTGCGCCGTTGGGAGAGCGAACTCAACGCGGCGGGCAAGCAGCGCTTTGAGGTGATCAACACGGGTCACCCGATGTATGACTCGACGCAGGAACTGGCGCTGCTGCGCGACGAAGGCCTTGCGCTGCAGCCGGACCTGGTTCTGCTCGTCTACGTCGTGAACGACATCGAGCCGACGCGCGACGTTGTCGAGTCGGCATTGCTTGGCAAAGTTTCGCCGCCCAGCGAAACCCTGCCGGATCCAGGCGACTTCTGGACGCGCGCCGCAGACCTCTGCGCACCGATCCTGCCATCCACCGCGAAGTTGCTGCGCCTGCAATCCGACCCTGCCCTGCGCATGCTGAGCACGATGCCGAAGGGCACCGAATACGTGCCCGAATTGTTCGGCAAGGGCCCGCGCGGCTGGCCGCGCAGCCAACGTGCAGTCCTCGACATGAAGGCGTTGTGCGCGAAGGCCAACGTGCCCTTCTTCCTACTCGACCACACCCTGCCCGCCCTGCGCGCGCTGCCCGGGTTCTGCGAGCAGAATCAGATCCCGTATTTCCTGTTTCGCTTCTCTTCTGACGAACTGGCACGGCCGATCCGCAATTCGCTCATGGACTCGCACTCAAATGCCGCAGGCCATGAAGTGCTGCTGGGCAAGCTGCGCGCGATCGCGGCCCACCTGCCGTTGCCGCGATAGGGCAAAACCCCCACCGCACCGCGACTTCCAGCACTCTGGCTCAACCCGCGCACGGTCCAAAGCCGATGAGCGGGCACGGCAAGAGACATGAAGTCAGGCAACGGCAGCCAAGAATTGACACGACTTGCGACGGCGTACTTCGCCAGCATCGCATTCGCAGTGACCTTCCTGGTCGGCTCCCTCTGCGGAGTGGACGGGGGAACGGCGCTGCTTCGTAGCGTAACCGCCGCGGCGATTGCCATCGTCGTCGGCTACCTGCTCGCCGCCCCCGTAGTCGACGTGATCCTGGCCGCCATGGCCCGCGACGAAGCCGCTCGGCAGGTTGCCGAACAGGCCAAGGAGGAAGACGAGTGATCGGTGGCACCGCCAAACTGCTGCGCACGCCCATCGAACGCGATCGGCTCGTCGAACAGTACCTGCCGCTCGTGCGATACGTCGTCGCCCGCTTGCCGGTGACGATGCCAGCATCGCTCGACCGCGACGACTTCTTCTCCGTCGGCGTCATGGGGCTCATGCACGCCGCCGCCACCTACGATCCGGCGCGCGGGGCCTCGTTCAAGACGTTTGCCTACACGGCAATCCGCGGGGCCGTTCTCGACGAAGTGCGCAAGCACGATCCCGTGCCGCGCAATCGCCGCGATCGCCTTCGCAAGATGGACCGCGCGAGTGCGGTGCTGCACGCCGAACTTGATCGCGAACCGACGTTGGCCGAACTCGCCACCGTGCTCGGCAGCACCGAGGCCGAACTCGATTCGGACCTGCAGGCCCTGCACACCTCGCGCACCCTCTCGCTCGACGAGCAGTATGGCAGCGAGGACGACGGCGGCGGCGCCATGTCGAGCCAGATCGCCTCGGACGAGACACTCGACCCCAGCACTTACGCGGATGACCGCGAGAGCGTCGAACGTATGACCAAGGCGATCGCCGAACTGCCGGAGACCGATCGCCATGTCGTGGTCCTCTACTACCACGAACAGCTCTATCTGAAGGAGATCGGTGAGATCCTCGGCGTGACCGAGTCGCGCGTGAGCCAGATCCTGACTCGCGCCATCGAACGGCTGCGCCTCAAACTCAAAGCGCAGGAGTAAGTCATGGACACGGTTCGAAGCCTTCCAGGAGTGCTCGGAACCACGCGCGTGCAAGAACGCAACGCCGGCGGTAACCGGGGCAATGCGGAGGCGTTCCGCAAGGCTCTCCAGCAGGAGGGCACCGCCGAGGGTGCCGGCGAGGATGTGCCGATGGGAACGCGACTTCAGCCGCGCCCTGCCACGAGCCGAAAGGAGCCGGTAGTGAACGCGCGCCACGTCGACGTTGTCGCGTAGCCGCCTTCGCTCCCCCCGCAGCCATGACCAACCCCAGCCATTCGAAGGGTGTGATCCGCCGCAGTGACGTGCGGATCGTGCCCCAGCAGGCCCTCATCGAGTGCGGCGATGCCGCAACCGGGAAGGGCCCGCTCGCCGTCGTGCCACTGCTCGACGGCGAACGCATCGCCGGGTTTGAGATCCGCTGCGGCTGCGGCGCTTCTGCAATCGTCGAGTGTGTCTACCCAACCGAGGCCTGAGATGATCCCCACCCGTCCTCGTCACTTCCTGCTGCTCCTCTGCCTGTTGCTGCTCGTCAGCTGCAAGTCGGCGGCCGAACTGCTGTATCCGCCGAAGGCCACCGATCCCCTGGATGGCTACAACAGCCTTTCCCAGGCGGGCATCAATACCGAGATGGACTGGGGCCCCAAGGAGGAACGGCTGCTCAGCCAGTACAAGACCCTCAAGGGAGTCGAGGCGGAGTTGCGAACCGAACTCGAGAAGACGAAAGCCGAGCGCGACAACCTGAAGCGCCAGCTCAACAACGATGGGCTGTCCCTCGAGCAGGAGAAACGTCGCCGCGCCGAGATCGAAGCGCAGTTTGAGTTGAAGAACCAGAAACTGCGCGAACAGGAGACCACGATCCTCACGCTGCGCATCGAGAAGGCAAAACTGGAGCAGGCCAACCTGCTGGCCAAGATCGACGCGCTCAAACAGTCGATGCCAGATTCTTCCGCCAACCCCGTGGAGGCCTCGGCGACGCCGCCGGGACGTCACTGATGCGCACGCTCATGCTCGCTTCGTTCGTCGCCGCGTTTGCCCTGGCTGGGTGCCAGATGGAACGCCCGCCGGAACCGAAACAGATCAACTGCTACCTGGCCGAGCCCGCCGACCTCGCGAACGTGCGCCGCATCATGGTGCTGCCGTTCCTGCAGGAAGATGGTGTGCAGGCCAACTGCCAGATGGTGCGCGACGCGTTTATTTCCGAACTGCAGAAGCTGCGCCGCTTCGAAGTGGTGCCGCTGCCCGAAGGGGCCCAGGAGAATGAGGTCATCAACGCCTCGATCCACCACGGCCGCCTGTCGACCGATGCAATGGTCCGCCTCTGCAACCGCTACCACCTCGACGGTTTGATGGTCGGCACCGTCACCCAGTGGCGCGCCTACCAGCCGCCGCACCTGGGCATGCGCACGCAGCTGCTGTCGGTGCATTCCGGGGCGACGGTATGGGCGGTTGACGCCATCTACGACACCAACGACCGCACGACCATCAGCGATCTGCGCCACTACGCTGAGACGGTCCAGCAAGACACCGGCACGCTGCACGGCTGGGAGCTGAACATGCTCGCCCCGCAGAAATTCACTAATTACGTCGCCCGACGTTTCGTCGGTACTTGGGTCGAAAGCTAGTCGCGCGGGCAATCCGGGGACCGGGACCGTAATCTCTTCGGCCCTTCATTCCCCCGAGATCCTGACCGCGTGTATTCGATCTATCTCTGCAGTGCGTTCGCCCTCGCCTTCGGCTTTGGCGGCTTCTCCCTCGGCTGGTGGGGATGGGGCTGGGCGCTGTTCTTCTCGATGCTGGTGTTTGTGGTCGCCTGGATCGTGCTCGCGAGGCGCCTCGGCAAACAACTGCAGCCGCTGCTGAACCGCGTGCAGAAGCAGATGCAGGACCAGCAGCTCGAGCCGGCCATGCAGAGCCTCGAAGCGATGCTGCCGATGAGCAAGTGGGTGCCGATGTTGCGCGGCCAGCTGCTCGCGCAGATGGGCATGCTCGCCAACTTCTCGGGCAACCAGGCCCGCGCCATCGAACTGCTCGAAGGCGCTTCGATGCGCGCGCCGGACGCACGCTTGATGCTCGCGTGCATTCTCTACAAGAAGGGCGACCAGAAGCGCGCCTTCGAGATCCTGCAGATCGCCGCCGCCGTCAACAAGAAGCACGCGCTGCTGCACAACACGTACGCGTGGATGCTGCACAAGAACGAACGCAGCGACGAGGCGCAGGCTGTGCTCGCGAAGTTCTTGAAGAAGGACCCCAACAACGCGCCCAGCAAGGACAACCTGCTGCGCCTGCAGAATCGCACGCGCATGACCATGTTGGCCTTCGACACGCAATGGTACATCCTCGGCCTCGAACACCCACCGCAGCAGCAGGGTCAGATGCGCCGCGCACCGAAGGGTTTCCGCGAGCCGCCCAAACAACGCGGCAAGTGACCATGGCTTCGCCGACGCCGAACCAGCCCATCGTGCGTCACGCGCTGCCGAGCGCGCAGTGGCCGTCGGCCGAAGCTGCCGCGCGCTCGCTGTTGTTCACGCCGCAAGCGCTTGGCCAGATCACGGCAACGAGTCGCACCTGGGTGCCCGCGATGGTGCCCTGGCGCGCGAGCGACGAGGGCTTCGTGACGCCTCACGTGCTCGATTGGTACGGGCGTTTTGCGGACGGTCGCCCCGGCGTGCTCGTCATCGAGGCGACGGGCATTCGCGATGTGCCAAGCGGGCCGCTACTGCGCGTCGGCCACGACCGGTTTGTGCCGGGATTGCGCGATCTGGTCGCTACGGTGCGCGAGCGCAGCGGCGGCCAAACGCGCGTCCTGCTGCAGATCCTCGACTTCCTCGCGATTCGCCGACGGCCCGAACCCGCGAAGTTCCTCGCGCGGTTCCTGCCAATCGACGACCACCACCGCACCGCGGTGCGCGAACGATTTGGCGCTGCCGCCGCGGCCGACGACGACTCCGTGCGGCGACAACTCACCGCCTGCGACGAGGCGACGTTGCGCACGCTGCTGCGGCCGCGCGAGTTCCGTGACCTCGCCTTCGGCTTCCGCGAAGAAGTGAACGACCTGGACCAACCGCACCTTCGCGAACTGCCGCGCGTGCTGCCGGTCCTGTTCGCCGACGCCGCGGCGCGCGCCGAAGCGGCCGGCTTTGATGGCGTCGAACTGCACTACGCGCACGCCTATACGATGGCCTCGTTCCTCTCGCGCACGAACGTGCGCACCGATGGATATGGTGGTTCGCCAGAGGCCCGCCTGCGACTGCCGCTCGAGGTCTTCGCCGCCGTGCGCGCGCGCACCAAACCCCGTTTCTGCGTCGGGGCGCGCTTTCTCGGCGATGAGGTGATCGAACACGGCAGTCGCATCGAGGACGCCTGCCTCTATGCGCAAGCGTTCGCACGCGCCGGCTTCGACTTCCTGTCGGTCAGCAAGGGTGGCAAGTTCGACGACGCGAAGCAGCCCAACATCGGCGAGGCCGCGTACCCCTACACAGGCCCCTCCGGCCACGAGTGCATGCCAACCGTGCGGAGCGACGCGGTCGGCCCCTTCGGTCGCAACGTGCCACTCGCCGCGGCCATCCGCAGCGCCGTTCGCGCCACGGGACACACCACGCCGATCGTCACCGCCGGCGGCATCTGCGACTTTGCACAAGCCGAAGCGATCCTGCAGCGCGGCGATGCGGACTTCATCGCGGCGGCCCGTCAGAGCCTCGCCGACCCGGATTGGTGGGAGAAGATGCGGCAGGGCCGCGGTGCCGAAGTGCGCCGCTGCAAGTACACCAACTACTGCGAAGGGCTCGACCAGAAGCACAAGGAAGTGACCTGCCAGCTATGGGATCGCGATTTCGCCACCCCGGACGCCGCCACGGTGCCGCGCAGCGCCGATGGCAAACGGCGCCTGCTGCCGCCGCGTTGGCAGTGACCGCGACCTCGCGTCACGGCCTTGCGGCCAACTCGCGCAGCCACTGGACCGCCGCCTTGGGCTGATCCGTGCCAATGCGATCGACGCCCAGGTCCCACAACACACGCCAGGCTTCGGCGCGGTCCGGCGCGCCCCAGAAGCGCACCTCGCGGCCCTGTTCGTGCGCCTTCTGCACGGCGGCGGCGAGTCGTTCGCGCTCCGCGGGCAGCAGGTCGTCCTTGCCGTCCCAATCCCCGATGCGCGACCAGCTGTCGCTGATCCAGGGCACCAGCGCCACCGGCGGATTGCTGGCGAGGTCCGCGAGCCGGCCGTCGAGGGCGCACCAGCGATCGTGGTCGGCAACCACCAGCGCGCGGGGCCGATCGCCCGACAGGATGACCGTGATGGCCCCCGGCTCCATGCGGCCGTCGACGAAACGCGTGAGCAAACCCGGATGCCGCGCCAGTTCCGCGAGCTCCGAGCGCAACTGCGCATAGACCCTGGCCCCCTCGGTCTTGATATCCACCAGCAGCACGAAGGACTGCCCATCGGCCCGCACGCGCCCCCCGTTCTTCCCCGCAAACTCTTGCAGTGGAATAAGATACATCGCCGCCAACGTTCGCCCTGGCCGCAGCTGCCAGCGCTCGTGGCCGACCCGCAGCTCGCCGCCTTCGAGGAAGATGTCAGCTTCGACGCTGCCAAGTCCGAGCCCAAGTGCTGTGTGCAACGGCACCGGCTGCAGGTAGTCGTTGTGGCCGTGCAGGCGCAACGCTGGGTCCTGGGCCGGATTGGGAACGGCCCGACAAGCAGCCATCAACACCGCGAACACCATCCAGACTGCACGCGCCATGCGGGCACCATAGCCGGGACGCGATTGTTCAGGCCGGGGAAGAATCTGCCGTCGACTCCGTCGGAGGGGCCTCCCTGGAGGACTCCCCATGTGTCGATGGACCGCCGTGCCCGCCGCGCTGCCCCTTCGGGGCCGATTCCTCGCGGCATTGCCTGCACTCCTGGTCGGCATCACCGCCGCCAGCCTGCCAGCCCAGCAGATTGTCTCGCCGGCCACCGCCGCCCGCGGCGCCGTGATCGCGTCGAAGGACGGCCTCGTCCTGCCCGCTGGTGAGTTCACGGTGTCCGAACTCATCGATGCGACGGCGACCTATCTGTGCCGCAACTTCCTCTATGACCCAAACGCCGTGCTGCGCGCGAAGGGATTCGGCCTGCAGCGCCCGCTCGCCCTCGACGCACTCGGCGCCGAGGAGATGCTCTACGCGTTGCTCGCGAGCCGCGACTTTGCGGTGCTGCCTCTCGACGAAGCGCGCGGCGTCTACCAGATCGTCCTGCTCGAACAGAACCAGCCTGGCGCCACGGTATTTGCCTCCACACCGTGGCGCACCACGGAAGAGATCCTGCGCCGCCCCCAATTGCGCGAGATCGTCTTCACGACCATCGAACTGCAGAACGCGGACGCGCAGCAGTTTGTAAACCTCCTGCGCAATACACTCTCGTTTGGCGGCTGGCGACCCGGCTGTCTCGTCGCCTCCGCCTCCGAACGGCGCACTGTCGTGCTGCACGGCTATCGCGATCAGGTGGCCAACGCCATCGCGCTCGCGGCTCGCATCGACCAGCTGAGCCGGCCCGCGCTGAGCATCTCCGAAGAGATGCTGCTGCGGGTGCGCCAGCTCGAACAGGAAGTGGCCACCTTGAAGCAGATCGTCACGCAGCAACAGCGCCAACTCGACCAGCAGCGCTGATCACTTCGCGAGCAGATTGACGAGCAATCGCGCCGCGCCGGCATTGCCGACGCGCAGTTGGCGATAGAGCGCCAGCGAGCAGTAGACGAAATCGCCGCGCCCATACTGCGTGTGCAGCAGCGCACCTTGGCTCGCCTTCTCGTCACTCGAGTCCTTCATTTCGAGCAGCGGTGTCCACGCGGTGTCCCACTTGCTCGGGAAGTTGAGGCCACGCTCCTGCACCCAGCCTTCGAAGTCGGCGACCGTGATCCCGTGCGGGTGCTGCCACAGACGATGCTGCGGCTGCAACATCACCACCGGCGAGTCTTCTTCGGTGACCCGGTCATTGCCCACCGTCAGCGGGAACGGCGCCAGCAGCGGGTGGCCAGCGCGCTCGTTCCATTCACCTGGTTTGTGGTACATCGACACCACGCGCCCGCCCGCGGATACAAACTGCAGCAGGCGATCGCGCACTTCGGCGAGTTCGGGCCGATGGAAGAACGCGCGGATGTCGAGCAACACCGTCGTGAAGTCCTCGAGTCGCGTCGTCATGAGCGCGTCGCGGTCGAGCGCCACAAACGAGATGCCGAGATCATTCAACGCGCGATCGATCGTGTCATCCGGACCGCGCACGAGCCCGACGCGCAGCCCTGGAGGCACCGACACGTCGACGGGCAACACGCGTAAGCGCGTCGACCAGCCGCGGAAGCCGATCTCCAGGCCAGCATCGCTGGTCAACTCATCCGCATCGATCGTTGCGCGCACGAGCAGGCGCGCATTGG
>JADZDL010000412.1 GCA_020851075.1 Planctomycetota bacterium | reverse complement strand
TGTGCGGTTCTGTCGGCTTTGTCAGTCCCTCCCTGGGGGGTATCTCGGATTCGCGGGTTGATGAGGTAGACCGTTGCAGAGCGTCCCTTCGTTGGGCGGACATCCTCGGCAAGCCAGCCAAGCTGGATCAACTGCTCAAGGCCGCACTCGACTGCCGTGGGGTCGTCGAGATTCGACCAGCCGGCGCGGTAGATCCGCCGTGCGTCGAAGCCGTCTTCCAAGTCCCCGCTCTGGATGTGCTTGGCGATGGCTCGGCACTCCAGGTGACTGCCAAGGCTCAGCCCGTAGATCCTGCGAGCGTGCGGCTCGAGGTACTTCGTCCAGGCGAGGGCCTTTCGCACGGCGTCCACAGAGACCAGGCCGATGCGCCCTTCTGCGAGGTGAATCAGGACGGCAAGCGAGGGGACGAGGCTGCGATACTTCGAGAGGTGGGCCTCAATGGCCGGGTGTTCGGTTCCCGACCGAACCAAGGCTTCGAGTCCGGCCCGCCAAGTGTCGAACACTTCCTGGGCCTCGGGCGTGAATCTCAGGAACGGGATTCCGCCTTCGCCTTCGATTGTTGCTCCCCGGCTGAGGGCATCCAACTGGACCGCCGCCGCGTAGGGCTCCCAGGCCGCGGCCCTGGCGGATGTCTCAGGCAGACGGTCAACGTTCTTCCACCCGGCCCGTGTGTCTGGATAGACCAGCAACTGAAACCGCTGCACGAGCCCGTCGTCACCAGCACCAGATCGTGTCGCGGCCTTCAGGTAGCCGGCCAGGGGCCCCGGTTGAATGCCGCCGAGGATCGAGCAGATTGCGGCTGGGATCTCGACGGTGCCACGACCGATGCGGTCGAAGGTGAAGGCCCCCGTCCCGTTCCACGCCTCCAGGTAGAACGCTCGCGCACCCTCTTGGCCGTCCTTGTCCAAGGACTTCAGCAAGCCGATCAGCTCGTCCCGGAAGATCAGGATCCCCATGGGGTTGTCGCTCAACAGCTCGCCGAGCTTCTCCACCGTCACGTCGTTGCTGACGAATCGCTCCCGGACTGGTGGTGCCGCCTCTTCGGCAACGGCTTCCCTGGCAATCTCCATCGGGTCCTCGCCGTTCTTGATCGCGGCCTCGATCGACTTGTTGGTCGAGCGATCCCGGGCCTTCGCAACGAGTAGCTGCGCCTTGTGGTCCTTCGTGGATGTGTCGTACCGCTTCTTTGCATCGCCTTCGATGCGACGCAAGAATGACATCGGCTCCTGCAGCCCAGGCGTCTTCATGACTCCCGGGCGTCCGACTGGTCCGCCCCATAGATTGGGAACCACCAGCCAGTCGTCGTGCTGCTTCGGGCGGATTCCGATGCGTCTACCGATCAGCGACGAGTAGGTGATCATCGCAGCAACCGCGGGGAAGTCGGGTGGGCACTGAATCCTGGTGGCGATGTCCTGCACCCATGCTTGGAACGGAACGGGGAGCATGGCCACGTCGAACTCTGGGACGGGGAGCAACTCAGGGGGCAGATCTTGAAGGGGGCGAAAAGTCGGCGTGCCCCCTCCCACCCCACTGACAGAACCGACAGAAGGGTGGTCTGGTCGCGTTGTGGGCACTCGCGAAAGTGCAGATGCCCCCCGCGGGGTGGTGACAGAGCCGACAGAAGGGTTGGACGTGTCCCGGCGAGGGTTGCCGAGGTAGCCGTGTTGCCGCAGAACTTCGCTGCGTGAGCATCCGGCAGCCTTGGCATCCAGGTCGAGGACATCGCCATGCCAGCCCCGGGCGCCCCGCACACCGACACCGCCGCTGTCATGTTCGTGCCGGTCGGAGAAGCAGAACCATCGAGTCGGGTCAGTCTGGAGCTGCCCGAAGCAGCCGTTGTGTCCACAAGCTGGGCAGGTGCCGGCGCTGCGTGGCAGGTCCATAGGGTGGGCGGCCCGATAGCTCTCGACCGCGGCCCGGAGTTCGTGGTGTCCCGCATCTCTCCGGTCGGGCAGCAAGTCTTCGAGGGCAACCGCATCCCCGAGTAGGTGGACCTTCGCGTTTCGTTCGACCTGATCGACCGTCGCCTGCGGCCCCCAGAAGATGCGGGCGCGGTCGAGCGATGCGGCTCGGTCGACCCTGAACGAGGAATCGGCCAGCAGGGGGTCGAGCCGGTCGCAAACAGCCGTCGCGGCTTCATCCCATTGCTCGTGATCGTTGCTGGCGGTGTTCAGCAACCAGACCAGCCGGGCACCGCGTGGTGTTGGATGAGCAGCAGTTGCACCAAGTCGCCGTCCAGCCTCGATGGGGGCATCGGCGATGTCCGCGGGCGGGGCGGCATGAACCCCCTCTGCGCCGTAGTAGTCGATGTCGACCACGATTGCGCAGGAGGCTTGCCAGCTGGCGAGCTTGCGCCGGTCTGCGACCCAGACGTGCGGGCTCCACCATGCGTCGTGGCCTCGATGGTCACCGAGCACCGTCGGCAGGACTTGGGCATCGGCGATCTCTCGACGGACCGCCGTGGTCGAGCGACGACCGCGACCCAACGAGCACATGCGGCCCTGTGGCAATGGGGTCATCGGGCCTTCCTCGCCTTCGCGGCTGCGAGGGTGTCAGCCAGCGTTTCCCTGTCCACAACGACGATCCCAAGCTTGCTCAGGGCGGCGAGGACTGCTCGCTCAAGGTGCCGATCTCCAGTTGCTATCGCCCGTTCGAGTGCCATCGAAAGGGCGGTTGGAGACTTGCGAGCTAGGTCGTCGAGCCAGTCGATCCGTGGGTCCGTCATATTTGATCGGACCCAGTGGTGCGCTACTGGTGCGTCGCACCAGCCCTGCAACCCGCATGGTTGCTGGGTTTTGGGCTATCCAGTGGTGCGTGGATTGGTGCGCGGGGGGTGCTTTGAGGCGCACTGTTCGCACATCCGCACCACCCCACCCCTGATTATCCGCGTGCAGGCGATGGGCTGCTGGCGACAGTTTTCGCAGACCTCCGTGGTCCAGGCTTCCATGTTGCCGTCCTTGTCCTTGCTCCCTTGCGGCATCTTGGAGGTGTCCGCCTTGGCAGCCTCTTTCGATGCCTCCCAGGCCCTCCGCCAATTCTCGTTTCGGCTCAGCGTCGCGTGATGCAGGCCCACGTCCTTGGCGTACTCTCGCATGGAGCGCGGTTGTTGTCCGTCGCGAATCAGCAGGACGACCGCTTTTTCGATCTTGTCGAACTCGAGAGTGTCGTCAGCCTGCGCAGTAGGCTCCCCACGATCCGAATGGGCAGAGGTCTTGCCTTGGTGGAGTTCCTTTGCATCCGGATTCACTACCTGGCTGCCATTGGTGTTGGCAGCTTGGGGGTGATCGACCCGCGCGGCGATGACTCTGACGAGCACGTCGACTTCGCGAATGTTTGGGCCGAGTTCGACGCCCTTGCCATCGAGGACCTCGTCAAGGCCCTGCAGCAGGCGCTGCACAGGCACGTCTTCGACCTTCGCATCGAGCACCAGGGTCACGAGTGACGACGTTGATTCGCGGAAAGCCTCCGCCCAGGCCAGTTCCGGCGCCTTTTCTTCGCCGGGTGCGCCTGGGTACATGCGGGCTGCGTTGACGGGCCCGAACTTCCCGTCGACCATGCCGAAGTGGATCACCTCGCGACCACCAAGGTGGCGTGCGAACTTGGGTGCCAACGCAGCAAAGCCTCGCCACCTTGCGCAAATTCCAGCAGGCGTTGTCGCGTCTACATCCAGGATCTTCCGCAGCTCGGCGCGTTGCCCTTGCAGCCACCTGCGGTTGCGCAGTGCCTCCAGGATCGCTTCGTCGGTCAGCGGCGGCCTGACGACTTTGCGGTCGGGCTGGCCTTCGTGCCCCTTGACCACCCCGTCAATCGGGTGTTCGCACCGCCGGGGACTTGCGAGAAGATTGTCGAGGTGCATTGCGCCCTCGGTGTCGCCCTCCTCGACGAGCTGCGCGCGCTCCGCGGCCCAGTCGACGGCTGGTGGCACGTATTCTTCGAGCTCGGGTTGCCCACCCGCAGGCGGTTGTGTGGATGAGCTTCGCGGCTGGTCGACGGGACTCACTGCCTCCTCCAGCATGGAAGCGAGGCCGCTGCAGATCCGGGAGCCGTTGCGGCAGACACTCATGAAGAAACTGCTCGTCCCAGGGTCTTCCTCATCCAGCCAATCGAAGCACAGACCGATTCGCGACCTGCCGGTTGCATCCCTCACGAGTAGGCTGCACATGGAGGGATGAATACGAGGCTTGACGTGGAAGCGGTCCGCGAGCCAACCGGTGGCCGCCTCCAAGAAGACGAGCCTGCGCCGCACGTTGCCAAGGCGGAGATCGGAGGCTCGGTGCGTCTCGTACTTGCGGACTGCATCGCTTTCATTGAGCTTGCGTCCCAGGACCTCCGCGAGCGTCGCCCCTTTGTAATCGATCTCCTCGACGACGCCGATTTCGGTTTGGATGCGTGATCCGACGAACCTGGGCCGACGGCTGCCGCTGCGAATCGAGAGCTTCAACCAAGGCGGCACGGTGGATGGTTGTGCCAGGAATCCGCTGATGACCAGCTTGAGCAAGGCCCGCCCCGCTTCGGTCATGTGGTCGCGGGCGTCGCCAATTGCAGGGCGACTGGGTGCCCCCACGAGCAGGGCATTCGCCGTGGTCTCAAACCTCGAAGCCAGCAATCGGAGGTCGGCCGCGAGCTTCTTGTGATCGATCTTGGAGTTCTTGCAGGCCACTGTGCCGCCCTTGAAGCCGCTCTGGTGCCCGTTTGAGTTTCGGGCCAAGCGGTAGGCGAAAGGCTACCGCCAATCCGGCGATGCCCCAACAGCGGCCCGTAGCCGCGCCCGGTCCACCGCCGTGTAGATCGTAGTTGAAACGATCGACGCGTGGTTCAGCGCGGCTTGGACGAGCCGCAGGTCGCCGGTCCGGGCGAGCAGGTCGGTCGCGAAGCTGTGCCTGAGCGAGTGCGCGCTCTTGCCGGTGATCCTGGCCATTGCCAGCCAGCCCGCGAGGCGCCGTTGCGCGTGCCGCGTGCTGA
>JADZDL010000411.1 GCA_020851075.1 Planctomycetota bacterium | reverse complement strand
GGCTGGCGCCGGCAAACCGTACGCCGGGTCAGCGACGGAGCGATCGTGCTGTTTCGCGAGATGATGGGGCCACTCCGCTCAAGCCTCGATCTCGCGCCCGGCAGCTACACGATCGAGGTCGAAACCGCGGGTGGTTTCCACGGTTTTGCGACGTTCGACGCGCCCGCCTCGGTGCCGGTCGAGGTCTCGCTCGCGCGCCGTTAGGCGACGCCGCGCAACGGGCCGGCCTCGCAGCTTGCGCCCATGCCTGAGGGCTGACTTGCGAGCATACCAACCGGTCGGTATGTTCGCGAGTTCACGATAATCAGGCTCGACCCTCATGCTCCGCCTCGCTCCCGATTCCCGAAACCGCCTGCTCGATGCCGCGCTCAAGGTGATCCGCACCAAGGGTTATTCCGCGACGCGCGTCGAGGAAATCTGTGCTGCAGCCGGGCTCTCGAAGGGCAGCTTCTTCCACCACTTCGAGAGCAAGGAAGCGCTGGCGGTGGCGGCCGCCGAATACTGGTCGCAGATCACGGGCGAGTTGTTCCTGGCTGCGAAGTACCACACGCTCGACGATCCGCTCGCTCGGCTGCTCGCCTACTTGGACTTCCGCCGCTCGCTCGTGCGCGGCGAGTTGCCCGAATGGACGTGCCTCGTGGGCACCATGGCGCAGGAGACCTACACCACGGTCCCCGAGATCCGCGAAGCCTGCGACCGCAGCATCCGTGGCCACGCGGACACGTTGGTGGCCGACATCACCGCGGCCAAGAAGCGGTACGCCCCCGATGCCGATTGGTCACCCAAGAGCCTCGCGCTGCACACGCAGGTCGTGCTGCAAGGCGCGTTCGTGGTGGCGAAGGCGCACGGGGATGCGCGCGTCGCCACCGACGCGATCGACCACCTGCGGCGCTACTTCGAACTGCTATTCCCGATTCCCCGCACCCACTCCAAGAGCAAGAAGAAGAGGAAGAAGAAGTCCCGATGAGCACGACTCGCACCACCTCCCCTGTCATCTGGTACGAACTGATGACCAGCGACCATAAGGCCGCGTTGCCGTTCTACGCGCACGTGTTCGGCTGGACGCTGGCGCAGAACGAGTACACGAGCCCCGAGTACACCATCGTGAACGCCGGTACCTTCAACGTGGGAGGGCTGATGACGCTTCCGGCCGAGGCCTGCGCCATGGGGGCGCGACCGTGCTGGATGATGTATCTGGGCGTCGCCGACACCGAGGCCGCGATCGCGCGCATTACCGCGGCCGGCGGCAAGCTGCAGATGGGCCCGCAGGACGTGCCGGGCGTTGGGCGCTTCGCGGTGGTCGCCGATGCGCAGGGCGCGCACTTCTACATCATGAAGCCGATCAGCACCGAGCCGCTGCCGCAGGTGCCGGATGGCACGCCCGGCGTGGTGGGTTGGCGCGAACTGCATGCGAACGACGGCGAGCAGGCCATGGCGTGGTATGCCGCGCAGTTCGGCTGGAAGCAGGTCGATGCGATCGACATGGGGGCCATGGGCCAGTACCGGTTGTTCACCACCGACACGCTGGCCGAGGGCGGCGTCATGAACCGCATGCCCGATACGCCGGTGCCCTTCTGGACGTTCTATTTCAACGTCGGCGGCATCGACGCGGCGGTCGAACGTGTGACCTCGAAGGGGGGGCAGATTCTCATGGCCCCGCATCAGGTGCCGACCGGCCAGTGGATTGCCTACTGCAGCGATCCGCAGGGGGCCATGTTCGGCATGCTGTCGGAGAAGCGCTGAATCGCCCCGCGGCGATTCACTCGGACCCGAACGCGCTCAGTCCTTCGGCCGCGCGAACACTGCATCCGCGACGGGCACCCCGACCTGTACCTCGGTGACCGTGTAGGCATCGAGCCTCTCCCAGTTGTTGTACTGGACCGAATGCGCGACCTTCACACCCGAGACTTCCCGGTAGTCGCTGAAGTCCACCGTCTCCACGAGTGAGCCGTTCAGCGGCGTGCGGCGGATGATCTGGCGGCGCAGCAAAAGCCCTGACGTCGGGTCGAAGTAGAGCCGTTCCTGCAGGCCCGGCCCGGCTTCGCCGCGGACCATGTTCACGGTAACCGCAGGTTCCCCGGGCGACTTCGCCGGCAGCCGTCCTTGGCCACCCGCGACCTTGGTGCAGCGTTTCTCGAAGTCCGCCACGAGGCGGCGGTCGTCGAGCCGCTGATTCATCTGCACGTGGTAGCCGTCGATGTCCCAGACGTTCTTGCCGAACTGGAACCACGCCTTCGCGCCGTCGAACCCAAAGGACTGGGCACCCTGCGGGTTCTCGACCTTGCTGTGGAAGCGGTCGCCGGCCGCCTCGCACGTGAACGGCATCGTCTGGTCGGCGCGGTCGCGCATGGTGCCCTTCCAGACCTTCGAGGCCAGCTTGTCCAGCGCGGCATCGCCCCCGATCGCCGCCAGGTAGTGGTCAAGGATCGGCTTCGCCGGTTGGCCGCCGCGGCCCTGGCGTGGCCCTTCGCCACCACCTCGTTGGCCTGGACCCTGGGCACGGCGCTGACCAGCGCCTTCACCGCCTTCCCCGCGATTCGTCGGTGCGCTGGCCGCGGTGAACGCCGCGATCTGCTCCGGCGTCATCATTTGGGCGAGCGGCATCTGCTGCGGCTTGCTGTGGCCTTGGTGGCAGGTGCCGCAGTTGATCCGCGCGCCATAATCGCCGCCGTTGACGCTCTGCACGAGGCGGATCATGTCGCGCGTGTCCTTCTTCATGCGGTGGTCCTTCTCAAACGCATATTCGTTCGTTGCCGGATCGTGCACATGGCAACTCGCGCAGGTGAAGCCGAGTGCGGCCGAGAAGTACTCCATCACGACGCCCATTTCGCTCGCCGGCACGTCCTTCAGCACCTGGATGTCCTTGTACTTTTCAGAGGCCAGAGGACCTGCGTCGGAGCCACCTTGGCCCTCTTGAGCGGACAGTGCCGTACACAGCGCGAACGCGAGAGCGAAGGTGAGCGAACGGAGAGAGGGTGCAGCGGCAACAGGCATCGGGTCGGTCCTCGGAGTGGGTTCTGGACATCCCTCACGCGACGCCGGGTCGACCGGGTGGCGACAGGGATACCGCAAGCATGCCCAAAGCGAGGTCCGCAGCCAGGGTCACGATGTCCCACGTTTTCACTGCGAGAAGGGACCCTGCGAGGGTCACGCGAGCAGTTCGTCGAGACTCGCAGCGGTGAGGATGCGTTCGGCCCAGCGGTCCAGCGTGTCGATGTCGGCTGTGCGAATCGTGTGCTCAATCTCAGACGGCACGATGCCGAAGCGAAGGCGGGCCTGCCTGAGCAGCAGTTCGGCGCGGCCTTCAGCTTTGCCCTTTACCAAGCCCTTCTGCATGCCTTGGTCGAGCCACTGTTGTGCGATGGTCTTGCCCATGAGTTCGGTGCCTTCGTCGATGCGCGCGGTGGCCACCCTGAAGCGCTCGGGCGGCGCTTCGAGTCGGGCGGCAAGGTAGGAGAATAGCGACAACAGCCCGAACCTGCAGGCCGGATCGGCCCACAGGGCTCGCCACAGTGGGAGCCAGCGCTCGGCGAACACCACGGGATCGCTTTCCAGGCTCTCCCGCACGAACTGCAGGAGCAGCAGCGTCAGTGTTGCTTGCGGCGGCATGGGCCGTGCCCGGATCGTTGCCTCCGGTGTCACCGCAAGGTCGTCGAGCACGAAGCGCAGGTTGGCCTGGAGCGGTGCCAGGATCCGCCGAACGGCGGCTGGGAACTGGGCAAGGTCGATTAGCCCGAGAACGGAGCGCGGCGCCTTCCAGCCGTGCTTGCCGTGGTGGACGACAATCGGGATCACCGGGGGGAGAAGCGTGGCATCGGGGTGCTCCCGCACGAACGTTTCGTGGATGCAGACGACATAGTGCAGCACCTGCAGGGCCGTGAACCTGTCGCCAAACGACTTGTGTTCCAGCACTACGTAGATCAGTACCTTCTGTCCGCCCGCCATTGCGGAGAACAGCAGGTCCGTGTGTTTGTGCCGCAGCGATTCGTCGACGAACGACCCGGGAATCAGCGTCAGTGTCGACCAATCGATGGCCTCTACCAGATCGCGCGGCAGTAGCGTTCGCAACAGAGCCCCGGCCTGGACCGGGTCCTGGAACGTGCTGCGAAACAGGGAATCGTGTTCATGGGCCATCTCGAATGCTCCTCTGCATTCAAGTGGCACACCGGGGGAAGGTTTGGCCCCGGATTTCCGGCGGCGACGACTACGGGTCGCTGGAAGATCGCATGCAACGACGCCCTGGCTACCTGCGCGCCTCGCGCCGGTTTTCGTCGCGTACCAACTGCCCGCACGCGGCGGTGACATCCGCACCGAGGCTGTAACGCAGCGTGACGCGAAAGCCGCGCGATTTGAGTTCGTTGGCAAACGCTTCGCGGCGGGGTTTGGGTGTCGACTTCAGCAGCGGCGCATCGGGGATCGGGTTGTAGGGGATCAGGTTGATGTGCACGGGCAGATCGCCGATCCACGCGACGAGCGCCTCGAGGTCCTCTGCACCGTCGTTCAGGCCGTCGAGTAGCAGGTGTTCGAGCATGATCGGCTGGCCTTGCACGCGGGTCACTTCGGCGACTGCAGAACGCAGTTCGTCGAGGTCGTGGTGCCTGGCGAGCGGGATCAGGCGGCTGCGCACGTCCTGTCGCGCGCTGTGCAGACTCAGCGCCAGACGCACGCGCGGGAATCGCTGCGCAAGGCGCACCATGGCGGCTGGGATGCCGACGGTGGACACGCAGATGTGCGCAGGTGCGAGATCGAAGCAGTGCGTCTGCGTGAGGGACTCGAGCGCCTCGTGCAGCACCGCTTCGTTGTGCAGAGGCTCACCCATGCCCATGAACACGAGGTTGCGCACGGCGCGCCCTTCGCTGGCGAGGCGGGTGTTGGCCTGCACGACCTGATCGAGCACTTCGCCGCGCGTGAGGTTGCGGCGGGCACCGAGTCGGCCCGTGGCGCAGAAATCGCAGCCGACGCCGCAGCCCACCTGCGACGACACGCAGAGCGCCGTCCGGCCCGTGCGCGCGCGCAGGATCACCGTCTCGATGCGGAGGTCGTCGTCGGTGCGGAACACCAGCTTCGTCGCGCCGTCGATCTCGGAGTCCCGGTGTTGCACGAGCTCGAGGTGGTGGAAGCGCACCTGCGCCGCGAACTCGGCGCGCAACTCGCTCGGCAGCTCGTCCAGCGCGCGTTCGATGCCGCGGTGGTTCTTCAGCAGTTGCACCCGCAGGCGCTTTAGACGATGCGGGTCGAGCCGCAGGCGGCTGCGCAGCGCGTCGAGGCGCGGACCATCGTGCACGTCGATCACGATCGCGACGATAGTCGGTGCGCGGCGGCTTGTCGCCGTTCTGTTTGGCGAGACCTCGCCCGACCTCGCCCGGGGGCGCTACTTCGAGAGGTTCTCGGGCAGGATCTGCGTCGATGGAAAACGCTGGCTCAAGATCCACTCGTCCTGCGGCGTGACCGTGTCCGACGAGTGATAGTACTTCAGCAGGTTGTGGTAGACCCAGACTTCGTCGCCGACCTTCTCCGCCGTCACCACGTGGTACTCATCCCAAACGTAGTGATAGGAAGTGATCGAAGCTCCCGTGGTGGTGCCGCGAATCGTGCCTTCACGCTTCTCCTTGCGGCTGATCTTCGAGGTCACCACCAATCGTGCGATTTCGTTGACGCCATACTTCTTCTTCGCCAGCGTCTCCTGCGCGATTCTCGTCAGTTCTGCCATCTCCTTGTCGTCGAGCGAAACCGGTCTTGGCAGCCTCACTTCGGCAAGTGCTGACCGGGCTAGCGAACGCAGCACTTCGATCGTCGCCTCGATCTCCTTGCCCTGGGCGGTTCGATCCGGCGCGTTCGGGAACGCCATCGCCTGGTCCAGCGCGGCAGCCCGGCTGACCGCTTCGAGTCCCTCCTGCAGGGACTTCATGCTGCGTTCCAAGGCGCCCTCCGCGAGGACCCGGTTCACGATCGCGTGGTGGTCGTCGGGTTGGATCTCGCGCAGCACCTTGGCGGTGTTCAAGGCATCTGCCACCGCCTGATTGCAGGCCTGTTGCACCTGTTGCACTTGCTCGTTCAAGCGGTTCTGGATCGTCGTGCCGAGCCAATGCTGCAGGTCCGCAGCCTGCTTGCCGACGATGGAGTTCTGCGTTGCCGCGGCCACGAAGGCCGTGTCGGCAGGCAGTTCGAGAAGCAGCGTGCGCGTGCGAGATGCCCAGATCGTGAGCTTCTCCTGCTCGTAGGGCCAGTGCATCGGGCCGGGCACCGAATCGGCCGCATACTTCGTGGACAGCGCAGCGAGCTTCGCCGTCAGTTCCACGGCGCGTTCCGTATCCGCCTTGTATTCCGCCTGCCATGAGAGGAAGAGCTGCTCAAAGGCCGCCAGGTTGCCAGCGACGACCTTGACGTTGGCGTTTTCGCTCGGGAACTCGGCGAGGCGCGTTTTCAGGCCCGCGATCTCCTTCGTCGTGGACCCGACGCGAAAGGCGTCGCCCATGAAGGTCTTGTTGAGCAGCCGCAGGTTGTTCTGGCCGTTGTTCACTTCCTTGCTGAGTTGCTGCAGCTTCTCCTGTTGGGCGCCACTCAAGGCCTCGGGATTGGCACCTGCAGGGCTGCCTGCGCTCTTGGCCGCGGCCTGGCTGCGGACGGCCTTGTCGGCATCGGCCAGTCGTTTGGCTGCCGCCTTCCAGTCTTCGGTGTCCTTCTTGTAGGCCGCGTTGAGGCGCTTTTCGGCCCACTTCAGATCGGCCAGCAGGCTGTTGGCCGCAGGGATGTCACCCGGCGCAAGCCCTTTCAGGCCGGCTTCGACGGATTCGATCTTCTTCAGGGCCTGCAGCACGAGCTGATCTTGTGCAGCAAGGCCGCCGACGCCAATTGCAACGGCAGCAAGAACGGCAAGACGATGGCGGAGTGGTGTCATGAATCGAGAGCGAGGTGCCATGCACACGATGGCGAATGCTGGGAACGAAGAATCTGGTTGCCCCGCAAAGGCTCATTCCGGTCCTTGGCGAGGACCGTAGTATCGGCGCAACCGCGTCCGGTCGGTAGGCCTGCTACCCGTGGGCTGCGTGCTACCTGCGCGGGTTCGATGGCATCGAGGCTGCCGTTGCCGCTATCGTCTCCGCCTCGCATGGACCAGCCCGCGTCGCCCCGAGCATCCCTCGACCTGCCCACCTGCCTGCTCGTGCTCGCCGCCGCGGGCGTGCTGGCGCTCGGCATCGCCCAGTTCTGGCCGTGGATCTGCGATGATTCGTTCATCGCGCTGCGTTACTCCGAGCGCCTGCTCGAAGGCAAGGGGCTCACCTGGGAGGATGGCGACCGCGTCGAAGGCTATTCCAACCTGCTGTGGATCCTGCTCTGCGCCAGCCTGCGGCCGCTGGGGCTCGATTGGGTGACGATCGTGCGGTTGCTCGGGATCACGTTCACCGCGGCGACCTTTGTCGTGTTGGCGCGCACGCCGCTGCTGCAGGCCCCGCACCGCGCCGCTCGCGCCTGCATGCTGGTGCTCGCGGCGCTGGCCCCCGTGGCTCTGTGGGCAATCGGTGGGCTCGAAGGGCCGCTCGCGCTGTTGTTGCTGACGATCGGCTATGCGCGCACGGGCGAAGTGCTCGCCGATCCGCGCGGCCGCGACTGGTTGCCTCAGTGCCGCAGCGCTGGGCTCGCGTTTGGTCTGTTCGCGTTGTGCCGTTCCGAAGGGCCGCTGTGGGGCGGTACCGCGGCCATGGCCGTGGCCGTGTTTGCGCGCCGTGGTCCGGCCGGGATTCCCAACGTGTTGCGGCGGCGCCTGCTCTGGCTGGTCGGGCCGATGGTCGTGGCGGTGGCCGCGCACCTGGCGTTCCGGCTGTCGTACTACGGGGAATGGGTGCCGAATACCGCGCACGCGAAGCTCGGCACGTCGCCAAAGACGATCGAAGTCGGCTTGCTCTACCTCAACAGCGCGGCGCACGTGCTGCGTTCGTTGCTCGTGCCGGCGGCCCTGGGCGCGCTGCTTGGCTTGTTTGCGAGGCGCACGCGGGGTCTCTGCCTCATGTGCCTGTTCGCACTTTCGGCGTGGACTGGCTACATCGCCATGATCGGCGGCGACTGGTACCCGCTGTGTCGCTACCTCGAAGGTGCGTTCGGCCCGCTCGTGTTGCTGGTCGGCATCGGCCTGCAGCAGATGGCGCGTTGGCGTCATGGCGGCGTGCTCGCCTGGGGGGTGGCGCTCGGGTGCGCCGGCTGGGCCCGCCTCGATGCGCGCCTCGATCCTGCGGATCCGTACCAGACCGTGTCGGCGTGGGAATGGCAGGGGCGCGCGGTCGGCGAATGGCTCGGCCGCGCGTTCGGCTCGCAACAACCCTTGCTCGCGCTCGACCCCGCCGGGGCGGTGCCCTTCTACAGTGGCCTGCCGTGCCTCGACATGCTCGGGTTGTGCGACAGCCACATTGCCAAAGCCCCGCCGCCGCGGCCCGATCACGTGTTTCCGGCCCATTCGCGCGGCAACCCGAAGTACGTGCTCGACCGCGCGCCCGACCTGTTGCTGTTTGGCACGCCCACCGGCCACCATTCGCCACGTTGGCCGGGTGGTTGGGAACTCGAACTCGATCCGCGCTTCGTGCGCGACTACCGCTGCGTTGTGTTCCGCACCGGCCCCGTGCCGGTGGTGGGCCTCGGCGATCAGGATCTCAAGCTCACGTTGCGGGTGCGCACCGACGGCAAGCTCGGGGTTCGCCGCGAAGGGGAAGAATGGCGCGTGCCGGGCTGGTTGTTGGCCAGCCATCGCCAGCCGATGCCGTTTCACCTCTACGAGCAGGATCGCCTGCCACAGGATCCGGCGGCGCGGCAGCCGATCCTCGTTGCGGCGGCGGCGATGCTGCAGTGGTGGCAAGCCGAAGCCGTGGTCGGGGTGCTGCAGGCCGATCGCGGCTCTGTTGTCGCGGAGGTCCGCGCGCCGGGTACGTTCGGGCTGCAGGACCTCACGCTGCCGGCTGGTGACTACACGCTCGTGGCCGAACCGCCGATCGCAGGGCTCGACCTGCGGCTCGTGCGCAGGGATGGCCAGGCCTGCGAACGGTCGGGGGCGGCGTTCTGCCTGCCGAACGCGATGGCCACAGACGTGGTCCTCACGATCGCACCGGGCACGGCACTGCCGCTGCAGGTGCGCGAGGTGCGGTTGCAGCGCGCGGATCGTCGCTGAGGCAGAACCTCGCGAGCATCACTGTCCGTCGCGCCGCAGCCCGGTGAGGTCTGCGTGGTAGACGTCGGGCGAGAGGCTGATGCCGACGATCTCGGTGCGATGCAGGGCCACGCGCCACGGCACGTAGAGCGGCACGATGAGATGCTCGCGGTCGAGTAAGTCCTGGACGCGCGCGTAGATCGGCAGTCGTTCCTGCTCGCTCGGTTCGGCGGCAGCGAGGTCGACGAGTTCCTGCAACTCCGCCGTGCCGCCGCGCGGCAGTTTGCCGTCGGTGGACGTGCCGAAGCGGGCGACCAGGGACTGGTGTGGGCAGTAGGGCATGCCGTGCGTGATCTCGACGCGCACGTCGGCGCCATCGCTGAGGGCGCGAATCCGGCGGCCGACGGCGGCGCGCACTTCGCCGGACTCCGTCGTGAGCGGCGTCACCGCTCCGCTCGCATCGACGACGTTCTTTGGCGATTCTGGGGCGATCGCTGGGGCGGTCAGCACCTCGACGGCAAACCCCGCCGCGCGCAATTGCTCCGCTACGGCACTGGCGGCGCGGTGGGCCCGTCCTTCGGCACGGCCCGCGGCGATCTTCAGGGTTGGCAGCGGTGTCGTATCGGTGGCCCCTGTCGCCCCTGCAGGAACGTCCCGGACCGCTTGCCGGCCGCGTGGCCAGAACGCCACCGTCGGCGCGGCCCACGTCGTGCACGGTTCGGCCCGACCACCTTCGATAGTGGCGATCAGGCCCGGTCGGGCGATGGCGTTCGCGATGCGGGCGCGGATCGTTGGGTCCTTTGTCGGTCCCTCGGTGAGTCGGAACGACAGGTAGACGACCGAAGAGCCCGGTGCGGTCTGCACACAGAAGCCGGACTGCTGCTGCAGTGCGTCGAGTCGTTCGGCGGGCAGGTCTTCGTCCCAGCCGCCCACAAACGCATCGATGCGCCCGGCCACCAGGTCGTCGATCGGCGTCGTTTCCCGACCGCGCGGGTAGAAGGTGACGTCGATGGGCGGCCCGTCGCCATCCTGCTTCTGCACGCGCCAGCGTTTGCCCTCGTCAAACGCGCCAACGAAGCGGAACGGGCCGGTGCCGATCGGCCGCATGAACTCGCCTTCCCAGTCCTTGCTCGAGGGCGCAACGACGGCACACGGGTTGATTGCGAGCAGGTCCTCGAGCAGCGCATACGGGCGGTCAAGGTCGACGCGGAACGTACGTTCGTCCTCGACGGTGACGCCAGTGATGCGTTGGTTGCCAAGGAGCCAGTTGTGCTCGGGCAGGTTGACCCAGCGCTTCATGTGCGTGACGACGGCTTCGGCGGTGACCTTGGTGCCATCGTGGAACTTCGCTTCGGGGCGAAGTTCGAATCGGAAGCTGCGGCCATCGTTCAGGATCTGCCAGCGCGCAGCGAGGCCTGGTACGATGCGGCCATCGACGCCTCGTCGTACGAGCGTCTCGAGCAACATCGTCTTGGTCTCGAAACCGCCGACGTACCGGAGCGAAGTGAGGCGGTCGGCGCCGCCGTTGCGCGCCCGAATGCCGACGCGGATCGGCTCGCCGGTGGTGGTGGTGGTGGCGGGGGTCTGGGCTGGTAGCGATGTTACGGCCGCGAGGGTGGTGAGCAGCAGAGGCAGGGAGCGCAGGCGGGAGAGGAGGTTCATGGGCGTCCTTTGCACGTGGGAGCGGGGCGTGGACACTGGCCGGGCAGCAGCGACGCGCTTCATTGCACGACGTCCGCGATGCCGTTGGTCAGGTACCCGCCGACGACCGGATCCTCGATATAAGCCTGGTAGTAGAGCGTGACGCCGGCAAACGCGGGCACGTTCGGCAGCGTCCACGAGAGCCGCAGCGGGCTCGTTGTGGCCAGCTGTGCGGACAGCGTCACCATCGTCGATTGTTCGAGATGCAGGATGCCGAGGGGTGGGATCGGCACCTGCATGGCGCCGAGGGAGCCGAGCGCGATCACGACCGAGGGAGCCCCGGTGCGGAAGTGGAAGTCGACGCTGTAGAGGCTGCCGAGCACCGGCGGACTTGGGGCGTCGACCTGCCGTGCGAAGTTCATGCGCGGCGGTGCGTCCTGGTCGCCGTCCCCGTCAAAGTCGGCGGCGTAGAAAGCGAGCAGGCTCGGGAACGTCGTCGCCGGGATCGCCGTGCCCGAAAAGTGCCCGGTGCCGTCGTTGCGCCAGTAGACCGAGGGAGACACGAGGTCGATATCCCCGTCGCCATCGACGTCGAGGATCGCAGTGGTCTGCGCGTGGACGGCCGGAAACGAAGTTCCCGTCACGTTGACGAACGTGCCATTACCCTGGTTCTGCAGCAACACGCGCGTGCGGTCGAGCAGCAGGTCCTGGTCACCATCGCCGTCGAGGTCCACGAACTTGTTGTAAAGGAAGGAACCGACCACGAACGGCAGCGGCGTCGGGAATGGACCGAAGGCGCCGCCTTGGTTCTCGAGCAGGGTCGGCATGCCGAGCACGTTGGGCACCAGGATGTCGAGGTCGGAGTCGCCATCGACGTCGGCTGCATGGGCCATCTGGCGAGCATCGCCGAGGCCCACAGGCACGTTCTGCGTGCGCCAGACGCCACCAGCGACGAAGACACCCGTGCCGAGGTTCTCGTAGACGCGGCAACCCGACAGGTCCACCGTGAACCAATCGACATCGCCGTCATTGTCGAGATCGGCAACGATCTGGTTCTGCGTCGACTCCGCATTGGTCGGCAGGTGCGTCTGGCTCACGTCGGTGAACACGCCCGTGCCGTTGTTGCGCAGCACACGGTTTGGCAGGTCGTCGTCGTTGCCGACCAGGATGTCGAGGTCCCCATCGCCGTCGATGTCGGCTGTGTGGATGCTGGAGGTGGCGTTGGTCCCAGCGTTCGGCAGGCGGCCGGCGGTGACATCCACAAAGCCGCCGTAGCCGTTGTTCTCGAGCAGTTGGTTCGGCAGAGCGCCGTTGCCGATCACGACGTCGAGGTCGCCATCACTGTCGAAGTCCCCGACGGCCATTGCGGTGCCCGCGTGGATCGGCGGCAAGGTGGCGTGGCGCGTGAGGCGCAGCGGGCTCTGGGCGAGCAGCGGCAGCGACAGCAGCAGGATCGCGAAGGTCTTGTTCATGGCATTGTCCGGGAGATAGGGGTGGTGGGTTGCAACTTCGTTCACGAAGCGGCCTGGGCCAGCCAGGCGAGCACAGCTTGGTTGGCGAACGGCTTGTGCAGCACTTCGCGCGCGCCAGCGGCGTACAGCGCCTCGGCGCGGTTGGCGGCGAAGGCAGTGACGACGAGAATGCGCGTGCCCGGCGAAGTGCGGCGCGCGGCGGACACGATCTCGACGCCGTCGGCACCTGGCAGGCGGAGGTCCGTGACCACCGCGTGGAATCGTTGCCTCTTGAGCAGCTGCAGGGCTTCTGCGCCGTCGCCGGTGCTCGTCACCAGATAACCGTGGTCCGTGAGGTCATCGCGCAGCGTGATCGCGATCGTGGGTTCATCCTCGACGAGCAGGATGGTCGAGTGGCGAGGCGTCGCCGGGGCGGAAGGGTTGCGGTGCATGATCGGTGCGCGACAGGAGTTGCTCGGCAGAAGCAATCGATGTGCCACAACTGCGGAGAAGCGCGGGTGGGCTGGTGGCGCCGCGCGAGCGTGCGATATCTGTGACAGTGCGTTACGCAGCGGTGGCTGCGCCGAGGTCGGTGGTCCTCGCGCTCATTCGCGGGCTGTCACTTCGTGATGACACTTCGCGCGCGGTTGTTCCCGAATGGGCGCAACAGCGGAGTTCGCCGGCCTAGGTGCCATTTCGTGGCCGTGTGGCATGTTCGTTGCCAACGGCAGACGTCGGCGCGGATCGCGCCGGCCATTCCTCTCTTTTCCCCGCACCGAGGTCTCATGCCCCGTTCGTTCCTGCGTTCGTCTCTCGCCGCCACTGCCGCGTGTCTGCTCGCCGTGCCCGCCGCCGCCCAGGTCCCTGATGGTTGGATCGCGTGGGGTTCGTTCATGAGCACGAACCTCACGTTGGGCCAGTGTGGCATCTACTTCTCGCACCCGCGCGATGGCCTGCAGCCGGTGATCCAGGTCCAGGGCCTGCCGCCGGCGCTCGCGTACGATCCGCTTGGTCGCCGCGGTTCGGCGTGCATCGTCTACCGCAGCAGCGACGGCATGCTCATCGCCGGCGAACGTTCCCCGGCGGGCACCAGTGTCGACCTGCACGTGATGCGGTTGCAGGGCAACGTGGTTGTGTTCGACCAGTTGTTCTCGTGCGGCACCAGCGTCAACGTCGGTGAGATCCCACAGTGCGCGCTGCTGCCCGACGGCCGCATCGTCGTGGCCGCGACGGACCTGCAGCCCGGTGGGCCGTTGGCGCAGTTCCAGACGCTGCAATACAACTGGGAAGGTGTTGGCATCGTCGACACGAACAGCGGCAGCGTTCTGCCGATCCCGATCAGCAACCTCAGTTCGTTCCCAGGCGTCATCAACGGCCTCACCGTCTCGAAGGATGGACAGACGGTCTACGTCGGCAACTGGATCAGCGCGTCGTCGGGCGACTTGTGGTCCGTGCCGATCACGGGTGGCACCGCGACGATGGTGGCGGCGCTGCCGTTTGGCGCGTCGAACGTGGCTCTCGATCACGATGGCACCGTGCTCGTGACGACGTTGAACGGACCCGACAATCTCTACCGCTACGACCCGACGAGCGGCCTCACGACGGCGATCCCCACCAATACGGGGGCGATGAACGCGCTCATCGTCGAACCGACGACGGGTTACTACCTGTTTGCGACCGCGACGGCTGGCACGCCGAGCCGCTCGTTGCTCTGGATGTCGCCCGTGGGCATGCCGGTGGTGTTGAGCAGCCCAAACCAGCAGACGATCTCGGGCATCACGGTGAACCCGAACCCGGAGAGTTTCGGCGCGTCGACGCCGGGCTCCGTCGACTACCGCTGGGCCCTGTCGCCCAACGCGGGTGGCTTGCCGCTCGTCGGCAACAGCAGCTTCTCGCTCACGGTGGAATCGACGGCGCCGATGGTGGCACTGTCGCTGCTCTCGGTGAGCCTCGGCCGCACGGCGCCGACGTCGCAGTTTGGGCTCGTCACGCACCTCGATTTTGCGACCGCCGCGCCGGTGTTCGCCTCGTTCGTGGATACCGCGACGCTGCCGTTGCCGCTGCCGAACGAGACCGCGTTCGTCGGCATGCGCCTGTATGCTCAGGCCTTCTTCGCGGAGTCCTCGACCAACCAGCTGGCGGCGTCGCCGGGCGTTGAGTTGACGATCCTCTGAGCCTCGATCGACCGAACGGAGCCTACCTCGTGACGAACCGATTGCTCGGCGTTCTTCTTCCCTGGCTGTCGTGCGCCGCGATCGCGCAGGCTCCAACGACCACGACGGCTGTGCCGCTGCCGGGGGCCGCTCCCGGTTGGACGGCGCAGACGATCCATCAGGCCGACGCGGGCGTCTGGTATGCCCACGTGGCCAAGGTGGTGCCCGACTACGGCCAGAATGAGGTGATCGCCGCCGACGACAAGGGGCGTTTCCTCGTGCTGTCGGTCTACAGCGGCAATTGGACCGCGCACTCGTGCACGCCGGATGGTCTCTGGCTGGCGCCGACGCGGCCCGCCGACGTCGATCCGCGGGTGCCTTCTACCGAGCTCTATGCCGCTGGCCGCGCCGGTTCGATCCACCAGATCGTGCGCCGGAGCCAACCGTTTGCACGATTCACGCTCGAGAGCCGCGAGATCGGCCACGTCGGCGGCGAAGAGTTCCACGCGATGCTGGCCGCGGACCTGTTGCCAGCATCGCCCGGGGACGAACTGCTCGCGTTTGCAATCACGGGCGCGATCTACCGGTTGGCGCCCGAACCGGCTGGGGATGGTTTCTCGCGGCAGAAGGTCGCCATGGTGCCGGGCCGCGTGCGCGACATCGTGGTGGTTCCCGGGGCCGCGGGGGCAGTGCCGAGCGTGCTCGGCGTGAGTCGTTCGGGCGACCTGCTGGCGATGCAGTTGTCGGAACAGGGCCTCACGCACCGCGTGCTGCTGCACGAGGACAGTGGGCTTGGCCGCATCACCGTGTCGCCGACGGTGCCCGGAGTCGTCTACGTGACGCGCGACGACGGGCTGTTGCTGCGGGTGCAGATCGAGGCCGATGGAACGGCGACAAGAACGCCAATGCTGGCGACGGCACAAGGGCTGCGTGGCGTCGCGGCGGGCAGGTTCTACGCCGATGGCCGCGAAGCGGTCGCCTGCTACGGGTATGGCAAGGTCGTGCAGATGGTCACGCGCAACGCCGATGGCAGCTTCGCCACCGAAGACCTGTTTGCCGGGGCGCAGCAAGGACACTGGCTCGCGGTTGGCGAACTCGATGGCCGCAACGGCACGGACGAGCTGATTGCGACCGGTTTTGATGGTGCGGTGATCCTGTTGGCGCGCGAACCGGGGTATGGCCTGCCGGGCATCGCCGTGCCGAAACCGGCAGCGGGTGTTGGCCCCGCCGACCCCAACAAGCGGCCGTTGCGGCTTGCGGCGCGCTTTTCGGACCGCGCGGCCGAAGAACTGTCGCCGCTGCGTTACCAGGGTGGTTTCGAGACCAAGTCGTTGGTCTACGAGACCCTCGTGCGGCGCTCTGCCGATGGACGCATCGCGCCGGGGCTCGCTGCAGCGTGGCGCACCGAGGCCGGTGGCAAGGTGTTCCTGTTCACGTTGCGCGCGGGGGCAACCTTCCACGATGGCACGCCGGTGACTGCGGAAGCCGTTGCCGAGCACTTCCGTCGTTGGGTTGGCCTGCCCGAGCATGACTGGTTGCTCTGCAATCGGCACATCGTCTCGGTGCGGGCAAACGGACCGCGCGAACTGCGCATCGAGCTCGACGAGCCCTGGGCGTTGTTGCCCGATCTATGCGCGATCAATCCGACCGCCGTGCGCGGCCCGGGTGCGCTGTCGCGCGAAGGGGACTTCTGCAAGCCGATGGGCTCGGGGGCCTACATGTTTGTCGAGGCGCGCGAGGGCGGCCGCGTATTGCAGTATCGGCGCGCGGGGGCAACCGCGGGCCGCGCTCTCGAACTCGTGCGTACCGAAGGCGACGCTTTGGATGCGCTGCTGGCCGGCGAGGTCGATGCGGTGTTCAGCAGCTGGCAAGTCCCAGTCGATCCGACCCGTGCCGCGGCTTTGCGGCGCGATGCGCGGTTTACGGTCGTTGATGGTCCCGGTTCGTCGATGTGGCACCTTGGCCTGCGTTGGGATCGCGGGGTGTTGCAATCGTTACCGTACCGGCAGGCGATTGCTGCCGCGATCGACCGCGCCGAACTGGTGCGCGTGGTGGCCAGTGGTTTTGGTGATCCGAGCACGGGCTTCGCAGCGCCTTCGATCGTCGACTGGCCGCAGGGCAAGGTCGCGGTCGCGCCGGCTGGGGTGACGTTTGGCGCGCCGCTGCGATTGCAACCGGGGGCCGCTGACGACCTGCTCGTGCGCACGGTCGTGGGGCAATTGCAGCGGCGCGGCATTCCGGTCGAGGTCCTCACCAAGGGTGCGGATGGTGACGACTGGGACCTGCGCTTCGAACGGACGCACGGCGTACCCTACGACCCGTTCACGACCGTGGTGAGCCGGTTCCGTGCGCCCGCCGCGATCGCCAACGCGTCCCGTCCGGCCGCCGCGGGCGTCGATCCGCAGCTTGCCGCGCTGGTGCAGCAGATGGCCGCCGAGCCCGACGAAGGGCAACGCGCGTCGTACTACGTGCGGCTCCAGGCGCGGCTCGACGAACTGCTGCCGCTGGTGCCGCTGTTCGCCCCGCGGCGCATCGCAGTGTTCACCGCTGGGCTGCCAGCGCCCGTACTCGAGCACGACATGTACACGCTCGACCCCGCCTGGTTGCTGCTCGCCACGGCACCGCGTTGACCGTGCCGGGAGTTGACCACGGCGCTGGTGGATTGGTTCGCTCGTGCGGGCCGCTGGAAACGCCGTTCCCAAGGGGGCCAGGGCCTCTCCATCGCCCGGTGCGTGTTCGCGGGCTTGCGCCGCGCTGCGGCGAGGTACACTGTCCGCACTCATGGGCAACCAGAAGCCGATCGCCTTCCTCATCCTCGCCGGCCTTCTTGGTGGAGGTGCATGGTGGACCTTCCGCACGCCGGACCTGGCGCCTCCCAAGGTGTCCGAGGCCAGCCCAAGACCAGT
Organism: Planctomycetota bacterium; assembly: GCA_020851075.1. Classification (GTDB taxonomy): domain Bacteria; phylum Planctomycetota; class UBA1135; order UBA1135; family UBA2386; genus JADZDL01. The sequence goes on along the minus strand of JADZDL010000411.1, from coordinate 13,955 downwards.
GAAGCCGACCGAGAAGGGGCCAGTACCGGTAACGGCGGCGTTCCAGGTCGATGCCAAAGCCGTGATCCCCGCCGAAGAGCGTCTCTTGATGCCCGATGGCTCGTTTGTGCCGACCCTGAATGGCGTGAAGAATCCCGCCAAGATCGCGTGGGGCAGCACTCCGTACTCGCCGATCGTTCGCAAGCAGTTCGACCCGACGATCACTTGGTATGTGCACGCCGACGGCACCTACACGACGACGATGATGCAGTGGCGCAGTGACCTCGGGCGCGAAGATGCGGTGACGTTATGCCTGCATCCGGCGGCCCCGGCTGGTATCGAAGGCGCGCCCGATGAGGGCACGGTCGGACCGACGAAGAAGTGATGGCGCTGGCAGGGATGGTCGCACCAAACACCACGGGCCCGCGGATCGATCGATCCGCGGGCCCGTGGTGATTCGGCAGTGGGATTCGGCGGCGCGTTGCCGCGCGCGCCGAACGTCAGCCGATCAGAGCGTCTGCTTGCTGCAGGGGCCGGCGTAGGCGGTCCCCGTCAGGGCGTCGATCGTGACGACCTGGTGGATCAGCGGGACGCCCGCGATGTACGTGCGCGTCGCTGGGCTAAACGTGATCACGTTGCTGGCCGAGCCGCCGCTCGTGAAGCCGATGGCGACCGACTGGACCGAGGCCTGGTTGACGCACATCGCGCCGACCGAACCCGGCAGGAACAACGACAGCGGGAACTCCGTGCCGAAGGTGGGGGAAATGTCGACGAGGAAGATCGCGAGGCTGCCATCGGGCATGCCCGTGTGGCGGAAGGTCATGCCGACATCGTCCGCGCGGCCGGCCGTGCGCGGCGGGCTCTGCGAGTCAGGCGACAAGGCCGAGTGCATGCAGGTCGTGCCAGGCGACGTGTTCGCATTGGCGTGCACCGGGTCGGCGTTGTGCAGGGACGAGCAGACACCGGCCGGCGTGGCGATGATCGGCTCGATGTGCGACTGACGCTGCGCGATGAAGCTGTGCGTGTTGGCGACGGGCTGGTAGTGGCCCGAGAAGGTGTTGCCCGGCGAGGTGGTCGGCTCGCCGAAGCCGGCTTCGTCGCGGAGGGCCGAGCTGACTGCGCCCGACGTGGCCCAGATCGAAAGGCCGTCGGTGATCGGGTTCGTCCAGCCGAGCGTCGTGCCGACGCCGACGAACACGTCGGCGGTCGCGGGCACTGCGATCGGCGTCACGAAGTTGGCCGTCGAGAGGAACGCACCGGCGCCGGTGCCAACGGGCAGCACGAAGTTGCCGGTGGTGGCGATCGGGGTCGTCGTGTCCGGAGTGTTCGAGGGCGGCGTCAACTCCGTGTAGGCCGTCAGCCGGAACGTGTCCTGCGTGGCGAGGTCCTGGTCCTGGATGTCGAAGCGCAGGCCCGAGAATACGCGCATGCCGGGCTGCGTCGCGTCGAAGCCCCAACCCGCGTACGACTCCACGTCGATGCGCGTGTACATGGTCGCTTCGACGAAGTTGGCGCCGTTGCGGGACGTGAAGGTCACGCCCATGTTCAGGAAGTCGCTGAGGTTGTTCTGCGCGACGAGGGAGCTGGCGACGGACGCGACCGCGATGAAGATCGAGAGGTGCTTGTGCATGGTCAATTGGTGAAGAATCGGGAAGGAAACGCCAAGCTCGACTCGGCGCGTAGAAGCGCCCGGAGCCGGCCGGCGGGCAGGGAATATCCTATTGCATCTTGCCCAGGAGATGTTGCTGTGCCGGCAGTATCACCTTGGTATCAAAGTAATTACGGTCGGGCGTTGAAGGGGGGCCGCGAGCCGTCGTGGGGCGCGGCGCCCAAGCCGGCGAGGGGTTTCCCAGGGACCAGGCGCACGATTCCTTCTCGCGCGGTGGGTGAGCAACCAGTAAGCAACGATCCATGTCGGGCGGTGTCGCCGTAAGGGCCAACCTACTCTGTGTTTCGTGGTCCGCCGGGCAGGGGCACGTCTTCCTCTTCGATCTCGAAGCGCGGCAGCGTATGTCGGCGTGGAGCCTGCCGCCGGGGCAACGGGGCTATTCGGACGCGGCGGGGGTCGCCATGGACGAACACTTCCACCTGTTCGTCGCCGACCCGCACAACGACCGCGTCTGCCACTTCAGCGCGTTTGGCCGGCATCTTGGGGACTTTGGCCTGCCGGCGCCTGAAACCGGCGATGTCGGCCGCGACCGGCCGGGCATTCTCGACCGTCCCCACGCGGTGGCGCACTTTGGCGACACGGTCTACGTGGCTTGTGGCGATCGGCCGCGCCGGCGTTCGGTGCAGCGGTTCTCGCGGCGCGGCGAAGTGCAGCGGCCGCTCGCGTCGGGAGGGGATATCGAGGCCGTGTTCGGGGCACCGCGGGCGGTCTTTGCGGATGCGACGGGTGTGCTCGTCGCCGACACGCTGCACGGTTGCATCCAGCGGTTCCGGCTCGATGGCACGTTCCTAGCGAAGGTGAACTGCGGACCCGCTGGCCAACTGGCGCGACCTGTGGCCGTGCTGCGTTTGTCGAATGGCGATCTGTTGTTTGCCGATCGCGGCGACCAGCCCGGGGTGCGGCGCCTGCGTCCCGATGGCGCGCGCGTCGCCATGCCGGACGACGTCGACGAGCGTTGCCACGATCCCCAGGCGTTGGCGAGCGACGAACGTGGCCGCATCTATGTGCTGGACCGCGGTGGGGAGCGTGTGCAACGATTCGGCGCCGACCTCATCTTCGACTGCGTCGTCGTCGATCTGGCCGAGCACCTCCTTGACTACGAACCGGGAGTGCCGTGAACAGCACCGAAAGCCAGGAACGCCGCGAACTGTCCGCCTTCGATATCGGCTGTGTGGTGATCGGGGGCATCATCGGGGTCGGCATCTTCTTCACGCCGAAGGCCGTTGCCGCCGCCGTCGACTCGCCGCAGCAGGTGATGCTCGCGTGGGGGCTCGGCGGGTTGCTCGCCGTGCTCGGCGCGCTCGTGTTTGCCGAATTGAGCCTGCGCGTGCCCGGCCACGGCGGGGTCTATCGTTATCTGGAGAGCGCGTTCGGCCGCACGACCGCGTTCTTGTATGGCTGGGCCAACTGGCTCGTGATCCAGGCCGGGGCGCTCGGCGTCGTGGCGCTCGTGCTCGTCGACCATCTCGAACGCGTCGTGATGCCTGAGGTGTCGTGGGCCGCGGGCGCCAAGGTGGCGATCGCCGCGAGCCTCATGGTGGGGTTCACGCTCATCAACGTGCTCGGCTTGCGCGTTGGCAAGCGTGTGCAGAACGCCCTCATCGTGCTCAAGGTCGCCGCGCTGGCGTTCCTCGTCTGGCTCGCGTGGGTGCATCCGGCGAGTGGGGTGCCCGAGCCTCTGCCCGAACCAAGCGGGCGTTCGATGCCGGCCATGCTCGCCGCCGCGATGTTGCCGGTGTTGTTTGCGACCGGTGGTTGGCAGCAGGGTTCGTTCGTCGCTGGCGCGGCGAAGAATCGACGCTCCGTGCCGATTGGCATTCTCGGCGGCGTGGCCGTGGTCATCGTCACCTACATGACCGTGAACCTCGCCTACCTGGACCTGCTCGGCTTCGAGAAGGCGCGTACGAGTCCTGCGATCGGCGCCGCGGCGGCCGAAGTGGCACTCGGCGCTGGTGGTGGGCGCATTCTCGCCGGCATGGTGGTGATCTCGGCGGCGGGCATCCTCAACACGATCTGCATGGCGCCGCCGTACGTGCTCTACGCGATGGCGCAGCAGGGCTGCTTTCCGAAAGCGTTCGGGAAGTTGCATCCGCGGTTTCACACGCCGGTATTGGGGGTGCTCGGTCAGGGCCTCTGGGGGGTGCTGCTGTTGCTCGGCGTACACGCCTTCGTCACCTGGCGCGGGGACGGCAACACCACCGACAGCCTCGACTTCGTCTGCAACGGGGTCGTGTTCGTCGATTGGCTGTTCTACGGGCTCTGTGGGTTGGCCCTGCTCGTGCTGCGCCGTCGTGATCCGGCGGCGCAGGGGCGCGTGCCGCTGGGTGGAGTGGTTGGGTTCTTGTTTGCGTTCGGCGCACTCGTGGTCACGGTCGGGGCGTTCTGGACCAAAGCCCATGCGTCCGCGACTGGTGCGGTGCTCGTTCTGCTGGGGCTTGTGGTGCGTCGATGGCTTCGTTGAATGAGGCTTCGTTGAGCGGGTTACACGCGCGGTGACAACCGGTGTGAAAGAACTCACAATGCAACCTTGCGCCGGGCCGCACGATCGCTAGAAGAAGATGCGTTGCGAATGGCCTTGCACGCTGGCCGGTCAGCTACTTGCGCGCGCCTGTGGAGAATCATCCACAGGACTTTCCACCGCACTTTCGGGTCGATAGGACTTCGAAGTGGCCGCGGAGCGTAGGTAGGGTCGGCGGGCTCGGACGTCGCGACATCTCCCACTTCGTTTCGTGTGGCGGTCCGGGTTGCAGCTCCTCGGGGTGTGATCCGGAATTAGGCGCACAGGTTGCCCACCTGTGACGTCGTCTGGAGGGGCTCGATGGATCGTATTCGCATCCGTGGTGGTCGCGGTTTGAGCGGCAGTGTTCGCGTTTCCGGCAGCAAGAACGGCGCCCTGCCGATTCTCGCCGCGGCGCTTCTCGTGGATGGTCCGATCCTGCTGCGCAACATGCCGCGGCTCACGGACGTCGAGAACCTGCTGCGCATCCTCGGCAAGCTCGGCGTCGTGCACAATTGGCGCGACGACGGCTCGCTCGAGCTCGAAGCCAAGGACAAGACCGTCTACACGGCCCCGTACGACCTCGTGCGCACGATGCGCGCGAGTTTCGTCGTGCTCGGCCCGTTGTGGGCGCGTCGCGGTGTTGCGCGCGTGAGTTATCCGGGTGGCTGCGTGTTCGGGCACCGTCCCGTCGACCTCCACCTCAAGGGTTTTGCGGACCTCGGCGGCAACGTCGAGATGTCCGATGGGTATGTGACGATCAGCGGGCGGCCGAAGGGCGGCGCGATCTTCCTCGGTGGCAACATGGGTTCGACCGTGCTGGGCACGGCCAACGTCGTGATGGCGGCCACGCTCGCGTCCGGCACGACCTACCTCGAATCCGCGGCGATGGAGCCCGAGATCGAGGACCTTTGCCACTTCCTGAATGCCTGCGGCGCGAAGATCTCCGGCATCGGCAGCCACCTGCTCATCATCGAAGGTGTCGATGTGCTGCACGGTTGCGAGTGGAAGATGATCCCCGATCGCATCGAAGCCGGCACGTTCCTGTGCGGCGCGATCATGATGAACAGCGACGTCACGGTGCAGGATTGTGAGCCCATGCACATGCTCGCGGTCATCGACCGTGTGCGCGCCGCGGGCGCCAAGGTCGAACTCGGCAAGAACTTCATCCGCAACGTGCCCACGGCCGGTGCGCGCCTGCGCGCGGTCGACGTGACCACGATGGCGTATCCGGGTTTCCCGACCGACCTGCAGGCGCAGTTCATGGCGCTCATGGCCCGCGCCGATGGTGTGTCGGTCATCACCGAGAAGATCTACCCCGAGCGCTTCATCCACGCCTCCGAACTGCAGCGCCTCGGCGCGCGCATTCGCCGCGAAGGCCCGAGCGCGATCATCGAGGGCACCGAAGAGCTGCGCGGTGCGCCCGTCATGGCGAGTGACCTGCGCGCGTCGGCGAGCCTCGTGCTCGCGGGGCTCGTGGCGCGCGGTTCGACCGACGTGCGGCGCGTCTACCACATCGATCGCGGTTACGAGCGCATCGAGCAGAAGCTGCAGTGCATCGGCGCGGACATCGAGCGCATCAGCGAAGGCTGAGTCGCTCTGGGCTCGCCCTGCGGGTGAGCCGGCTCAGAGCACGGTGAAGTCGATCGTGTCCGAGAGCGCGATCGACCCGAGGCACGCGCCGGAGTAGAAGCTCCAGGCCTGGCATGCGAACGGCACGCCGAGGAAACTCGGGTGCGTTGGCATCGTGATGCCAAACGGGTTCATCACGGTGCTGCCGTTCACGCCGAGCACGCAACCGGGGCACGCGCTGATCGGAACCGTGGTCGGGAAGCCGAATACGAAGCCCGTGAAGGGGCCGCTGTCGGACTGCTGGAAGACGATCGTGCGGCCGAGGGCGGGCGTGTCCGTGAGCGAGATGCTGAGCGAGCCGCAGCTGGTCGCGCGTGTGGTCGGCATTGGCCCACTGGAGTGGCCATTGTAGATCGCGCCGAGCACGCTGTAGTTGCCGAGCAGGTCGTCGTTCTCGAACATGATGCCATACTGCATCGCGCCACCGCCGCCGCTCCAGCAGGAAGCGATCGCTGGTTCCCACTCGACGATCGTGCTGCCGCCCAGCACTGCGCGTGTTTCGCTCACGGTGACAAACGAGGTGGCCGGGTCGATCGCGATCGTCGACACGAGCGTGTCCCAATCGTTGCCCGCGCCACTGAACTGCTCTTGGTAGGCCACTGCAAAGCGATACCCATCGCAGTCGACGGCGGGGCGAAGCTGGGTCCAGTTCTGGGCGAAGGCGCCTTCGAGCAGCTGCAGGTCGACTTCGTGCAGGACGGCCTGATTGCCGTCGCCGATCGAGACGACGATGTCCGTTTCGTAGGCCGGGTAGTAGCGTTCGAACGCAACCACGTGACGGCGCGGGCCGACCGTCTCATCCGTGGGCGAGCTGGCGACCGGGCGGTTCTCGTCGAGCGACGACGAGGAGACGTTGAAGTTGTTCGTGCCGGACACGAACTGGCCATCCCACGTGATCTGCGAGGCGCGGATGTCTTCGTCGCCGATGTTGAACGTGCGCTGGTAGGCGATGGTCCAGTATTGCGAGGCGAAGTTGTTGGCGTAGCTGTAGCCGTTGCTCTTGCTGATGCTCGGACGGCTCTCGTAGCTGAAGCTGGAGTCGACGATGGTGGGGAAACTCGCGCGCAGCGCCCCGGCTGGGGTCACCTGGCGCATCACGATGTCATGGTCGGACGTGTTGAACTCACGTTCCCAGACGACGGTGAAGTAGCTCGGGCCGAGTTCGAGCGGGTCGCCGCCGACATCGGGATTGCTGCAGTCGCCCGACAGGGAGCCGCCGGTGCCGGTGCGTTCGAGCGTCAGCTGCGCCAGTGCCCCGGTGCTGTTGCCATAGATGCGGCCACCGACCCAGAATGGCGAGACACCACCGTTGCTGCACTCGGCGACGACGAGGAAGTTGTCGCTGTTGCCGTTGTTGGCGACGCGGGGTTTGGCCCAGCTCACCGACGTGAAGTCGAGTGAGAACGGTGTGCCGACCAGCGTCTGGTCCAAGCCCAGACGCTGCGCGAAGACGTCCTGATCGGTCTGGCTGAAGGAGCGTTGCCAGACGCAGAGGAACTCCTGCGTCGTGTAGTCGAAGGCGAGGTCGGATTGGCCCTGGTAGCTCGTCGTCGAAGCGATGGGCACGACGGTGAGCACGGGATCGACGAGCAGCGGCAACTGCGCCGTGGCCAGGAAGGTCGCGGGCACGACGAGTTCGATGTGGCCCTCGCGGCAGTCGAGTTCGAGCGCGCAGCGTTCGCCGCGGGCGTCGATGGCGACGGCGTGCCCATACTGCACGGTGCCTAGCGCGCAGTGGAACGCGAGGTCGGCGCCGAGGTCTTCACCGCGCAGGTCGGTCGTCTGCTCGAGCACGAGGCGCAGTGCTTCGCGCGTTGGCAGTTCGGCGAAGAGCCACGACTGCTCGACCGAAGTGGGTTGCAGGTCGAATTGCTCCCGGCAGGCGCCGCGCTCGAAGAGGATGCGATCGCCCGAGCGTTGGGCCGCGTGCGCTTGCAGTGCGAGCCCGGTGGTGCCGCTGTGCACGCTGGCAAGGCGGAGGCTGAGCGGCCAGTTGTGGGGTGCGGTGCTGCCGAAGAACGGCACGAAGGTGCACGTCGTGCCATCAAAGCTCGCTTTCCAGGTGGTGCCGAGCGCCCACAACGTGCCATCGGGGCTTTGGTCGTGCAGCACGGTGGTGGGTAGCGGCAGCGCGCGCCCGGCCGTGGTTGCCGCCTTCTGGCTGCTGGCGGCAGGTTTGCTGTTTTCGGCGCGATTGGCCATGCCAGCATCGGTCTTCTGGACGGGAGCGGGCGCGGACTTCACCGGCGCCGTTTCGATCGGTGGGCGCGGGGTCTTCTGGCCGCTCGGATTCTGGCCACTCGGGTCTTGGCCACTCGGAGTTTTGCCGGTGAGGCTCGCGGCAGCAAACAAGGGCAACAGCAGGCAGAACGGGTGCATTGGGGATTCCTGGAGGTGATTGCGGCCGACAAGAGGGTCCGCCGCGCTGGCCCAGGAAGGACCGGAACCGGGCGTTCCGTAACCAAACCGGCAGGAAATCGGCGCCACGCGGGAGGTCGCATTGGCATGGCGGAAATCTCGGGATTCCGCGAACAGCGGTGGCTCGTGCGTGGCTTCCCGGTCGCTGGCACCAGCCAGCGCCAAGGGCGAGTGCGGGAATCGGGTCCGCAGTCGCCGACGACTCCGCCCGAACCTCCTCCACAAGCATGAAGTACCTACTGCCTCCTCTCCTCGCTACGGCCTCGCTGTTGGGCCAGGTCCCGCAGGACCCGGCGAAGATCCCCCGCGAACCATCCGCCGGCTCCGCGGCCAAGGTCACGGACCCGTTCGCAAACCCGGCCAGCCTTGGCGCGATCGACCACACCAGCAACCAGCCTGCTTCGCCCGCCGATCGGGCGGCGTTCCAGCCGACGCCGAAGTCGGGGGACCCTGCGCCACTGCCAACGCTGGCGAAGAAGTTCGTGCCACCGACGGACGTCCTGTTGGACCAGCCCGCGGCGGATGGGCCCTTCTGGGCGCTCGGCAAGAACTACAAGGCCAGCTTCGAAGCGGATCGCTGGACGTTCTTCGCGCAGCCGGCCGCCGAGGCAGACGCGGCGCAGCCGCTCACGTTCCGCCTCGCGCGCGCCAGTGTGGGCGAAGTCGCGGTCGATGTCTCGACGCATGCGCAGCCTGTGCGGCAGGGTTCTGCCATCACGCTCCGGCATGGCAGCATCGACGAGACGTTGCTCGTTGCGTACGAATCCGTCGAGCAGACCTTCACGTTCACGCATCTGCCGACGCGCGGCGAGATCGTGCTCGGCATCGAGACCCTCACGGCGCTGCCGGCGCGGGCGAACGGCGATGCGCTGCAGTTTGTGAACGACTGGCATCACGTGAGCTACAGCGCCGCCGTTGCCATTGACGCGGTCGGCAATCGCATCGCGCTGCCCTCCATCTGGCGCAATGGCCAGATCGAACTGCGCGTGCCGGCGGCATTCGTCGCCACCGCGCAGTTGCCGCTGGTCATCGATCCGATCCTCGCGAGCAATACCGTGGTCACCGGCAGCGGCGACGTTGGCAATCCCGACATCGCCTGGGCACCGGCCACGGGGTGGCACGTCTGCTGGCAGCGCATCTTCGCCGCCGGGGACTGGGACATCTACGTGCAACGGCTCGACGCCAACCTGAACCCGATCGGCACCGCGGTGGCGATCGACTACACGTCGGCCAACTGGTACCGGCCGAAGATCGCGCACCTGCGCGCCTACGGTGTGTCGATGGTGGTCGCCGAAGTCGGCACGAGCCCGACCAAGATCGCGGGTCGTATTCTCGACAACGCTGGCACGATGACGACCGGCCAGTTCGACGTGCATGCAACGGGCTCCGGCAGTCTCGTGCCCGACGTTGGCGGCGATCCGGGTGCGACGCCTGCCTACTTCACGGTCGTGTGGGAATACGCCTACAGCGCCGCGGACCACGACATCTACGCGCGTCAGGTGGCCAGCAACGGCACGTTGCGTGGCACGGGGCCGACCTACGTGCAGACGAGCACGGCCAACCAGTCCAACCCTTCGATCTCGAAGTCGGATGGTGGGTTTCCCTACAGTACGCAGCGTTTCACGATGGTGTGGCAACATCGCACGGCCGCGGGCAACGAGGACATCGATGGCGCGATGCTCACGTGGGACGGCGTGTTCGTGCCGGTGAACGGGCAGAACGTGTTCCCGATCAACCACTCGGGCACTTCGCATACCTACCCGCAAGTAAGCAGCCCTGCGTTGCCGGGCAGTGATGGGCATCGCAAGATCGTCGTCTGCTACGAAGCGCCTTCGGTGAACAACGGCGACATCGAGTTGTCGGCGATGCGCGAAGATGGTCTCGTGCTCTGGCACGACAACCTGCTGTTCCGCGATGGTGGGCTCGTGCGCCAGCCTTGGGCCCAGTACCGCCCGAGCGTCGACTCCGATGGCCAGCGGTTTACGATTGCCTACCACGAGGCGTGGAACAACTCGACCGACCTCGATGCCCGCTACTCGTTCTTCGCCGCTGGCGACGTCGAACTGTTGCCGCTCGATACGGGGTCGCCAGCCGGCAGTGGCGCCAATGAGTTCGCGCTGCAGATTGCCAGTCACTACGCGGGCAGCGGTGTGTTCGACCCCGTGTATGGCACGTGCAACGACTACGACAGCACGAGCGCGTATGCGATCCAGGCCGATGTCTACCAGGGCAACAGCACGGGCTTCCTGACCTACCGCACGACCAGCTGCGGCAACGCGGTGGGCCTCGGCGTCACCGGCGATGCCGTTCCGGGCGGGGTGCTCTCGTTCACCTCGGGTGCAGCGGGGCTGCTGTCCGGCTTTGTGGTCGGCACCTCGGCGTCCTTGCCGATCGGCGCGTGCCCGCAGTGTGTGCTCGGCGTGTCCGGTTCGTCGGTGCCAGGCAGCAGCTGGCAGTTCTCGCTGCCGAACGATGTTGGCCTCATCGGTTCGCGCATTGCGGTGCAGGCGTGGGCGTTTGCGTGGCCCAACCCGGGCAACGGCTCGTGCTTTGGTCAGATCCACCTCAGCGACACGCTCGACGTGCTCGTGCGGTGAGGGAACGCGCCGTCAGCGAGCGTCGCTGGCGGCGCGCAGTGCGCGGATGCGTTCCTCGACCTCGGCGGCGGCCGTCGTTTCGCCGAGTGCCAGATGCGCGCGCCTCTGCAGTTCGAGGCTTGCCGCGTCCTTTGCCTGCGTGCATTCGACGGCCCGCAGCGCCGCGCGCAGTGCTTCGGGCAGAACCTGGCTACCGCCGCTGGCCGGCTGGCTACGCAGCAGCGAGTCGGCGAGTTCGCGCCAGGCTTCGGCGTCGTCGCGCACGGTTGCTGTCCAGTGGCGCAGTTCGGCGAGCATCTCCAATTCCTTGTTGTCCTGCTCGGACAACGCCCGCATGCGCAGATCGTGGCCGCGTCTGCCGGTCGGGTCGATGCGCAGGAGCTGTTGCGCTACCGTGTCGGACTCGGCCCACAGGCTGGCCTCCTGCAGTGCCCACGACAGCAGGAACAGCGACTGGTAGTCGTCTGGGTGTTCGGCCGCAACGGCCCGCAATTCGGCCAGCGCGCGTTCATGCTGGCCCGCGATCGACATCGCCTTGCCGTGTTCGCGCCGGGCGATGTGGCTGCCCGGAAACAGGCGCAACCACTCGCTGGTGGCCCATTCCACGAGTTCTGGCGCCTTGTCGGTAAACACCTGCATCAAGGCCGGGCGTCGTTCGTCGGTCACGTGGGGATCCGACATGGCGACCTTGGCGGCAGTGCAGGCGGTCGTGAAGTCGCCGGCCTTGTAGGCATACATCGAGAGGTTGTAGTGGGCCCACTGATCCTGCAGTCCTAGCCGCACGGCCTTCTGCTGCAGCTGGAACGCGCGCTGGGCATCGCTCCACTGCAGTAGGCTCGCCGCCGTGTGCAGGGCGAACGCATGCTCGGGCCACAAACGCAGCAGAGCTTCGGCGCATTCCTGCCGATCCTCGGGCCCCGCCAGCACCGCCCACTGGCAATGCACGAGCAGGCGCGGGGCCGTGAGGCGCGTGGCGAGGGACACGATCTCGCGCGCTTTCGCATTGTCCTCGTCGGTGCGATTCTCGACGAGCAGGCCGGCGGCGAGCAGCAGGCCCATCTGGGTGGTTGGCTTGCCGAGCGCGGCGAGCACGGCATCGCGCTCAGCGGGCCGCCCGAGCCGGCCGAGGATCAGCGCGCGCAGGCGTTGGCAGGCATCGTCGTCGTCATGGGGCCCGGCGGTCAACCGGTCGAGTTCCTGCAAGGCGGCGTCCGGGGTCGCGAATCGCAGTTTGGCCAGCGCGGCCACCACGATGGCTTCGCCGGCCTCGGGGCGCAGTTCCAGCGCCCGTCGCGCGGCCGCTTCGCCGAGTTCGCGGTTGCCTTCACCGCGGCGCACGAAGCCTTCCGCGATCGCCGCTTCATACTCCGCCGCCCGGGCCACACGTTCGCCCGCGCGCAGTTCGGGCAGGCGCACGAGCACGAAGGTCGAAAGGGCCACGAGCAGGACCAAGGACCCGGCGAGCAGTGCCCGCAATGGTTCGCGCCGGATCCAGCGCCGCAGTCGCTGGGTGTGCGTGGGCGGTCGCGCGATGGTGGGGCGAAGGTCGAGGAACGCGCGCAGATCGGCCGCGAACTCGGCCATCGTCGCGTACCGTTGGTCGGGCGCTTTCTCGAGTGCGTGCAGCGTGATCGCCGCGAGATCCTGGTGCAGACCCCGATGCAGTCGGCGCGGATCGGTGGGGTCGCTCTTGATCACCTGGTGCAGCACGACTTCGTTGGTTGCGCCTTCGAACGGCCGCCGCAGCGTGATCGCTTCATACAGGGTGGCGCCGAGGGCCCAGACATCCGTGCTCGGGCTCATCGTGCCCGCGGTCAGGTATTCGGGTGCCAGGTAGTGGGGTGTGCCCGCGAGCATGCCGTGCTGCGTCAACGTCGGCGAACGGTCATCGCGCGCGAGGCCGAAGTCTGAGAGCAGCACCCGGCCATCGCGCCCGAGCAGCACGTTGGAGGGCTTCACATCGCGGTGCAGGATGCCCATCGAATGCACATGCTGCAGCGCCTCGGCCACTAGGAGCAGGATCTGCAGGACCTCGCGCAACGAACCTGCCCGGTGGCCACCCTGCGCGGCGAGCTCGTGCAGGCGCTGTTCGAGCGTCTCGCCGGGCACCAGTTCCATGGCGAGCCAGTGGTTGCCGTTCGTCTCCCCGGTGTCGTAGATGCGGACGATGTTGGGGTGATCCAGCCGAGCCAAGGTGACCGCTTCGCGCCGGAAGCGAGCGAGGCGGGTGGGATCGGTGGTCACATCGTGGGCCAGCACCTTGAGCGCGACCCGCCGCCCGAGGGAACGCTGCAGCGCTTCGTGCACGACGCCCATGCCGCCGCGGCCGAGTTCGCGCTGGAGTTCGAAGTCGCCGAAAACCGTGCTTCTCGCATCGCCAAGGGGTGCCTCGGGCTCGGGGAACAGCAGGGGCTCGAGCAGTTCCCGCAACTCGGGGTGCTGCTGCAGCACCGCGGCCGGATCGGCGCCGTTGGCCTCGCTCTGCAGGTAGATGGCGAGCGCGCGTTCGAGGCGGGTGGGTGTATTCACAGGCGAATGGGCTGGGGCAAGGCCAGAGGACCGCAGCGAGCTCCTTCGTAACAGGGCACCGGCAAATCCGTCACACGTTGTCTTCGCCGGGGCGATCCGGGAGCGTTGGGTCCTGCAGGGCTGGACCAAGCTGGCCCTGCTGCAATTGCTGGAGCTTCTTCGCGAGTTTGGGCAGGGCGCGCTGGTAGCGGACCCGCGCGTGGGCTTCAGGAATGTCGAGGCGCGCGGCAATCTCGGCGAACGGGAGGTCTTCATACTCGCGGCCGACGATCACTTCGCGGTCCGCCGGCTCTAAGAGTTCGAGGGCCAGTCGCACCCAGTCGCGCGTCTCCGCGGCCGCTGCCGCGGATGCCGGGCCAGGCCCGCTGGCCGCCGCGGGGCACAGATCGAGCACCGAGTTGCTGGCCGCAGCCACCACTGCCGCCGGTTGTTCGCGGCGGATATCGCGCTTCTGCTGCTGGTCGTGCCGCGCGTGGTAGCGCAGCACGTTCTCCACCATGCGGGCGAGCAACGCGCGCAGATGCTGGCGATCGTCGACGACAAACCGAGGTCCCGTCTTCAGGACCTCGAGGAGTGTGTGCTGCACGATGTCGCCGGTGTCCTGGCGGCGGCGCAACTGCGGGCCGAGGCGGCG
>JADZDL010000410.1 GCA_020851075.1 Planctomycetota bacterium | reverse complement strand
GCATCCCCCGACGTCGCAAGTTCAGCATCCCCACCACCCGCCTCCTTCCCCGCACTCGCCGCAAGGGAATATCCACACGCTCCGCCGAGTGCAGAGCCGGCCACGAACGTGGCGCCGGCGAGCAGAAAAGCCCTGCGACTCGACATGGCTGGAGGGATTGGGCGGGGGGAAACGAGGTAAACGGGTTCCAAACGCATCGAACGAGGTCCAAGGTGTCATTGGCCCCCGCGCTATGAACGGGAGCCAGATCGAGGTGTAGCTCATAGGGTGCCTTGCCAATTGCCCGTTCGTCAAGAGGCCCCGAGCATCAATTTTGTCTCGCCCCGCCCCGTCCCCGTATCCGCCCCTGAGCCCCGCCGCCGCTACCACCCCCTCCCACCGCCCTCAACTTACACACCCAACAACTCAGAGATGCTCGATTCGCCACACGTGCGCGTGGTGCACCGAGACCAACCCGCGCGGGTCGTTGGGCACTCCATCGACGAGGGCCATGTCGATCGTCGGCATGCTCGAAGCAACCGTCCACTGGATCGCGTTGCTGGTCGCCGGCTGGGAGAGGTCGAGCCATTGTGTGGTCATCGACAGCCCGAACATGCCGGTCGAATTGGGGATACGCAGGCGCGACTCGGCAACGCCACCGCGCGATTGCAGCAGCGGATGCAGCTCGGGCTCAAACAACGTGATCTGCGTCGACATCACGAGGCCCGGCTGCAGATGCAGCGAACAACCGGGCGCGCTCATGCCCAGCGACTGCAGCGGAATGGGCACCGGACTGCTGACTCCGAAGGCAGCAATCGCAAAGGCGTTGGCTGGACCGTAGGCCCAGAAGCTCGCGTGCGCGCCAGGCAGCAGCGTGCGTTCGGAGGTGAAGCTCCATTGATGTTGTGGGCCGCCATAGAGGCCGCAGCCGGCGCCGACTTCGACGGCCGTGCCGCGCAGGTCCTCAAACTCGGCGTCGGCCATCCACCAGTTGGCGTTCTGGCCGGCGATGGGCTGGCCGACGAGATCGATGCAGAGCGTGCCGCCGTGGTAGACGAAGGGCGTCTGGAAGGCGATGCGAACGACGTTGTTGGCGGACCAGGCGACGCTCGGCCCGGTGGCAGGCGGGGACGTCGGCAGCGTCACCGTGCCGCTGAAGACCGCGAGGGCATCCTGGCCGACGTTGCCGGCAAACTCCGAATCGCAGCGCAGCGGCTCGTTTGGCGAAGTGGAGAGCACGACCGTGAGATTCGCCGCGCCGCCCTGGTAGGTCTCGTTGGCAGCCGTTCGCCGCAGTTCGAGCGCGAGCAGGGGATGCCCGATGAGGTTCTGCAGGTGGCTCGCGCCAATCAGGGTCTGCTGACGAACGTCGCGGCTAGCACCGGCAATCCAGGCATAGCTGACGGCGTCGGTACTGGTGTAGGCCGCCGGCACCACGAGGTGCGAAGGCGCCTGCGCGTGCGCCAAGGCGCCAAAGAACAGGATGGAGGTGAGGAGGGAGAGGTGGTTTGGTGATGGTTGCATGGCATCTAGGTAGTGGGGCATGGGGGGAAGAAAATTCACGTCGGGGCCTGTGCGTCTCATGGCGCAATCACCTCGACGAGCACGATGCGCGCGCGCCGGCCGCGCCCGCAGCTGAGGACGAGCACGGTGCCGCTCGGCACATTGGGCACCGGAATGCGAGCGGTGCGATCGGGGCCGACCGGGTAGGTCTTGGTCTCGCCAGCGCCGACGCCGATCTCGATGGTCTGGTCGGCGGTGCCGATATCCACCGTGATCGTGCCACCCGGGGCCACCTGCCCGCTGGTGCGCAGCCCTGAGCCTCCCTGCGGCGTCATGACTGGCTCCGGAGGCTGGCAATGCGCGACTGCAGGGCGCTCGCGAAAGGCTGGTCCGCACGCTCGATCACCTGCGCGAGGAAGCGCGCAAAGAGACGCCGGTCGGGGATCGACTCCCCTTCCATCACGGCGTTGCAGAGCCGTTCGACCCCTCGCCAGAGCACAACGTCGCTGCGGTAGTGCTCACAGAGACTGACGAGGAAGACCAGGCGGTGGCGGATCAGTTCGTCCATCGGGCCGCCGGCGAGTTGGTGCAGGTCGTCGAGCTCGGCATCGCCGGTGCTGGCCCTGCGGTCGGACGCCGTGGTGGCGGGCTGGGGCTCGGACTGGGGCTGGGGCTGGGGCTCGGTGGTGCGCTGGGCAGGCGAGGCTGCGGCCGGCCTTTGGCCGTGGGGAGCTGCGACCCCCAGGGTGGCACAGCCACAGAGAGTCAGTCCGGCACAGGCGGCAAGACGGGTCAGGAACGTCCGCCGGCCGGAGTCCAGGTTGTTCGGCTCCGGGAAAGTCGGATGAGGGGCATGGGTGAGGGAAGCAAGGGGAGAACGGGTGAGCATGGTTCCTCTTTGGCTGGTTTCTTGACGATTCGTCACCTTTCTAGCAACGACTTGCCAATCTGTCAAGCGTGTCAAGCTCGACTTGACACCCGTTTGCCCCGCCTGCCCCCTGTCGCCACCTTTCGCACCTCGCTGCGGCGGGCTAACCTGCCCGCCCTTCCATCCACCGGAGACCCCATGCGCAGCCTGCTAGCCACGTCCGTCCTGTCCCTCATCTTCTGCGCCCAGTCCATCGCCCAGGAAGCGACCCCGGCGCCCACCAGCGGCACCAAGAAGCCGGCGGCGGAGGCAGATGCCACCCAGGACACGAAGGCCCAGGAGCCGAAGAAGCTCGACGAAGCGCGCTACGACCACTTCGGCACGGGCATCGTCGAAGGCGGCGCCACGAGCCTCACGGATGCCGTAAAGGACCCAGCCAAGTTCACCGGCAAGACCGTGCGGCTCGAAGGCAAGATCGATGAGATCTGCCAGGTCAAGGGCTGCTGGATGACCATGGGCGACGCCAAGAACCCCGTCATGGTCAAGTTCAAGGACTACGGCT
>JADZDL010000409.1 GCA_020851075.1 Planctomycetota bacterium | reverse complement strand
TAGCGTCGTTCGAACTCGTCGCGGACCAGCACATCGCCGGCGCAGAGTTCGGGAACGCGAGGGGATGTCGTCATGAGGATTGCCATGCCCTAAGGGGAGTGGGCGAGTGACAAAACTAGCAGAAATCTGAATCGTTTGGGGGACGGCGGTGTGGGCGCGGACTCGCGTGTGAACTCTGCCTACCCGTCCTTCAGCAACCGCGTGGGCGCATGGTTGGATAAGAGTACGAGGTCGACAAGAGCGACCGTCGACAGACCGAGCGTCCAGGACACGGAAGCGCCATCTTGCTTCGCATCGATGGCCTGCACACAGCGTCGCCAAATGAGTCGCATCTGCAGATCCTCCCGAAGTCCCCCCGGTGCCTTTGCGATCTGCTGCCAGGTCCAGTAGGCATCCCCCGGTGGTTTGGTCTCCGGGTCACACCTCCGCGCGCTTTGCCATTCGCGCCATGCCTTCAGCAACGTGGTGGCTGCCTCGGCATCGGCGCAGGTGGCGGTCGCATGCAGTTGGCGTGATGCTAGCTGTAGATGTGCGCCGAACGATGCGCCCGGCATTGCGGGCACGTCTAGAAGCTTGCCAGCAGCTGGCACGTAGAGCCATGCAGGCGGTTGCCCATGGTCCGCGCGATCGTGCAGAGTCGGCTGCATGGCGCCGCGTGACCCGATCTGCATGCCCGAGGACCACGCCTCGAGTTCCGTCGCGGTGACGCGCACTTCCCAGCCGTAGATCGTCGCCCGCAATTCCCCTTCACGGTCCAGAGAGGCATTGATGTGGGCGGTTCGCAGACCGGCTGCGATTTGTTCCGGCTGGAACAGTCCACCGAGGTGGAGCCACCAGTGGTTCGTCGGTCCGCGCTGCACCGCGAACAGCGCATGATCCACGCGCCAATTGCCGAACAGGGTGGCGAGTTCGTAGGGCAGTTGGCCCGGTTGGTCGAAGTTGATCTGCCCCCGACTGAGTTCGTAGATGCCAAGGCTCGTCCCGGCGGCCATCTGAGCATAACCAGACCACCGCTGTTGGGCCTGGCGCCACGCCTGCAGCAGGTCATGGGCCGTCGGTAACAAAGCACTGTGAATGCCGAGGACGAGGTCGACGCCGTCGGGCATGCGCGTGAGTCCAGCCTGCAATGCTGAGGCTCCGCTGCGCTTCGCGGCGGGCTTGGCTGGTTTCTCGAGCGACACGTCGTTGGCGTAGGGGCGTTCCAGCAGAGCCTGCAGGGCCAAGGCGCGAACGAGTGCATCCCGTCGACTATCGTGGGCATAGTCCGCAAGGGCCCGGCCTGATTCGAAGGTGTCGACACCAGCAAGGTGCTGGACCCGCAGCAGGTCGAGCAACGGATCTGGGCGCAATTGATGCAGCAGACTGGCGGATACCGCCATCGGCTGCCCCAGCTTCTGCATGCGACGCGTGGCTTCGTCGATTGCTGCAGCGCCACCTTCGCCATGCAGCAAGAGTGGCAGGGCCATGATCGGACCCCATGCATTGAGGTGCCCAAAGCCCGCTGGCTGGCGACCCCATGGTGCGAAAAGGCCCGGGAACATGGGTTCCCAGGCGCCCAGCTTCAGTTGCTTCGCGTCGACACTGTCGTCGAGCAGTTGCACTTCGAGGCGACCTTGTTCGGAAAGCCGCCATGGCAGATCGAGGAAGTCCTGTCCGCGCAACACGCTGGTCGCGAGCGCGAGTGCGAGGAGGATGCCGCGACCGAAGATGCGCATGCGGGAATGTTAGCGCTTTCGAGAGGGGTCGTATTGGCCAGGGCCGCATTGCGAATGCCTGGGTCGCATCGGCCATTCGCACTGCAACTGCGGATTGGTGTAGGATCCGCCAATGGTCGACGCGAAGGAACTGTTGCAGCAAGCGCTAGCGCTCGCCCCCGAGGCCCGAGCGGCCTTGGCGGGGGCGTTGCTAGAGAGTCTTGAGGAAGCGCCAGATCCGGAAGCAGAATCGGCGTGGTCCAGCGAGATCGCACGGCGAGTTTGTGAAGTCGACGCGGGCGATGCCAGGCTCGTTCCTTGGGAGCAGGCGCGCCAGACCCTTCGCGAGTAGCGAAGTCAGCGACATTGGCGCCCCCGCCAGTGCAACCTCAGATCCCGTACTGCGCAGCCTCGCCGAGCATCTCCTCGATGCGCAGCAGCTGGTTGTACTTCGCCACCCGATCACTGCGGCACGGCGCGCCGGTCTTGATCTGTCCGGTGCCACACGCCACCGCCAGATCCGCGATCGTGCTGTCTTCACTCTCGCCACTCCGGTGTGACATCACCGCGCGCATGCCGGCGCGCTTCGCCATGTCGATCGCTTCGAGCGTCTCGGTCAGCGTGCCGATCTGGTTCACCTTGATCAGGATCGCGTTGGCTGACTTCTCGTTGATACCGCGCTGCAGCCGCTCCGTGTTGGTGACGAACAGGTCGTCGCCGACGAGCTGCGTCTTGCCGCCGATCGCGGCCGTGAGCGCCTGCCAGCCCTTCCAGTCGTCTTCGGCCATGCCGTCCTCGATCGAGAAGATCGGGAACTGGCTGCACCAGCTCTGGTAGAGCTCGATCATGCCCTTGCTGTCGAGCGTCTTGCCTTCGCCTTCGAGCGTGTACTTGCCCTTCGCGAACAGCTCGGTGACCGCTGCGTCGAGCGCCAGCATCACGTCGCTGCCGGCCTTGTAGCCGGCCTTCTTGATCGCCTGCAGGATGATCTCGAACGCCGCCGCGTTGGACTCGAGGTTGGGGGCAAAACCACCCTCGTCGCCGACCGCCGTCATCATCTTCTTGCTCTTCAACTCGGCCTTCAGCGCGTGGAAGATCTCCACGCCCATGCGCAGGCCTTCGCGGAAGGAGGAAGCGCCGATCGGCATCACCATGAACTCCTGGAAGTCCACGTTGTTGTCGGCGTGGGCGCCGCCGTTCAGGATGTTCATCATCGGCACCGGCAGGCGGCGCGCTTGGGCGCCACCGACGTAGCGCCAGAGTGGCAGACCGGCTTCGGCCGCGGCGGCTTTGGCGGTGGCGAGGCTCGCGCCGAGGATCGCGTTGGCGCCGAGCTTGCCCTTGTTCTTGCTGCCATCGACCTCGCGCAGCAGCGCGTCGACGAGGTATTGGTCCTCGGCGGGTTGCCCGAGCAGCGCTTCGGCGATCTCGGTGTCGACGTGGGAGACGGCCTTCAGCACGCCCTTGCCGAGGTAGCGCTTCTTGTCGCCGTCGCGTAATTCGACCGCCTCGTGGGCGCCCGTGGAGGCGCCAGAGGGCACGATTGCGGTGCCGCGCGCGCCGGATTCGAGTTCGACGTCGACCTCGACGGTCGGGTTACCACGCGAGTCGAGGACCTCGCGACCTTGCACAAAGACGATGGAGCTCATGGTCTCTGCAAGGGATAGCGGTCGGCGCGGGGTCGGAGCAAGTCTGCTCTCGACGAAGCCCAGCGGCAATTGCCAGGGCCAGACCGCGGCAACGCGGTGGGAGCGGGGCGCCTGCGCTAGCGCCCGTGGCGCGCGCGGGTCAGTGACCGGGGCGCTGGCTGGGCCGAAGGGCGGAGTCGCTGCGCCACTGCGCGAAGCGCCTAGGCAGTCGATGGGGCGCGCGCGACGCATCGCCGTCTTCGAGGTCCGAACGACAGCTCGAGCAGCCGCAGCTCGCGCACGAGTAGAAGAGGTCGTCACCGCCGCCTTCGTCGTCCGTCAGGGGATGGCGCGCCGACCAGGTTGGGTTCTTGGGGTTCATGATTGGGGACAATCGTCCACGATTCGGGGAAAGAGCGCAGCCTCGATGCGCCTTTTGCCCTGTGGCACGGATGGCCGCAAAACCACCGGATTTCGCGCGAATTCGACGTTTCCGTAGTTCGCTGTCGGTGCGCCGGATGCCATGTGTACGGCGGTCCGCATACCGCGCCCAGCCAGCCGGAACGTGGGGTGCCCGGGCCGCATGCTGGGCCCGGTCGGGCGAGGGTCAGACCCAGCTGTTCGTCAGAAGTTCGCCCATGCCGCCAGCCCCAGGAATGATGTACTGGACGTCAGAAAGTCCCCGTTCTTCGTCCCAGAACAGGCCCGGTTCGGCCCCGAGAGCCCGCGGCGAGGAAAGGCCGCGGTCGAGCCGGCCCGAGTAGAGGCGCACGCCGGGGTGCATCGCGGTGACGCGCCGGATCGCTTCCGGGGTCACCATGAGGTGCGCGGCGACGATCGACTGCGGGCCTTTGCCCGGCAGGTCGCGGTAGACGTCGACGGCGCGGCAGACCGTGCCACCCGTGGCGCCCATTGGATCGGGGATCAGCACGATTGCATCGTCGACCGGGCCGCCGATCTTGCTGCCATCGAGGCGCACGCCGGTGACCTGATGCTGGTCGTCGGTGGTGCGCGACATGTTGAGGAAGTCGAGGCGGACGTGTTCGGGCGGCAGCACTTCGATGGCCGCTTCGTAGCAGGCCTGCGCGGGCAGGATGCCGGCGCGGATCACCGCGCAGATGATGAGGCGCGTGTCGGGGCAGAGGTGCGGGCCGCGGTAGAACGCGCGCGGTTCGCTCGCCGTCATGCGCGTCTGCGTATGCAAGTCGCGAACCGGGAACTCGCGCGCGAGCACTTCCTGGACGAGGCGGCGGTAGGCGGTGCGCACGAGGCCCGGCACCTGGGCGGTGCCGGTGTCCGGGCTGCTGATGCGCGCGAGCAGCGTCAGCAGGAACGGGTCGGCGAACAGGTGGACGTCCGGGCCGTATCGATG
Organism: Planctomycetota bacterium; assembly: GCA_020851075.1. GTDB lineage: Bacteria > Planctomycetota > UBA1135 > UBA1135 > UBA2386 > JADZDL01. The sequence goes on along the minus strand of JADZDL010000409.1, from coordinate 9,063 downwards.
GGAGAGCATGGTCCGCTGCGCACCATACCACTGGCGGCTGGACGGGCCGATGGTCGAGTGAGGTCGCGTGGGCAGGGCAGGTGGCGGCCGCGACCGACGTAGCGGAGAGTGCGGTGGTGGTTTCTGTCTGGTATCGTCCGCCGATGCTCGCCGCGCTGATCTGCACCGTTCTGTGCTTCGCCCCGCAGGGTGGCGAGGCGGATCGGCCCGTTGGACTCACGGTCGTCGTGGTCGACGTCGGGCAGGGGGACGGCATCGTCGTGCGCGCGCCGGATGGCACGATCCACGTCGTCGATGGTGGGCCACAGGGCGAAGGAACGGCGTCGATCCTGCCCGTGGTCGATGCGCTGCAGCCCGTGAGTTATGGCTTTACGTTCCTGTCGCACTTCCATGACGACCACCAGGGTGGCCTCGACGAAGTGCTCGGCCGGGGCTTTGTGCTGGCGTATGACCGCGGCGATCTGCGGCGCACCAATACAGGTTCGGCGGTGACCAACTACCTGACGGCTGCCGGGGCGCGGCGGCGCACGGTCGTACCGGGAACGGTCTACCAGCTCGGTGGTGGGGCGACAATGCGCTGCGTGGCCGTCGATGGGCACGTGCAGGGCGGGGCGTTTGTCGATCCGATTGCGTCGGCGCAGGAAGAGAACTCGCTGTCGGTGGCGCTGCGGCTCGACTATGGCATGTTCTCGATGTGGCTTGGTGGCGACCTCACGGGCGGGGGCAACAGCACCGCCGATGTCGAGGGGCCTGCGACGCTCGCGTGTGGTGATGTCGATGTCTACAAGCTGAACCACCACGGTTCCAATACCTCGACGAGCACCAACCTCGTAACACGCCTCGCTCCCGAACTGGCCGTGGTCAGTTGCGGCGTTGGCAATTCGTATGGTCATCCGGCGACCACGATCGTCAATCGCCTCAATCAGGCGGCCGCGGCGCGGGCGCTGCTCAGCACGACGACCGGCAGCGCGAATACGATCGGGTTTGGCGTGCTCGGCAACGTGCGCATCGACACGGACGGCAGGCGGTATCGCGCGACGGCGCAGAGCGGCAGTTTCCTCGACTTCTACTGCGATGAGGTCGTGCTGCCGGCGTTGCAGGCGGGTGATGTGGCGATCAGCGAAGTGCAGCGCAACCCGAACGTCGTGCCAGACACCAACGGCGAGTATGTCGAGGTCATGAATGTCGGCACTCGTCCCGTGTCGCTGCGTGGTCTGCAACTCAGCGACAATGCCTCGACGGTCACGATTGCGAGCAACTTTGCGCTGTTGCCTGGGCGGCCGATGTTGTTCCAGGTCGATGGCGCCCCGAGTCGCAACGGGCAGCAGCCGCTGGGCATGGCGTTGCCGTTTGGTTCGGTGTCGCTCGGCGATTCGAGCGACACGGTCACGCTGCAGCAGAATGCGACCACCGTCGATTCGCTCGCGTATACGGCGGCGTTCCCCGGGGTGGCGGGCACGGCGATGGAACGGCGGGACCTGCAGGGCGCGCACGTCGCCAGCAATTACGCGGCGTCCTCGGCGGTCTATGGGCCGGGGGACCGCGGCACGCCGGGGCTGAGGAACGGTGCCGATACCACGGTGCACGCGGTGCAGGTGGCGGTCGTCACCGAGGCGTCGGGTTTCACGCTGCACGGCACGGCGATCGGGCACGGTGGCCGGTGGAGCGCGTTTGGGATCGCCTACGGCAGTTCGCCGGGCTTCTCGTTCTTGAACGCGACGATCCCGCTGAACCTCGACCCGTTGCTGCAGGTCTTCCTCGGCCTGCCCGCTTCGATCGTACTGTTGCCCGCCGAAGGCTATCGCTCGCTGCGTGTGGCGATGCCGTCTGCCAATCCACTGTCCGGCGTGCCGCTGTATGCGGCGCACGTGATCCTCGACCTCAATACGCTGACCATTCCCGGTCTGTCGTCGGCCCTTCCGTTCGTGTTGCCGTGATGCCCCAGTCGTCGTTTCCTGCGTTCCGCGTCCTGTTCTCCAACGACGCGATTCTTCGCCGTACCCACGAACTTGTTCGCTGCATCGAGCACGACCTGCGCGTTGCCGGGGCCAAAGAACCGCCGTGCCTCGTTGCCGTGATCGAAGGGGCGAGGCCATTTGCGCGCCAGGTGCAGAAGTTGCTGGCGGGCAACCTGCCGGTCTACGAAGTGCGCGCGTCGTCGTACGGCACGGGCACCGTGAGTTCGGGCAAGGTGGCGCTGTCGGGAGGCGCCGAGATCCCGGCGCGCGGGCGCCACGTGCTGCTGCTCGAAGACATCGTCGACACGGGCCGCACGATCAAGGCGCTGCAGGAGCACTTCCTGGGTCAGGGGGCCCTGAGTTGCCGCGCAGCGACGATGCTGAGCAAGCCATCGCGGCGCGTCGTGCAGGTGCCGCTCGACTACGTGGGTTTCGAGATCCCCGATGAGTTCGTGATCGGGTTTGGCATGGACCTCGACGGTCGCTACCGCGAACTGCCCGATGTCGTCGTCTACGAGCAGGACGTCGAGCGCGCGTTCCAGCAGGCGGTTGCGCACTGAGTCGATCGGTTCGTCCGGCTCAGGCGCCCTGCTTCTCTCAGCAGCCCAATTCCTTGAGCAACCGCGGACTCGGGAACACCGATTCGATGACCCACAGCACGTAGCGGATGTCGACGACGACGTTGCGCGAACGATCCGCGTTCCAGCCGAAGTCGCCGGCCACCGCTTCGAAGACGCGGTCGAAGTTGAGGCCGATCAGGCGGCCGCTGCCGTCGATGACGGGCGAGCCCGAATTGCCGCCGGTGGTGTCGCCGTTGATGAGGAAGCACACCGGCACGTCGCCGAGCTTGCTGTCGACCCAGCGGCTCTGCATGCGGTCCTTGGCGGCGGCGAGCAGTGCCTTCGGGTTGGCGAACGGCTCCTTGCCCTTCTCCTTCTGCAGCAGGCCCGCGACCGTCGTGTGGGGGACGGCGACAAGGCCGTCGCGGGGCACGTAGCCCTGGCATTCGGCGATCGAGACGCGCAACGTGCTGTTGGCATCCGGGTAGAACGACTTGCCGCGGAACGCTTCCTGCGCCGCGATCCAGCGCTGGCCCACGTCGAGCATCTGGCCTTGACGCTGGCGGGAGCGCTGCTGCCATTCGCCGCGTTCCTGGGCCACGCCGCGGGCGATCACCACGAGCGGGTCGGCGCTCTGCTCCAGGGCCTCGCGGCCCTTGCCGAATAGCTCCGTGCGCTCGGCGGCCGCACCCATCTTGGTGTCCGCGAGAACCCGTTCGACCGCGGCGGCGTCGCGCAGGGTTTCGGTGCCGGCCAGACGCTGGTCCTTCGACATCGCCGCAAACTCGCCGAGCAGGATGCGCAGCATCGGGCGCTGCACGAGTTCGTAGTCGGCGTCGATCTCGGGCCGGCCAAGGGCGTCTTTCAGGCGCGCGGGGATGCGTCCCTCGGGGGCGGCGGCGCTCGCGGCGCACGCTTCGACGAGCACGGCGAGCAGCGGCATCTCGTCGCTGAGCATGCTCGCAAACCACATCATCGTGTCCTTCTCGATCGTGCCGGCCTCCGCTTCGTCCATCGCGAGCAGTTCGGCGAGCACCGAGCCCCACTTCGTCTTGCGCTCGGGGTCGGCTTCGATCCAGGCGGCGAACTGCTCTTCCTCGCGCAGCTTGCGCGCGACGGTTGCGTTGTTCTGCAGGCCAAAGACCATGCCTTGCGCGTTCTTCTGCACGTTGGCGAGGCTCTTGATGCGATCGGACACCTCCAGCCCCTTCTGCTCGCTGGTCTTGCCGGCAGCCTCGAGCACGGCGATTGCTTGCGTGAGCACTTCGTCGCGCTTGGGATAGACATAGCCTTCGCGCGTGGCGACGGCGCGGCTCGACTTGTAGCGCTGGGTATTGCCGGGGTAGCCCATGACGATCGCGAGATCGCCCTGACGGATGCCCTCGGTGGACACCGGCAGGATGTGCTCGGCCTTGAAGGGCACGTTGTCCTTGTCGTAGTCGCGCACGTTGCCGTCCGGCGCCACGTAGGCGCGGAAGAACGTGAAGTCGCCGGTGTGGCGCGGCCATTCCCAGTTGTCGACTTCGCCACCAAACTCGCCGATGGCGCGCGGCGGCGCGTAGACGAGGCGCACGTCGCGGATCTGCGTGCGGTAGTAGAGCTGGTATTCCTTGCCCTCGAGGAAGCTGGCGACCGAGCACTTCGTGTTGGCTTCCTTCTTCTCGCCGTCGCGAACGAGCTTGCTGAGCGTCTGCTGCGTGATGCTCCAGCGGTCGATGTCGGTCTTGGCCCCGGCCTGGGCGGCGTGTACGACCGCGGTGACGTCTTCGATGCGCTTCAGCACCGACGCGACCATGCCGGGGGCCGGCAGTTCGGTCTCGGCCGAAGTCGCCGCGTAGCCGTCGCGCAGGTAGTTGTGTTCGGGCGTGCTGAGTTCGCTGACGGCGCCGAAACCGCAGTGGTGGTTGGTGACGAGCAGGCCGTCCTTGCTGCAGAACGACGCGGTGCAGCCGTTGATCTGCACGGTCGCGGACAGCACACCACCCTTCTCCGGGTGCCAGAACTCATCCTTGGTGAGTTTCATGCCACGCTTCTGCAGCGCGGCCCAGTCCATTTCGCGGACCTGGGTTGGCAGCCATTGGCCTTCGTCGGGGAGCAGGCAGATGGCGGCGAAGAATGCGAATAGGGGTCGCAGCATCATGGGATCATCTATACGGGCCCGGCGGCCCGCTGCGAAGTCCGACGTGGAGCTTTGACTAGCGGACAGTAACCGGCACGCTTCCGGCATGCGCCTAGCGGCCACCGGTCTTCTCTTGGTCCTCCCAGTCGTCCTGTCGGCGCTGTTGCCCGGGCAGAACTCGACCCGCAAGATCCGGCAGCCGCCGAGCGCCATGGCCCAGCGGGCGGGCAGTGCGGTGCCCTGGCGCGACAGCCTCGAGGTGGCCCTGGCCGAGGCCAAAGCGCAGAAGAAGCTCGTGTTCTGGTATGTGCCGTCGGTGGCTGGTTCGCCGATGGACCGCAAGCCCGAGATCGACAGATACCTGCGCAGTGGGCCGTTTTCGTGGCCGACGACGATCACGCTGTTGCAGACGCAGTTCGTGCCGGTCCAGGAGGTGCCGCGCGGGGAACTGCAGAAGCGGTTTCTTCTGCAGCGCAACGTGTTCCTGGAACCGGGTTACCTGGTGCTCGATGGGGATGGCAACGTGAAGAGCAAGGTCGACCAGATCACGACCTTCCATCCGGAGTGGTTCGAAGCGCCGCTGCGGCGGCTGGTCGGCGCCCCGATCGAGGGCTTCCCGTGCGCGCCGGCGCTGCGCGAGGCCTGGGACGCGTACCGCAGCGGCCAGCGCCCGCACGCGATCGAACTCGCGGAGGCCGTGCTGCAGAAACAACCCGCCGACGCGACGGCCGCCGAAGCCCATTGGCTCGTGGGAGCCGCGTTGTGCCGCGACAACCAGCGCCGCGAGGCCGAAGTGCGCTGGCGCTCGCTGGCCGAGAAGTTTCCCGACCAGCCGCTGGCCTGGAAGGCGGCCATGGAGGCCGAGGACTTCGGCGCGTTCGTGCATGGCTTCGAGGACTACCTGCCGCTGCCCCCGGCGGTGCTGCGCGACGACCCGACCGACGGCACGCGGGCGCGCGGCCTCTATGCCGAAGACGAACTGTGGGCGCGCAGCGTGGCGTTCCTGCTGGCGATGGACGACGGCGATGGGGTGGTGCGCGACAGCATCTACGACTTTGGCGGCACCGACAGCCTGCCGAACGTGCACGCCGCGGTCACCTGCCTCGTCGGGCAGGCGTTGCTGGCGGCGGATCGCCGTTGCCAGGCGGGCACGCTGAAGCTGCCGGCGGCGCAGCGGGCGCGTTTGTTGGCCATGGTCGCGCGCATTGCTGCGAACACCCGCGACGATGCGTGGCTCGCGCTCTCCGATCGGGACGAGATCCTCTGGGCGCGCGCCTATTCGCTGCGCGTCCAGGTCGAATGGCAACGGCAGCGGCCCGCGGCGCAAGGGGGTAAGGTCGATCCGGCTGGCAAGGGCGACGCCGAGGCCAAGGCGCAATTGCAGAGTGCCGTCTCCGCCTTGCTCGCGCTGCAGCCGGACACGGGCGTGTGGTTTCACGAGTACGGCAATCCGTTCGCGATCGCGACCGCCCTCGTGGCGCTGCACGACGGCAAAGCGGCGGGGGCCGAAGTCGACGCGGAGAAGATCGACAAGGGCCTGCGCGCGTTGGCGATGAATCGCACCGAGCAGGGGGCGTTCACGTATGGCCACACGAGCCGCGGCAAGCCGCGCGAGAGCCTCGAAGCGGCCGCTGGACGCATGCCGCTGTGCGAGCTCGCGATGTTCTTGTATGGCCACTCGGACCAGGAGAAGCTGCAGTTCTCGGTCACCACGGGCCTGCGTCATCACGACCTCATGGCCGCCGTGCGCAAGTACGACGACCACGCCGACAAGTACCACTACGGTGGGTTCTTCTTCTGGTTTGACATGCTCGGCCGCGCCGAGGCCCTCATGCAGATCACGGATGCGGCGCAGCGCGAGGGCCTGCGGGCGCAGCAGAAGAAGCTCGTGCTCGACCTGCCCGAGTTCGATGGCTGCTTCGTCGATAGCCACGAATTGGGCCGCTGCTACGGAACGGCGATGGCGCTGCTGTGCCTCGACGTGCTCGGTCGCTAGCGGGTGTTCAGGCCGGGGGTGGCACGAACTCAAGCAGCCAGGCCGGCAGCGGATGCCCAGCACCGTGCGCGGCGGCGGCCAGGCGCTGCAGGCTGTCGTCGCCAAGCTGCATGGTGAGGGCGACGAGTCCTTGGAGTCGTTCGCGATGAGGTAGCTGCTGTTCGAGCCACGGGCCGTGGCAGGCATGCACGGCGCGACTGCGCAGTTGCAGCGCGACCTCGGCGGGCACGGCGGGATGATGTTGGGCCTGCTCGAGCAGCCAGGCCGTGTTCGCCGCGTCGCCGCGCGCCAGCATGGCCGCGCAGAGCCCGTCGAGAAGGTGGGGAGAAGGTGGGCAGCTGATGCCGCTCTCGGGATCGAGGTCGGCGAGCAACAGGCGCGCGGCCAGGGCCGGGAAGTTGGTGTCGTGATCGCGTTCGACGAGGGGCAGGAGCTTCTTCTTCGACTCCCCGGGCGAAGGCAACATCCACCAATCGGGGCGCAGTCCCGCCTGGGACGGTTCGCCCTCGCGCGGCTCGTCGTCACGGTGGGCCGCGAGCAAGAGGATGCCCGGCAGGTCGGCGTTGCGCAGTTCGGCGGCAATGTCTGCGTCGCAATCGGCGGCAGCGAGCGAAGCCGCCAGGGTTGCCACGAAGTGCTCCACGACCGTCGGGTCGATACCGCGGGCCAGCACGAGGTCGCCGATTCCGGCTTCGGCAAGCGGGCCAAAGGGCACCTCGCCGGGAGCGAACCGCAGCAGCTCTTCGTCGCCGTGACAGACCGCACCTTGACGCAGGTGGAGCCGGATGGCCTGATCCTGGCTCGCTAGCTGCAGCGCGGTAACACACCGGCGCACGGCATTCTGCCCGAGGCGCGGTTCTTCGTGGTGTTGCCGCAGCGTGCGCACTGCACCTTGCAGGGCGTGCACCGCTTCGCGCACCGCGGCGCGCCATTCGGAATCCGGCGAAGAAACCACGTCCGGTTATCGGCAATCTGGGCTGTTGACCCCAAAGAGCAGGTGCTAATCCCCGACCCTGTCTGCTAAACCATTGTCTGTTGTGAACTCCAGCATTCGTGCCTTGTGGGTCTTCTTGCTTGCGGCCCTGCTGCCGCTACTTGGCGGGGGGGTGACCCTGCGCGCCCAGGCTGCAGGCGGCCCGACCGATCCCGTAGCAGGAAAAGCGGCCGGCGATCCCACGGTCTACGTCGTGACCCTGCGCGGCAAACTTGGCACGCCGGAGTTGGCGCGTTGCCACCGGGCGCTGCGCGATGCCGAAGCGAAGGGCATCGGCTACGTGGTGTTCCGGTTCGACCTCGACGCGGGCACGCAGACGGAGGACGCCAGCGACCTGCAGAGCCTGTTTGACCACGTGCAGGGGACGAAGGTCGGCACGGTGACCGTGATCTCGGGGCGCGCCACCCAGGGGGCGGCGTACCTCGCGTTGTGCACGGACAAGGCGTTCTGCCTGCCGGGCGCGTTGTTCGGCGAGATCACGAAGCCCGAACAGGACTGGGACGAACTGCTTGCCGACGATTCCGACCAGCTCATGAAGCGGCGGTTGGCGGGGGTCCGGGAAGCGCTGCAATCGCGGCTCTCTGCGAGGAAGAACAAACTCCGTCCCGACGCGCAGAAGATGGCCCTGGCGATGGCGGACCCGCGCATGCAGCTCGTGCAGGCGACGGTGCGCGAAGGGGGCATCGAACGTTCGCGCGTGCTCGAAGTGCAGGAGATCTCCACCCTACAGGCCAGCGGTGCGGTGGTGCTCGCGCAGGAGAAGATGACGCGCCCGCTCATGGTGGATGCGCGCACCGCGGAAGACGTGGGGCTCACGCAAGGCACCATTCAGGACCTCGACCAGCTGTGCACCGAGGTGCTCGGCTACCCGCGCAATTCCTACGTCGAGGTCCAGGACAACTGGGCCGAGAACATGGTTGGTTGGCTCGAGATCATGCAGCCGTTCCTGCTCATTGCGGGATTCCTGCTGATCCTGTTTGAGGTGAAGACCCCAGGATTTGGCCTGCCGGGCCTGCTGGGCGCGGGTTTCCTGGGCCTCGCGATGTTCCACAGCTACCTCGTCGGGCTCGCCGACGTGGGCGAGATCGTGCTGTTCTTCCTGGGCATCCTGGCGATCGGCGTCGAGATCTTCGTGCTGCCCGGCACGGTGATCTTTGGTGCGGTGGGGTTCTTGTGCCTCGTGCTCGCTCTGGTGCTGAGCCAGCAGTCCTTCGTGTGGCCGCACAACGCGATCGAAGAAGACATCCTGCTCGCCAATCTGGTGCAACTGACCGTGCAGTTCGTCGCGGTGCTTGTGCTTGGCGCGATTCTGTGGCGCGTGTTGCCGAAGGTGCCCGTGTTCAATCGGGTGCTGTTGCCAGCGCCCGAACCTGCGCCAGCCGGCGCAAGCGCAGGCAGTGGACTGGGTCTGGCGGATGACCGACTGACGGCGCTCG
>JADZDL010000408.1 GCA_020851075.1 Planctomycetota bacterium | reverse complement strand
TACGAGCCAGCCTCACCCTGATATCCACAACTTCGTGCCTGCTCCTGGTTACAACGGCACGACCAATACGCGCGTCTACGTGGTAAACGATGGTGGCATCTACACCGCTGCCAACATCAAGACGGCAAATAGCAACTCGGGATGGTCGCGTCGCGAGCAGAGTTATCGCGTGACCCAGTTCTATGGGGCGGCTGGCGATGGTCCTTCGGGGCGCATCACGGGTGGCACCCAGGACAACGGGCACCTGACCATCCAGAGTGGCGGCAATACTGCGCAACTCACGTATGGCGGCGATGGTGGGTTTGCGGCCATCGACTGGCAGAACCCGAACTACATCTACGGCGAGTACGTCTACGCGCAGGTGCACCGTTCGAGCAACGGTGGCAGTTCGGCGAGTTACATCGACGGCGGCATCAGCGAAGCAGGTTCCTCGGCGAACTTCATCGCGCCGATCCTGCTCGACCCCAATGACCCTCTGCGCCTGCTCGTCGGGGCCGCGAGTCTGTGGCGAACCAACAATGCGCGCGCGAGTTCGGTGGCGTGGACCGCGATCAAACCCGCGGTGGGTTCCAACATCTCGGCGATCGCGGTGGCGGTAGGCAACCCCGACGTCGTGTGGGTTGGTCACAATGACGGCCGCGTCTACAAGACTGCGAACGGCACTGCCGCTGTGCCGACCTGGACGACGGTCGACGACAACGGTGCCAACAACCCGCTGCCGAACCGCTACATCCAGCGCCTCGTCATCGATCGCCAGAACAGCAATACGGTGTTTGTCGGTCTCGGTGGTTTTGCCGCCGACAATCTGCGCAAGACCACGAACGGTGGCACCAGCTTCTTCGACCTGACCGGTGTTGGCGTGACTGGCTTGCCGGGCGCGCCTGTGAACGGCATCGCGCAGCACCCGGTGTTGCTCGATCACCTCTACGTTGGCACCGATGTCGGAGTCTTCGCCAGCGAAGACGGTGGCATTACGTGGTCGACGAGCAACGAAGGCCCCGCGGACGTGTCCGTGGATGAAGTCGTGTTCCTGCACAACTCGACGACCCTGCTGCTCGCGACCCACGGTCGCGGGTTGTGGACGATCGATATCCGCGAGCCGGCGGTAGCCCAGATGGGCGCTGGTTGCCCTGGCACACCCGGGGTGCCCGTGCTCACGGCCACGGCGCCGCGCCTGGGCGAGAACATCACGTTGTCGTGCAGCAATCTCGTGCCTGGCCAGTACGGCTGGCTCGTGGTCGGTTTCTCGAACACGAGTTGGAACGGCAACCCGCTGCCGATGGATCTGACGGGGCTTGGCATGCCGGGTTGCCTCGCGCACAGCAGCGTCGATCTGTCCGAGGGGGGCTTCAACGCGAGCGGCGTGTTGTCGACCTCGTTTGTATGGCCGGCACTGGTGTCGACGTTGGGCTCGACCTTCTACGCGCAGGGCCTCAGTCTCGACGCGGGCGCCAATTCGTTCGGCGCCGTGGCGAGCAACGGGCTTGCGCTCACGATCGGCAACTGAGCGCGGCGGGCCGAGCTATCCGAGGCGTGGCTAGACGAGCCGCAACAGTGCCTGCGCCACCACATCGCGCAGGGCCGCGGCCGGGAACGGCTTGGCCAGGAAGATGGCCTCGGGGATCGCCGCGCGCACCATGGATTCGTCGTGTCCGCTCATGACGACGACTGGTAGGTCGCTGCGCCGTTGGCGCAACTCCGCGCACAACGACGCGCCATCGATATCGGGCATCGTGAAGTCCACGAGCGCGAGACTCACGCCGTGCAGATGCTGCTCAAACAGCGCCACTCCGGCGCTGCCGCTGTTGGCGACCAGGGTCGAGAACCCATCCCGTTCGAGCAGCCGCTGCGCGACCGTGCTCACGGAAATCTCGTCATCGACGATGAGGATGAGGCCCTTGGTCGGCAGGTTCTTCGCCGTGGGGGCGGTGGGTGCCAGCGGGGCAGGCCTCGGCAGCAACTCGATGATGGGTTCGGGCGTGGCGATCTTGGGCGTGGGCGGGTCGGTGGTGGCGGTTGCGGGGCGCGGCAGGTAGATCGAGAACCGCGAGCCTTGCGCGAGTTCGCTGTGGATCTGGACGACGCCGTGGTGGCGACGCAGGATCCCATACGCGGCCGCGAGCCCGATGCCGCGCCCAGGGAAGCGGGTCGAGAAGAACGGGTCGAAGATGCGCCGGATCGTCTCGGGCGTCATGCCGTGGCCGGTGTCTGCGATCGTGATCGAGCTGCAAAGGCGAGGTTCGCCCGTGAACTCGCCAAACCAGTGGCCGGATTGCGGCGTGCCGTCGAGCCGCCGTTCCTGTGCGCGAATCGTGATCTTGCCCCGGTCCCCCATGGCATCGTGGGCGTTGACGAGCACGTTGAGGAAGACCTGCTCGATCTGGGCGCGGTCCACCTCTGCCAGTTGGGGTTCACAGCCGAGGTCCAGTTCGACTTCGATGCCCGCACCAAAGCCGGCGCGCGCGATCGGCAGCAGGCCGCGGATGAGGTCGCGTAGGTCGAGCACTTCGCGCGCCGAGCCACCGTGGCGCGCATAGCTGAGGATGTCCTTGCACAAGGCGGCCGCACGTTCGCCGGCGAACGCAATCTGCTCGAGCACTTCGCGCGCGTCGCCCGCCAGGTTGGCATCGGCGAGCAGCAGTTGGGCGTTGCCCTGCACGCCCACGAGGATGTTGTTGAAGTCGTGGGCGAAACCACCCGCGAGCAGCCCGATGCTGTCGAGGCGTTCCATCTGGTTCAGGTTCTGTTCGAGGGCCTCGCGTTCGGCCTGCACTTTCTGCGCGGTTCGAATCTCGTCACCGAGTCGCTGGTTGGCCAGCTGCAACCGGCGCTTGCTCCGCAGCAGGAGGACGGCAAACAGACTGCCAAGGCCGAGCAGACCGAAGGCCCCGGCCCACAGCATCTGGTCCAGGCGCGTGGTCATCTGCGCGAGTTCGCGCTCGTACTGTTCCTGGGCCTTCTGGCGCACCGTGCGCATACGGTTGGTCTCCGCCCAGAACCGCACCTGGTTGGTGGGGCGCTTGTTCTGCTCCGCTTCGAGCCTGGCAATCTGCTCGGTGTAGGCTTTGGCTGCTTTGCCATCGCCGGCCGCCGAGGCGATGCGCATGCCCGTCTCCAGCGCCACGTGCAGGCGTGCGGGCATCTGCATCGCCGTGAGGACCGTCGTCGACTCCAAGATCGCGGTGGCGGCAGCGTGCTCGTCACCGCGCGCCATCTCCACCTCGGCCAGCCGTTGCAGGCCTTGCGCAAGCAACTCGCGGTCGCCGAGTTTGCGGGCGATCTCGACGCCGAACTGCGCGAGGCGAACGGCCTCAGCTGGCTTCTCGTGCGCGAGCATGACGCCGAGTGTCTGGGCTATGTACCCTTCGAGGACCCGCACACCGAGTGTCTGGGCCCAGACTTGTAGGCGTTCCAGGTCCAGAATCGGACGGGGCTCCGATCCAAGCCACACGCCGGCGTGAATGCGCAGCAGTTGCGCCTCGAGCAGGATGCACTGGTCGCCGATGGCCTTGCCGAGGCTCTCGATGTGGTCGATCGCCGCGAACGGGTCGTCGGGCCAGCCAAGGATGCCGATCACGAGCAGTTGGCAACGGGCCTGCAGGAGTTTGTCGCCGGCTTCGTCGGCGGCGTCGACCGCGGCATTCAGGCGGGCGATCGCATCCACGGATTCATCGAACGCCCAGTAGATGACGGCGCCGGCGTAGTCGACCTGACCGCGGATGGCGGCCGGGGCCTGCGCGCCGAGCTTCTGGTCTGCTTCCTCCAGCAGAGCCAGCGCGTGCGGGAGCCCTTTGGTCTTGGCTTCGCCGCGGGCCAGGAGCGACAGGCAGAGGGCTTCGTGGTCGGTATCGCCGAGCCGGATCGCCAAGGCCCTGGCTTCCTGCAGAAGCTGCATGGCGGGCGCGATCTCGTACCGCAGGTGAACGGTGGCCTCGGCCAGCATGCGGGTAAGCCGCTCCCCAGTCTCGGCTGGCGTGGCCGCGGTGGCGCGCTGTGCCTGAACGAGCAGTTCCTGGGCCCGCACGGGCGTCATCACCGGCATTGCCAAGGCACCCAGCAGGGGCGGCAGCCAGCTACGGGCACGAGGACGAGGGCGACCCATTGTCCGCATGCTACCGGCCGGTCTGGCCCACTCCTAGCTTCGATCGGGTCTCGTGGTCGTGGGGCGCGGCCGGCTATTTTGCGGGGCAAGTAAGGAAGCGCCGCTGCCGGGACTCATGGCGGGGGCATGTTCGCTCTCGTCCTTTCGTTGGTGTCCGTGGCCGCGCTGGCCCAGGATCCCAGTCCCCTCGTTCCCTCGGCGACGGCGCCGACGCCACCGCCGCAGATCTTCGTCAGCGAACCGTCGCACGGCGTCTGGATCGACTCCGATCCCGCGCGCGATGGCCGCCTGTGGTGCCGCGGCGATCGCTACAAGATGAGTTTCGGGTCCGACGGGGCGGTTTATGTGCCGCTGTTCAGCTCGCACACGCCGCAGCATTATCCGCTGGCGTTCCACCTCGCCGGCGCGGCCCAGGTGGCGCCGCAGCGGCGCGGTGATGGGTATGTGTTTCTGCGCGGTGCCATCGAGGAACGGTGGGAGCTGAAGCCGGAGGGTGCGGAGCAGAGCTTCGTGCTCAAGACGCGGCCGGTGGGCGATGCGCTCGTGATCGAGGTGGCGACGGTGCTGCCGTACGTCGGCGCCGACGAGAAGGGGCTGCACTTCCGGGCCGAAGGTTGGGGCGATGTGGTCTACGGTCACGCGATCGCGATCGAGGGCTCCGGGGCCCGGTCGCCCTTGGCGACGACGTTTGTCGGTGGGGCGATCCACATCGCGCTGCCGAGCGACCTCACCTACCCGCTGCTCGTCGATCCGTTCGTGAGCACGATCGGCGTTGCCAGCAACGAGGCCTTCGATAACCGCAATCCGGATGTTGCGT
>JADZDL010000407.1 GCA_020851075.1 Planctomycetota bacterium | reverse complement strand
GCGACAAGTGCCACGGCGACCCAGACGGTGCTGGCCCGCTGGCGGCTCCGGCCCAGGGCGACCTGATCTATACGCAGCCGACGCGCGCCGCGTGCAGCTCGTGCCATGACGATTGGGATCCGAACCTTCCCTACGCGAGCAACACCTCGACGATGCCAGTGCAGCCCGACGACTCGGCCTGCAAGAACTGCCACCGCGAGAGTGGCACGGCGCTCGACGTTCGTGACGCGCACACGCACCCGCTCAAGGACCCGACGTTGGCGGCCGGTCTGCACTTCGCGATCAGCACGGTGACGGACGTTGGCGGCAACGGCAACGGCAAGTTCGACGCCGGTGAGAAGGTTGGCATCACGTTCCAGGTCCTCAACGACGAAGGCACGCCGATCGCGGCGAGCACGCTGAGCCGCATCGAAGCGGTCCTCAGTGGCCCGACCGAGAACCCGCAGATGCTCGTCAACATGCGCTTCGCGCAGGCGTATTTCACGGGCACGGGGCCCTACACGGTCAACATGCCCGCGCTCTACTTCTATGAGCCGATCGGCACGTCGACCACCGCGCTCGAGACGTTCATCACGTCGAGCCCGCAGTGGAATGTGACGGGTGCCGCCACGGTGCTGCTGCGTCGCACGGGCACGGGCAACAGCACGACGCTCGACGCCAATGCGCCGGTTGCGCAGAACTACATCGATGTCGCCGCGGGCACGGGCAGCTTGTTCGTGAAGGACAACTACATCGTGATCGAAGACGCCGTCGTGGGCCGCCGCGAATACATGCGCGTGCAGTACGTGGATGGCGATCGCCTGTGGTTCGGCAACCAGTTCCGCACGACCTACAAGCCAGGTCTGAAGGTCGCCCACGCGGCGGGCAGCACGGTAGCCGTCGCGACGACTGCCTCGATCGCGGCCGCCAACTACTCCGTCGATGGCCTCACGGGCCTGATCACCGAACTGACCGAGTTCGGCAGTGGCGAGATCCTCGCCAACTACACGGGTGACTTCGTGGTGCCGTCGGTCTACCCCGGCGCGCTCATGGAATCGCCGACCCTCGGCGAGGATTGGGGCGACTGGCTCGGCCTCCCGGTTCTCTCGGGCACCTACACGTTCGACCTGCACGGTGCGCGCACGTTTGTCGCGACGCGGGCGGGTGAGAATACGTCCTACACGGAAGGCGCGGACGCGACCTACCAGCGCGTGCTGTTTGGTGACGCGACGGAAATCGCGGTCACCGAGCGTGTGGTTGGTCAGGATGCCTGCAACACCTGCCACGAGAACATCCAGTTCCACGGCGGCAGCCGGCGCGGTTTCAATGTCTGCATCCAGTGCCACGGCACGGCCGGTGCGGAGCTTGGGCCGGTCTACGAGAACCCGACGACTGGCCACTACGGCGACTCGGTGGAGTTCCGCAACTTCCTGCACAACGCGCACAAGGAAGTGTTCCCGGATATGCCGGGCGGCGTGAAGGACTGCACGAAGTGCCACGGCGCGGACAACACGGCCTGGACGTTGCCTGCCGAGCGCTTGCACCCGCAGCAGACGGTGCCGACGCGCAGCTGGCGGGCGGCTTGCGGCTCCTGCCATGACTCGGCGGCCCAGTTGGCCCACATCGATGCCAACACGAGCCCGTCGGGCGCCGAAGCCTGCACGATCTGCCACGGCGAAGGCGATGAGCTGAACGTGCGCACGAAGCACACGGTCCGCTAGACCAACTCGAACGGTTCGCCACCGCCCGCGCGCAGCAGCTGCTGTGCGCGGGCGGTTGGCGTTCCAGGGCGGACTCATCGGCGAGTTCCTGCGCTCTCCGTGAAACCCCGCAGCGCGGCCGCCTCGAGGATGTCGATTTCCTCGATGCGTTCGCGGTCGTCGAGATCGGCGAGTGTGCGTGCAAGCCGCAGCAGCCGGACGCGGCCGCGACCACTCTGGTGATGGTGGCGCAACACCGCATCGAGGGCGTGCAGGGCCCCTTCTCCCGCGTTGCAGGCCTGCAGGAGCGAACGGTCCTGCAGGCGCGCATTCACGACGGGGGCACCACCACGTTGCCGCGCGCGTTGCCGTGAGCGGGCGATGGCGACTTGTGCCGCGAGGTGCGCCGTGCTGCCGAGCGGGTCTGGCGGCGCGCGAAGTTCCCCGGGATCGAGGCTTGGCACTTCCACCAGCAGATCCAGTCGGTCGAGCAGCGGCCCGGAGAGCCGACTGCGGTAGCGGGCCACGGCGGGCGGCGTGCACAGGCACGGCCGGCTGCGGTGGCCCAGGTAACCACAGGGGCACGGGTTCATCGCCGCGGTGAGCAGGAACTCCGCTGGCATCGTCACCGTCTGTCGCGCGCGTCCAACCGTGACGATGCCATCCTCGAGCGGCTGCCGCAGCGCTTCGAGCGCGTCGCGGCGGAACTCGGGCAGCTCGTCGAGGAACAGCACCCCGTGGTGCGCGAGCGTGACTTCGCCGGGGCGAACGTCCGCCCCGCCGCCGAGCAGGCTCGCCGTCGAACTCGTATGGTGCGGCGCGCGCAGGGGGCGCCGTTCGGCCGGCGGCAACGGCAGCCCCGCGGCGGCGTGCACCTGCAGGATGGCGAGGCGTTCGTGGGGAGACGGAGGTGGCAGTAGGCCCGGTAGCCGGCGTAGCAGTGCGCTCTTGCCGGTGCCCGGTGGCCCTGAGAACAACAGGTTGTGGCCACCCGCGGCCGCCACGGCGAGGGCACGTTTGGGCGTCGCGTGGCCGCGGATGTCGGCGAGGTCCGCGATCGTGTCCAACCGCGCTGGCGCGCGCGCGCTCACCGGCGGCAGTTCTCGCCGTCCGGCCAGCCAGAACACGGCGTCGGCCAGCGTCGCGGCGCCGTGCAGGGGCAGTTCCTGGACCACGGCGCACACTTCGGCATCTTCGGGGCAACACAACATCGCGCTGGCCCCCTGGCTACGCGCCGCGAGTGCCACGCTGACGGCCCCGCGCGCCGGCAGGATGTGGCCGCGCAGCGACACTTCGCCAAACGCGAACAGGCCCGCAGCGCGTTCGGGCGGGAACAGGCCGGCGGCGCCGGCCAGGGCGAGCGCGAGCGGCAGGTCGAAGCCGCTGCCGTGTTTGCGCAGTTCGGCCGGCGCAAAATTGACGGTTAGCACGCCGCGGGGCTGCGGCAGGTCGAGGGCCAGGAATGCCTGCAGAACGCGGTGGTAGGCTTCGCGAACGCAGGCGTCGACGAGCCCGAGCAAGCGCGGGGTGCCATCCGACGCGTGTCGGGTGGTCGCCTCAACCTGGACGGGGATCGCATCGACACCCTGCACGAGGCCGCAGCCGATGGTGATGGTGGGAACTTGCACGCCGCTCTGTGCCCCGTGCAACTGCCGGGCGCGGCGATTTCTGCAGATTGCGCGCGATCACCGGCTCAGGCGGTCACCAGTCGCCAATCACCAATCGCTGGCGGCGGCGATCCCGGCGAGGTGGGCGAGTTCGTTGCGCAGGCGGCGGGCGTCGCCGATGGTGAGGTCGGGCAGGCGCGTGGGGGAGCCACCGGCGACATAGACGGTGAGTTCGGCAAGGCCAAGCAACTGCGAGAACGGGCCCTGCTGCAGCACGATAGCCTGCACCTTCGCGGTCGGCACGTAGGCGTGGTAGCTGCCGACGATGCCGTGCCGGAGCGCGAAGAAGTGCTCGCCTTGGGCCCAGCCGAGGTTGCGCCAGACGAGCATGCCGATCACGGCCCACAGCGGGATCAGGCCGAGTGCCAGGAGGGCGAAGGGCCCCACGGCTGGCCATAGCGCGGCGAGCAGGATGAGGCTCAGCAGGACGCCCTGCAAGGTCGTGCGCACGACGAGGCGCGGCGAACCCCGCTGCCAGCCAAACACCTCTTGTTCGATGCCGGGCAGCAGGGCCGGCAGGAGTGCGTCGGCGGCCGGCAGGCGCGCAAGTGGCACCACGACATCCCAACCGCTGCCGTTGTCTTCGCCCTGGGCGCGACTGCCGCCGGCCGAATCGGCCTTCACGACGGCGAGGCCGAGCAGGCGGCGCAGCCACGGTTGTTCGACCGTGACGCGTTGGATGCGCGCGCGTGGCAGGGTCTTCGCGCGCGTCGTGAGCAGTCCAAAACGGCGCTGCAGCACGGTGCCACGCAGGGTCAGCGTGAACCCATGGAACGTGACGAGGTTGCCGAGCGTGGCGGTGATGATGCCAAACGCCATCACCGCGGCGAACAGCAGCACGAGCACGGTGGCGAGCAGCACCGGCGAGAACTGGCTCAGCCACTCCCGGAAGCTGCCCGCGATGCCCTTGAGCTGCACCGCAAAACCCAGCTGGTCGGCAAGTTCCAGCGCGGCAAAACCGGTCACGACGAACGCCGACAAGCGCAGGTCGGTGAGGCCGCGCAGCAGCAATTCGCTGCCCGTGCTCTGGTGCACGATCCACTCGGGCTCGGGTTCTGGCTCGGGCTCGGGTTGCGTGGTGATGGGCTGCGGTGCCGTCGGATCGGCCGTTTCGAGGCTGTCGCCGCTGCTTGCGGCAGGAGCCATGGTTGCCCGACGGCGCGCGGCGAGCAGGACTTCGCGCAGGTGCTCCGCATCGGCGCGCGACAGCGCATCGAGGCGCGCTTCGACGCCGCGGCCCGAAGCGGTTTCCACGAGCACGACCGCGAGGCCCAAAGCCCGGCGCAGGATGGTCGATTCAAAACCGAGATCCTGGATGCGATCGAGGGGAATGCGCCGTTCCTGGCGTTCGAGCAGGCCTTCGCGCACGCGCAACTCGTCGGTCGTGAGCGTGTATTCGAGCGTCAGGTAGCGCGCCACCGAGTAACCAAGCTGCAGCAAGAACAGGACGGCGGCGACGACGAGCAGCCAGTGGTTGATCGTGATGCCGAAGAACACCGGCAGCACCGCCTGGCGCAGAGCGTCGAGCAGACGCAGCAGCAGGATTGCTGGATGCAGGTGGCCGCTGGCGAGCACAACTTCCGTCGCCGTGGGCGCGGGTGTGGGAGCCTCCGGCGGCAGCGCGTTCTCGCTGGGTTCAGAGACGTCCGTCACCACGCGCCTGCACGATGAGATCGCGCAGCTCCTGAGCTCGTTGCAGGGACAGGCCGGGCACGCGGAAGGCCGAACCTTCGTTGCCGGCCGTGAAGACGACCAGCGTCGCGAGGCCGAACAATCGTTCGATCGGGCCGCGCATGAGGTCGACGTGCTGCATGCGACGTACGGGCACGGCGCGTTCTTCGACAAACAGGATGCCGTAGCGCATGAGCAGCAGGTCTTCCTGGTAGCCAAAGCGCCAGCGCGCGTACGACAGCATCGGCGTGATGAGGGCCAAGGACAACACGCCGATCACGAGACCGAGCAGCACGTGGTCCAACAGCGGCGTCCACCCATCCCAGTGTTCGGCGAGCAGCGGCCGCGCGACAAACCATGCGAGTCCCGTCACGAAGACCGCACTGATGCCATCAGAGATGAGCCAGTAGCCGACCACTCCGGGTCGCAGGCGTTCGGTGGGGCTTGGCATCACGGCGGACATGGCGTCGAGCGTGCCCGATGCGCGGGCAATGTGCAACGATGCGGTCCGGTTGGCGCCTACCCGGCGTCAATCGGGCCGCACGTCGAACACTGCAAACTCCCGTGGTTCGCCGGGGCGAGGTGCCCGTTCGGCATCCAAGCGGGCTTTCGCGCGGGCAATGCGTTCGATCGTGAGGTCGGCGATGGTCGCAAAATCCGTCCGTCCGGTCGGTGCGCCATCCTGCACGAGCACAAACCGGCGCGTGCCGCCATCCGCCGCGTTCTCCGCGAGCACGGCGTGCGCGGTGGTGCCGCTGCCCGCGAAGTAGTCGAGCACGACGGCGTCCTTGGCGGCGATCCACTGCAACAGTCGCTGCACGAGCCCCACGGGCTTGGCGAACGGGAAGCAGTCGTCCAGGCCCAGCGCCTTCAGTTCCGCCGTGCCCTGGTCATTGGTCAGTCCATCGAGGAAGTCGCGCGGCCGCAGGCCCGTGCGCAGGCGATCCTCAAGGTAGTACTTCGTATAGACGTTCCACGGCGACGCACCGCCACCCGGGGCGAGCAGGGGACTGCGTTTGCTCTTCTTCCAGACCAGCAGTTCGCGGCGCTCGCGGTACGACTGATGGCTCCAACGCCACACGCGGTCCTTCTGGCTGCGAGGTGTCACGAAGGCGCCGTCCTCGAGCGCGTCCGGAAACGTCTCACCCGGCGGAATCGCCAACGAGCCATCGGGGCAGGCAATCCAGTAGCGCTGGTTGGGGCGCGGATCGAGGGCGTTCTGGTAGAGCCCGACGGTCGCAAATCGGCCGCGTTCGTCCTTGCCGCGGAAGCGCTTCTCGTAGTCGCGGTCGATCACGTCGTGGAACGGCGGCAGCTGGCGCAGATCGCGCGCGTAGGCGAGCAGGTAGTCCTTCGACGGCGCGAAGTGGGTGCCCTTGTTGGAAGTGCGCTTTGCGATGCGCGGCACGCAGGCAACGAAGTTCTCCTCGCCGAACACTTCGTCGCACAACAAGCGCAGGTGGGCGAGTTCGTGGTCGCCAATGCTCACGAACAACACGCCGTCGCTGCGCAGCAGTTCGCGCGTGAGCACGAGGCGCGGCGCCATGAGGTCGAGCCAGCGCGAGTGTCTGCGGCCATCGCCCGTCGCGGTGTGGAACGTGTCCGCGTACAGGTATTCGGCGCCCGCGTTGTAGGGCGGATCGATGTAGACGAGGCGCACGGCCTTGGCCAGCTGCGGCCGCAGCAAGCGCAGCGCTTCGAGGTTGTCGCCGGCGATCACGGAATGGGCGGCCGCGGCGTTTGGCGTGCGCGCCACCAAGGTGCTCCGCGGCGGCAACGCGGCTTCGGCAAACGCCGCTGCCTTGCCGGGCCAGAACAGTCCAAACCCGGCCACGTCGCGCGCGGTGGCCGGCGCGGGTTCCCTGCTCTTTGGAGATGGCTCGGATTGCATCGCGACAGCGTTGCTTGTCCCGTCTGGCCTGTGCGGCGTCAAATGCCTTTCGGGCCGCCTGGCGGGCGTGGCCCGGCCGACGCGCCTCAGCGGGCCTTCTTCAAGTAGCGTTGGATCTCCCGGGCGAGGTCCGCCATCGAGTCGGTACCGGCCAGCAGCAGCTGCCAACGCTGCATCGACTCCTTCACGGCGCCGCCATCCAGGAGCACGGCAGTGCCACAATCGAGCAGGTTCATGAGCGGTCGTCGGATGTCCTCGGGGCGCTTGTTGGCCTTGATCCAGCGCATCCAGACGGCGTGTTCGGCATCGAGCGCCCCGGCTACCCCCGCGGCGATCGGCCCGCGCGAGCCCGGATAGTGGTGCGTGATGTAGTGCAGTGCATCCGGCGCGTGTTCCGTCGCCAGCAAGGCCACCAGCTCGCGGTCGCGTTCGGGCAGGTCGCGGATGCGCGCGAGGCATTGGGACTGCACCGCTGCATCGAAGGCGCGGGTAAACTGCAGCAGCTGCACGAGATCAGCATCGCGCGGCAACCGGAGCCACTGTTCGCGCTGCCATTGGCCCTGTTGCACCTCGAAGTCGCTGGGCAATCGACGGCGCGCACGGCCAATGACAAGGCGCCTGAGCTTCGGCCAGAGCCCCGAGTAGGCCAGGAATGCGTAGGTGATGGCCGCGATGGCGAGCACCGTGATGCCGCCCGCGAGCTGGGCGTGCGGGTGCAGCATGGCGCCGTTGACGCAGAGCGCCGTGCCGACCACTGCCGCAACCAAGGCGCCCTTGGCGCGGTAGCGGCCGCGCCGGTCAAAGCAGGCGAACGGCATCGCCGTGAGCGCCAGTAGATAGGCCGGCAGACTCGCATAGAGAGTCCACGCCGGCAGTCCGGGAACCTGCCACGTGCTGGAGATCCCCAGCGCGAGGCCCAGGGTCATCACCAGCGCGACCGGGATGGTGATGAGGTGGAACCCCATGAACCCCTCCGGTTTGATGGGCCGCGCGGTGGCCGCGATCAGGAGGAGCACGGCAGAGGCCCCGATCAGTAGCAGGTTGGCGAACGCGAGCATGGTCCTGGTCATCCGGACGCCGCGGTGTTTGTTACTTGGATTGCGGCCTTTCGTTCTCGCTCCACGTCTCCGTCGCATAGTCAAACACGCGGCCGATGTGCGCTCCATTCCAGTGGTAGCGCAGCACGGTCGCGACCTTGGGCAAGCCAACGGCTTTCGGCGTGAACGCACCGATGCACTGGCCGCCGGGATCGCGCACGCTCGGGTAGACGACGCCGCGGCTCTTTGCGGCAAACAGCCGGGCGCCGAGGGCCTGTCCCGGCGCGTAGTTGGCGGGCGCCAGCACCGCGCGCCACGGTCCGCGCGTGCGCACGTCGTGGAATCGATCGTCGACGCTGCCCTGCAGCACTCGCATCTCCACGTCGAGCGGCGCTTCGCGCGTGGCCGCGTAGAACGCCGCCATGTGGTAGCTGGTCTCCGCGATGGCCGTTCTGCGGCGGTTGGCGCAGTAGTAGACACCGAAGGTCCCGTCGGTGAAGCGTGATGGGCGGCGATGCGCGAACGCGCCCATGACCCAGGACGCACCGGGGCCGGAGACCCGTTCACTCGGCGGCACGGTGGCGATGTCGCCGATCTCGTCACGAATGCGGGCGTTGGTCAGCGCTTCGATCTCGGCGAGCACTTCCCACGCCGAGGGATCGCCGAGTCGCTCAAACAAGGCGACTGGTGGAAAACGCGTGGGGATGATGCGGAACGCCGACGACCAGCGCACGCGGTGTACGGGGGGCAGGCGCTGTGGCCTGGTTGCCCGCCGTTTCACGAGGCACCACCGCGCACGTGGTCGAGCAGCGTACGAACCTCGGCGAGGTCGCTGACGTCGCCGGCGAGCATCCGCTGCAGCGCGCTCTGGCCGCCGAGCAGTGCGTTGCTGCTGCGGACCCAGGCATCGGCGCGCGCGGCCTCCGGGAACAGGATCTGCAGCGCCTTCCAGATGCCGAGCAGCCAGCTGATGCGGCGGATCACGTCGTGTGGCACGCGCGCGACACGACCGGACTTCCATTGGAAGAAGGTGGCGCGGGCGGGTTGGCCGAGCAGGACCCTGGCTTCTTCGGTCGACAGTCGCCAGTGATCGGCCATGGCAAAGAACGCGCGCAGGGCGATCGTGGCCTTGGCGGGTAAGGCGGCGATCTGTTCGGCGCCGGCCTGGGCAGAAGTCGTGGACAGTGGTCTGGCCATGAGTCCGAGTATGGACGGAATCGTATACAAAGTCTAGAGGCGGACTGTAGCGCCTGACGCAGCCTGGCATGGCCTTCACCATGCCAGGCTGCGATTCTGCCCCGGGGATGGTCGAATCCCCGGCGCCGCGCCATGATCGTCGCATGGCCAGAGCGCTGCGCGTCGAAGTCACGTTCCTTGGCGCCCTGCAGCAGATCGCGGGGCGCGGCACCATGTGGCTCGAACTGCCACAGTTCGGCACAGTCACCAGGGTGCTCGCACTGTTGCGGGAACGACAACCGCAGTTCCAGGGCGTCGAAATGACGTGCCTTGTCAACGGCATGCCGAGCAAGCCCGATCAGCAGCTCAGCGCGGGCGACGGTCTGTTCTTGATGCTGCCGGAGGCTTGAGGGTGCTGGAGCGAACGGCGGCCCTGAGTCGTTGTCCTTCTTGAGCCCTCAAGTGGTTGCTGGCGGGTGATCTTGCTTATCAACATGTTGAAATGTCATCCGACGCCAGATATATGTGCCGAATCAAGAGGAAGAAGCGGACCAAGACGTTCACGACGATGGCGGGCCCGGCGCTGACTGGCCGCCAGCCCCGCGCGAAGCGGGTGCCTGCCGTTGCCTGCTCGCACGGTGGCCGCCGCGCTTGCGCAGTCAGGCCGCCCGAACGGTGCTGCTTGAGGTCTTCGCGAAGGCCTGCGCTCGTGGACGTTTTCGCCTCACCCACTTCGCCATCCTGAACGACCATCTGCACATGCTCGTCGAAGCGGGGGATCGCAGCCAACTCATCCGCGGCCTGCAAGGCCTCGCCATCCGCATCGCTCGTGCGCTCAACAAGCATTGGGGGCGCCGGGGCAAGGTCTTCGCCGATCGGTACCACGATCGCGTGCTGAAGACGCCGCGCGAGGTTCGCAACGCGCTGGTCTATGTGCTCGCCAACGGCAAGAAGCACGCGGCCCAAGGGCGGGAAGTGCAGGTTCCAGGCGCCATCGATACCTTCACGTCGGCGCCGTGGTTTGACGGGTTTCGCGAGAGTGTGCGCGTTCGCGGGATTGAAGGCCTGGCGCGACCGGTAACGGCAGCGCGCACCTGGCTGCTGACCTTGGGCTGGCGGCGCCATGGACTGCTGTCAGTCCACGACTTGCCAGCAACCGCCTGAGGCGTTCCAGCTCCCGACTAGACGCGGAAGGCGCCGGCGACCTGCGCGAGCGTCGCCACCTGTTCGGCAGTCTCGGTCGCCGAATTGGCGAGACCGCGCGAGCCTTCGGTGTTGCTCTGGGTGATGCGGTTCATCTCGCCGACACCATTGCTGATCTGCTGGATGCCGCTCGATTGCTCCTTCGTGCTCGTTGCGATCTGCTCCATGAGGCCCGTCACCTTGGTCGTCGTGGTCACGATCTCGCGCAGCACGCCGTCGACTTCCTCGGAGATCTGGCTGCCGCGTTGGGCGCGTTGGCTCGCTTCCGAGATGAGCTGCGAAGTGTTCTTGGCGGCTTCGGCGCTCCGCTGCGCGAGGTTGCGGACTTCTTCGGCAACCACGGCAAAACCCTTGCCTGCTTCGCCAGCGCGCGCGGCTTCGACGGCGGCGTTGAGGGCTAGCAGGTTGGTCTGGAACGCGATGTCGTCGATCACCTTGATGATGCGCGAGATCTCATTGCTCGAGGTCTGGATCTGGCCCATCGCCTCGACCATGCGCTGCATGGCCGCACTGCCCTTGGCGGCGGACGACTCGGCGCCGCGCGCGAGTTCGTTGGCGTCCTGGGCGTTCTGCGCGCTGCTCGTGACCACTGCCGTCATCTCCTCGAGGGCGGCGGTGATGTCCTGAAGGGACGTGGCCTGCTCCTGCGCACCGGTCGCGACCGCCTCACTGTTCTGCATGACCTTGCTGGTGCCAGTCTCGATCTGCTCGGTGCACGCGCGAACCTCGACGAGGGTGGAGCGCACCTTGGTGACGAACTGGTTCATGGCCGAGCCGAGTTCGCGGGCTTCGCCGTCCGCCAGCTCCTCGAAGTTCTGGCTGAGGTTGCCTTGCCCTTCCGTCATGGCACGCAGGCGCTTGGTGAGGGTCTGGATCGAGGCGCTACCGCCGTTCTGCCAATGCCGGCTCAGCAACCCGAGGGCTACCGAAGCTCCGCAGAGCCCGAGGAGGGCCAGATGTCCACTGCCGCCGAAGGCAGGCCAGGCCATCCAGGTGGCAAGGGAGGTTGGCAGGAGGCCGGTTGCCACGGGGAGCAGGAATTGGCGAGTCAAGGTATGGACGTTCATTGCGTGCGATTGGCCTCTGTGAGGAAGCGACCGGTGCTATCGGACGGAATCGCGGTGGGTACTTAGGTTGGGGAAACCCCGAGTCGGATGAGCCGATGCCTTGGGGAAAACGCGTAGGGTCCCTACCCTGGTAGTCTGTGCGGTCCCTGGTATTCCCGCTGATGTCCACCTTGCCACTGCGCCTCACGTTCCGGCACTGCGCGCTCGCCGGTTTCCTGATCCTGGTTCCGGCCGCGCTGCGTGCCCAGGCTGCGGATGCCGTGGCGGCCGTGGCGCCGTGGGCGGAACCGGTCGACCGTGCTATTCGGGCGCTACTCGACCGCGATCGCGCGCCCGGTCTGTCGTGCGCGATCGCCGTCGGGGATGCCGTGCAGTTCGAACGCGGCTATGGCCTGGCGGACGTCGAAAACGAGGTGCCGGTGACGCCGCGCACGGTGTTTCGGCTCGCGTCGATCAGCAAGCCGATCACTGCCGTGTGTGCGCTGCAGCTCCACGAGGCTAGGCGGCTCGACTTGGATGCCGATGTGCACAACCTGCTCGCCGAGTGGCCGGCCAAGTCGTTTCCCGTGACGACGCGGCAGTTGCTGGGGCACCTCGGGGGCATTCGCCATTACCGGCCCGGCGAAGCGGAGAGCACGTTCCACTACAAGACCCAGATCGACGCACTGGCGCGGTTCGCGGCCGATCCGCTGCTGCACGAGCCGGGGACCGCGTACCACTACAGCACGTTCGGCTTCAATCTCGTTGCCGCGGTCGTGGAGAAGGTCCGCGGCGAACCGTTCGCCAACGTCGTGCACGACTACGTAGCCGTGCCGAGCGGGGCGGCGTCCCTGCAGGATGACGATGTGCGCCGGGTCATTCGCGGTCGCGCGCAGGGTTACGTGTTGGTGGATGCTGTGCTGCAAAACAGCGAACTCATGGATAGCAGCTACAAGCTGGGCGGCGGTGGCCTTTGCGCATCGGCGCCCGATCTGGCGCGGTTTGCGCAGGCGCTCATGGCGGGGCGTCTGCTGCGTCCCGAAACGTTGGCGAGCATGTGGACGGCGCAACCCTTGAAGGGTGGTGGCACGACGGACTACGGGCTCGGGTTTCGCGTCGGTCTGCGGAACGGCCAGCGCGTTGTGCAGCACAGTGGGGCGCAGTCGCGCGTGAGTACGATGCTCTACCTGCTGCCCGACCAGCAGATCACCATCGTGCTGTTGTGCAACCTGGAGAAGGTCCGGCTGCTGCCACTTGCGCAGCAGATCGCCGATCTGGTGGCGCCGGTGGTCAAAGTCCAGGAGCAGGCCAAATGAGCCGGCGGTTTTCCGCGGTCTTGGGCAACTCGCAGAAGCTGGATGGCGGCGCGATGTTCGGCAATGCGCCGAAGGCGCTCTGGAGTCGTTGGGCGCCGGCCGACGAGCAGAATCGCATCGACCTCGCGTGCCGTTGCCTGCTCGTGCAGGACGGTGGCCGCACGGTCTTGTGCGAGGCCGGCATCGGTGCGTTCTTTGCTCCGGAGTTGCGTCGCCGCTTTGGTGTGCAGGAAGAACGGCACGTGCTGCTCGAGAATCTGGCCGCCCTCGGCGTGAAGCCCGCGGACATCGATGTGGTCGTGTTGTCGCACCTGCACTTCGATCACGCGGGCGGGGTGTTGTCCGCGTATCGCGAAGGGAGCGCCGCCGAACTCGTGTTCCCGCGGGCCCACTACGTGGTGGGCGAGCGTGCGTGGCAACGCGCGCAAAAGCCCCACGCGCGCGATCGCGCGAGTTTTGTGCCCGAATTGCAGCCGTTGCTCGAGGCCACCGGTCGGCTCGAGCGCGTGACGGGCGAGCACAGCGAAGTGCTCGGCGAAGGGTATCGGTTCCACCTGAGTGACGGCCACACGCCGGGCATGTTGCTCACCGAAGTCGCGGGCGAACGGGGCCCGATGCTGTTCTGTGCGGACCTCATCCCAGGGCTGCCGTGGGTGCGTCGCGCGATCACGATGGGGTACGACCGCTACCCCGAACTGCTCATCGACGAGAAGGGGGCCCTGCTTGCGGACCTGCAGGCGCGCGGCGGGCGGCTGTTCTTCACGCACGATGCCGGGGTCGCGGCTTGTGCGTTGGGCCTCGATGAGCACGGCGCCGTGGTTGCCAAGGACGCCGTCGCCGATCTGCGCGCGGCGCCATGACACGCGTGGGCCGCGCGTCAGCCGAGCAGCGCCTTCACCTGATCCTGCAGGTGAGCGCTGTGATCTAGCAGGGTCGCGTTGGCGTCGAGCGCGCTCTGCACGGCCGTTCCGAGCGATTGGGCGCTGGTCTGGATCGAACGGATCGAAGCTTCGGCGTCGTCGATGAGCGCGAGCCCTTGAGCAGCTTCCCCGTTGGCCTTGGTGGTCGCTGAGGCGAGGTGCGCGGCGTGTTGCTGGATGCGCTGCGCAAACTCCTCGATCTGCTGGGCCGCCTGGCTCGAACGGCCCGAGAGGCCGCGCACTTCTTCGGCAACGACTGCAAAGCCCTTGCCGTGCTCGCCGGCGCGCGCCGCTTCCACGGCGGCATTGAGGGCGAGCAGGTTGGTCTGGAACGCAACGGACGAGATCGAACTGGTGATCTGCGCGATCTGGGCACCGGCCTGCACGAGGTCCTGGATCGTCTGTTCGCTGGCTTTGACGGCCTCGGCGAGGCCCTGGAAGCGCTGCACCGTGCGTGCGAGCACGGCGCTGCCTTGCTCGGCGTGATCGTGGTTCTGTTTGCCGATGGCTTCGAGGGCGCGTGTGCGTTCGGCGTTTTCTTCGATGTTGCTGCCGATCGTCTGGAAACCCTCGACGATCGTCCGAACGCGCGCATCTGCCTCCTGGCGGGCTTGTTCGACCTTCTCGTGGAGTTCTTCTTGTGCGGCTTCCACGGCCTGTTGCGCAATCTGCGCGCGCTGCATCTGCTCAGCAACGGCGTGCATTTCCTCCATCATCAAGCGGCAGACGAGGATCAGCACGGACACTTCGAGCACTACATACGCGGCGTGCTCGAGAATGCGCGGCAGGTCGACCGCGTCGGTGCCGAACACCGAGTGCGGCAGCAGGAGGCCACGCCCGACGTGGTCGAGGGCGATGGTCACCATGGCCGTCACCATGACGCGCCAATCGCGGTAGGCGGCCAGGAACCCGAGCGATACGAACACGCCGAAGTGCACTTCGATGCGTCCGCTGGCCAGATGAATGAACAGCGCGCTCATCGCCATGACCGACGCCGCGGCGAGGTGGCGCGTGATCGGCGCCCCTGCTTGCGTACGCTGCAGCCACCACAACGCGGCGGCAGAACCACCGCCGATGAGCAGCGTCGCGATCACGTGCACGTGGGTGCCTACTCCGGTGCCGGCCCAAGCGTGTGGCGTCCAGAGCCAGGCGAGCAGCAGGGCCACAATCGCTTCCGTGACCACGAGCCACATCATGGCGCGATCAATGCGCGCACAGAACGTGGTCATGGCGCGGTCAACGGAATTGCGAATGGTCTCAGTTGGGTTGGCAGCAGTTCGTTCCATGGGCAGCCTCCTCATCGGCATGGAGGGGGCACCCAAATACAGGCGTTGTGGCAGAAATGGCGCGTTCCATGCGCAAAGCGCCGGCGAGGCAACGACCGGCGTCGTTGTCCCCTTCGTGCGCGCGGCCGGCGGTCACGCCGCCCGAGAAGCGGAGCTGCCCGGCTTCGCCGTAGAGCAGCACGTGGCCCGAAGTGAGTGCTCCGAGGCGAGATGCGAGGGCGCCGTCCCGGTCGTCCAGGTGCACGGCGTTGGGCAGGAATTCGCGCAGTCTGGTTGCGGCCGCGGAATCCCATTCGGCGGGGGGAGTGCCAGGTGCGTAGGCGAGAACCCTTACGTCATGGTTCGGTGCACCAACGCGCGCTCGTTCGAGTTCGCGGATCGTGCTCGGCAGGCAAGGGCACTGCGGGTGGGCGCAGAGGATCAGCAACGGCCGTTGCCGCGACCATTGCAGGGCCGTGGCCAGTTCGTCTGGCAGGTGGTTGGGCGCGACTCCCGCGGCGCCCGCGGTGACGCCGTGGTGCAAGAGCAGTCCAAGGCCGGAGCCAACGAGAAGTAGCCAGGTGGCGACGACGAACTTGGTGCCGGGCTGCCGCATGCCTCGGCATCGGCATCTTGGCCCGACCGGGTCAACTGCCGGGGCGAGGCGGGCCCTACTTGCCGTCGCCGCCCTTCTCTTTCGCCGCTGCACCAGCATCGTCGGCGAGCCGCTTCTGCGCGCGTGCTTCGAGCGGTCCCACGTGCTGGGTCAGCAGCGCATCGTTCTCGCTTTGGCGCAGTTCCACCTTCTGCTCGAGCAGTTCCCGCAGTGCGGCGAGCTGCTTCTTCTTGCTCTCCGGGTCGGTGGTCTTCTCCAGGGCCTCCAGCGCGGCGCGAAGGTCGTGAACGCGGCGGTTCACGGTGTAGTAGTCAGACATCGCGTCGCCGAACTGCAGCTCGCCATCGGGACCCTTGTCGACCTTCTTGTCGAACGGGATCACGTGCAGCAACTCGAGGCCTTTGCCTTTGGCGCGCGGGGCCAGAACCCAGAGCGCCAGCATGTCGTCCTCGAGCGCGGCGCCGTTGCCGGTCGTCGCCTGGCGTTGTTCCTTGCCGTCGGGGAGTCGCGCCAGCTGGGCGTCGAAGCTGATCTGCAGCTTGTCTACCTTGCCGCAGAGGGTGGTCTTCGCGGCGATCGAGGCTTGCACAGGCACCTTGAAGTACTGGGTGCCACTCACCTGACTCACGGCGCCGGCCCCGCCGAGCTGGCCATCGGCAAGGCGTTCGCGCGGGCCGTCCTTGCACTGGCCCAACTTCCCGAGGACCACGGTGATGCCGTTGCGGTCGAGGTCTTTGCTGAAGTCGACGAAGCGCATCTGCGGCGATACCGCCAACGTCGGCATGGCGGGCGATTGCGCGCGCAAGGCGAGGGTGGTCGGGAGGGCTGGTACCAGACCGGCAACGAGCACGCAGAGGAGGCGCAGCATCGGGGATACTCCAGGGGTCGAGAGGCGTTCGGCCGCGACGCCCGGACCGGAGACAAACTCCGGCGCGGGCGAACTTCCCTGCTGCAGGTCGCTTACCGAACGGCGGCGATCGCCTGCGCGTAGTTGGGTTCCTGCGCGATCTCGGGCACCAGTTCACAGTGCACGACCTTGCCGGTCGCATCGAGTACGACGACGGCGCGCGCAAACAGCCCCGCGAGCGGTCCGTCGGTCATCGTGACGCCGTAGGCCGCACCGAAGTCCGGGCCCTTGTACCAGCTCGCGGTCTGCACCTTGTCGATGCCTTCGGCGCCGCAGAAGCGCTTCTGCGCGAATGGCAGGTCCTTCGACACGCACAGCACGACGGGATTGGGCAGGTTCGCCGCTTCCTGGTTGAACTTGCGCACCGACGTGGCGCAGACGCCGGTGTCGATGCTCGGGAAGATGTTGAGCACGACGTTCTTGCCGGTGAGGTCCTGGTTGGAAACCGGGCCGAGGTCACTCTTCGTCAGAGTGAACGCTGGAGCCTGGCTGCCGACCTTGGGGAGGTCGCCACTGGTGGCGACGGGATTGCCTTTGAACGTGATCTTTGCCATGGGGGGTACTGACGGGAAACGCCACTTGTAGGCCATCTGGGGACAGGGGCAAGGCGCAGCGGTGTTCCTCGTGGTGTTCCCCGTGGTGTTCTTGTCCGGTCGGGGTGACACTGGGGCAATTCCATGCGCAACCAGACCCTGACGCTGCTGCTGTCCGACCTGCAGGGATACACGGCGCGGCAGGCGCGTTCGTCGCGCGCGGACCAGGCCCGCGATCTGGCCGAGCACGAACGGCTGCTGCGGCCCGTGTTTGCGAAGTTCGACGGCACGGTCGTAAAGACGATGGGCGACGCGTTCCTCGTGCGCTTCGAAAGCCCGACCAACGCGGTGCTCGCCGCGGTGCAGGTGCACAAGCAGCTCGAACGGCACAACCAGAGCCTCGGGGCGGGCGAGTCGGCATTGCGGGTGCGCATCGGCATCGCGACCGGCGAGGTGGCGGTCGACGACGCGGGCGATGTGTTTGGTGATGCGGTGAACCTCGCGGCGCGCCTGCAGTCGAGTGCGGAGCCCGGCGCGGTCTGGCTCGCGGAGTCGACGTTCCTGTCGATGAATCGTAACGAGGTGCAGGCGTTTGAAGTCGGCGCGCGCGTGTTCCAGGGCGTGCCCAACGAGGTCAAGGTCTACCGCGTGCTCGATGCGTGGTTGCAGGCGCAACCGGTGCTGTCCGCGGCCGAACTGCAGCGAGCGGTGGCGCCGATCGTGCGCATGAGCAAGCAGGCCCGGCAGCTTGCGATCTGGTCGTTGGTGGCGATGTTCATGCTCGGTGGGCTGGTCTGGTTGTTCCTGCGCGCAGGCAACGACGAACGCACGCCGCAGGCGCGGTTCCTGGCCGACCAGAACGACGTGGCGAGCGCCGATGCGTGGTTGCGCGACGAGACCGAACAGCTCTACCGCGCCGAACACGACGGCACGATGCCTGTGGTCTACCGCGAAGGCCGCGTTGCGCAGTTGCTGCTCGAGCAGGCGCCGCGCCTCGGCGAACGCGCGAGCTACCGCACTCTGCGGCTCGTGTACCTGCTCGCGAACGAGCCGCTCGGCCCCGAGGTGCCGCAGCTGTGTCTTGCCACCGTACGCGACCTGCCGCAGTTGCGGGACGATGCGTCGTTTGTCGCGCTGTTGCGCGCAACGGTCGACTATGCCGAGAAGGAGCCCGCGCAGCAGCAGATCTACCAGCAGGCCCTGCAGTTGGTCTTGAAGCGCGATTAGCCGACGCCGAGCAATCGCAGCATCAACTGTGGCTGCGAGTTGGCCTGGGCGAGCACCGCGATCGCCGCCTGCTGCAGGATCTGGTCGCGCGCCAGTTCGGCGGTCTCCTTCGCGATATCGACGTCGCGAATGCGCGACTCGGCGGCGCTGAGGTTCTCGGCCTGCACGCCGAGGTAGTTGATCGTGTGTTCGAGCCGATTCTGCATCGCGCCAAAACTGCCGCGCACACGCGATAGGTTGTTGATGGCCGAGTCGAGGGCGGTCAGGGAAGACGTCGCGCTGCCGACGTTCGTGACGCCGAGTACATCGAGCCCTAGCGACGTGGCCAGCACGGGCGACAAACCTGCGGTCAACGTGTCGACGCCGCTCGTGATGCCAAGGCCGATCTGGAACGACACCGACGAGGAACTGCCGTCCAACAGGTGGATACCGTTGAACTGCGACGCGCGCCCGATGCGGTCGACTTCCTGCACGAGCTGCTGGAACTCGTCATTGAGCGTCGTGCGATCCTGACTCGAAACCGAACCATTGCTGGCCTGCACGGCGAGTTCGCGCAGGCGGATCAAAATGTCGCCGACTTCATTGAGGGCACCTTCGCCGGTCTGCACGAGCGAGATGCCGTCCTGGGCATTGCGCTTCGCCTGATCGAGCGAACGAACCTGCGCGCGCAGCCGTTCGGAGATCGCCAATCCCGCCGCATCGTCGGCGGCCGACGTGATGCGCAGCCCCGTCGACAGTCGCTTGTAATGCACCGCGAGCCGGTCGGTGATCGTGGCGAGGTTTCGCTGTGCATTGAGCGACGCGATATTGGTGTTGATTCGGAGTCCCATGGCGATTGACCCCTCGGCCACCGCAGTCATCGACGCGCCGCGGATTCCAACTCAAGTAACCACCGTGCTAGTCCGATAGTACGGTCGTGAATTGCCGCGTCGATCCGCACAGCCTTACGCCGCCGAGCCAACAGCTCGTGGCCGCCGTGCTCGATGCCATCGCGGCTGGCGAACTGGCGCCCGGCGACAAGCTGCCGTCGGTGCGCGGGCTCGCGGCCGAGGCCCTCGTCAATCCAAACACGGTGACGAAGGCCTACCGCGACCTCGAACACCTCGGGGCGACCGAAGGGCGCAACGGTTCGGGTGTGTTCGTGACGGCCGCTGGTCCTTCCGTTGCGAAGGCGATCCGGCTCGCGGAGACGCTCGCGATGTGCCGCACGGCATGGGAACAGGCGCTGCGCGCCGGGCACGACCCGGTGGTGTTGCGCGAGGTGCTGCTGGGCAGTGGGGTGGTGGGGCAGGTAGTGCAATCCGGGCAGGGGGAGAGGAGCAAAGCATGAACACGGTTCTCGACATCCAGGGGCTTTCCGTCGGGTTTGGCAGGAAGCAGGTGTTGCGCGATCTCGACCTGCGCGTGCACGACGGCGCGGTGACGGTGCTGCTCGGCCAGAACGGTTCGGGCAAGAGCACGTTGCTGCGTGTGCTGCTTGGTGTGCTGCGGCCGCAGAAGGGCTCCGTGCGCATCTTCGGCAAGGACCCGCTGACGGAGCATCGCGCGGTGTTGCAGCGCATCGGCTATGTGCCCGACGTGCCGGACGTCTATCCGTGGATGACCGCGAAGGACCTGTTCAAGTTCTTGCAGCCGCAGTACCCGACGTGGAATGCGGCGCTGTGTGCGGAACTGTGCGAACGGCTCGCGGTGCCGCTGCGTGTGAAGTTCAAGTCGATGTCGCGCGGCCAGGGCATGAAGGCGATGTTGGCGGCGGCGCTGGCGCCGGAGCCCGAGCTGTTGTTGCTCGACGAACCGTTCGCGGGGTTGGATCCGCTCGTGCGCGAGCAGGTTCTGCATGGCATCGTCGAAGCGCTGAAGGAAGGCGAACGCACGGTGCTGTGCGCGACGCACGAACTCGAGATCGCCGCGCGCATCGCCGACTACGTCGCGGTGCTGCAGGATGGCAAGCTGCAGAAGCACGGTTCGCTGAGTGAAGTGCTCGGCGAAGCGGAACCCGTGCAGGTGCCGAGTGGACTGCACCGCGTGCTCGCGGAAGTCGCGGCGGCAAAGGTCGCCGCGCGTGACGAGGTGGTTGTGTGAACCTCGCCCTCGTCTACTGCTGGAAGGAATGGCGCGCGCAGCGCGGCATCCTGGTCGCCTATACGCTGCTCGTGTTTGTGTGCCTCACGATCGGGTTCACGCTGGTGCCGGAACACTGGTGGCTCGAAGACGGTCGTGGCGCGTTGTCGCTGTCGTGGTTCGTCGCGGCGGGCGTAATCGGTGTCGTCGCGTTCGTGGCCCCGGCGCTCGTGCGTGCGGAATACGGGCCGAAGGACGACCAGTTCGTGCGGCGGCTGCCGGGCGCGCTCGGGCCGTCATTCCGCGGCAAGCTGCTGTTCCTCGTGCTCGCGGCCGCGGCACTGCCGTTGCTTGGACTCCTGGTCGGGGAAGGGTTCCTGACCACGTCCGGCAAGTCGTGGGCCGACCTTTGGACGACCCGCTGGGGTGGCCTGGTGGGCTGGGAGGGAAACGAGGTCCACGTGATCCTGCAGTGGCCATGGACCGTGCCGGCGTGCGGGGCGGCGATGCTGCTCGTGCCGTGGGTGTGGGCGATCGGCACGTGGTTGCCCGCGGGCCGCATGGCGCTCGGCGGGGCCGTGCTGTTCGTGTTGCTGCTCGGCGTCGTGTTGTTCGCCGTGAGCCGGCAATGCCCGCAGATCGAGAGTGGGCTTGCCGCGTGGCCATGGTTGGTCTTTGCGACCTTGCTCGCATTCGTCGTTGCCGGCACCTCCTGGGCGAAGGGTCGTCGCGGTGGTGGCGCGTCCCGTTCGGCGAAGGTCGGCCTGCTGACGTTCGGCACAGCCGTGCTGCCGCCGGGCCTGTGGCTTGGCGACCGCGTGCACGACTACCTGCGTCCGGACCTCGAAACGGTGTTCGTGCAGAATGTGATCGGTCTCACGCCGGATCATCACTACGCGCTTGCCTACGGCGCTAAGGACCCCAATTGGTTTGGTGTTCCGCTCCGCATCGACTTGCAGACTGGCGTTGCCCAGCAGCTTGGTGGTTACCGCGACCAATACACCGGTTCCTTGGTCGACTCCTGGGCGCCGCACGAACGGGGCTCTGGTCGCTTCTGGCGCACGTTTGGCGAAGACGTGACGCAGCAGCGGCTGTTCGACCTCGCGACCGGCACCTGGCAGTCGATCGGCTACGACCAGAAGCAGAACCTGCCGCTGGTGCCGCCGGAACTCGACGACGTGATCGCCGCGGATGCACGGGAGACGACGTGCTTCCGTGGCCCTGATGGGATCAACGTCTGGCCAGCGGCCGGCAGGATGCGCTTCGGGACGGCCGACGGGAAGGTCGACGAAGTGCCGTGGCCATATGGCAACGAGCGGTATCTAGTCTCGTGCGGCCATGGGCTCAGGATGCTTGGTGGAGAGCCGCAGGTTCTGTTCGACTTCGTGCACCGAAAGCGCATCGAAGTGCCGGCGCTCGGCAAATGCGGGGGCTTCGCCGTACGCGGCCAGTGGGTGCTCGCGCCGCAGGCAGGCAAACGCGGGTGGCACCGGTTCGACGTTGCGACCGGCGAGCTGGTGCAACTCGACGAATTGCGTGACCTGGGCCTGATCGGGCTCTTCGACGACGATCACCTGCTGTGTTCGGGCTCCAGCTCCTTGCTGCTGTACCGCCCCTCGGACCGCACTCTCGTATCGCTGGGCGAAAAACTGCCAGTCCACCTCTGCAGGCATGTGGTTACCCAACTGGGGCGCTGGGGCTCCCTGCTGCCGCGCGACCCGAAGGGGCGGATCTGGTTGACCGATGGCGGCGAGGGAACGATCTGCATCGTTGTCGGACCAGATCGTTCGGTCTCGACGCGCACGCCGCGGTGGGGCTCCGGGAGCTGGAATCGGGTGCTTGCATGGCGGGATGGTGAGCGTGTGCTACAGGTCGTCGACGGCAAGATCTTCGAGCAGGACCTAAATACCGGCGAACGTTCCGTGCTGTTCCCGAGGAGCCAACGATGAACCTCGTACTTCCGTTTCTGTGGAAGGAGTGGCGCGCACAGCGCAGTACGCTGATCAGTTACACATTACTGATCTTCACGTGCCTGTGCCTGGGCCTGTCACTTGCGCCCACTCACTCATGGTTTGAAGAGGGCTTCGGCGCCCACGCCTTATCATGGTTTGTGCTCGCGGGCATCTTCGGCGTCGTTGCGTTTGTCGCACCCGCCCTGGTGCGCGCGGAGTTTGGGGCCAAGGACGATCAGTTCGTGCGGCGCTTGCCTGGCGTGCTGTGGCCGGCGTTCGGCGGGAAACTGCTGTTTCTCGTGCTTGCGACGATCACGCTGCCGCTGCTCGGACTGCTCGTCGGCGAGCTGTTCGTGACGGCGCGCGGGCAGAACTGGGATGGCCTCGTGGGCTGGGAATGGGATGGCAGCACGCAGGTGCGATGGCCCGCCGAAGTGGTTTTTGCCGGAGCCGCGCTACTGCTCGTGCCGTGGATCTGGGCGCTCGGCACGTGGTTGCCAGGTGGCCGCATGGCGGTCGGCGCGACGGCGCTGTTCGTGTTGCTCGTTGGCGTGTGCGTGACGGCCGTGGTGCGGCAGAGCCCGAAGATCGAGAACGGCATCGACTGGCATGTGTGGTTGTGGGCAGTAGCGCCACTGGGTCTCGTCACAGCCGGGGTGTCCTGGGGCCTTGGCCGACGTGGCGGTGGACCGTTGCGCAGTGCGCGGTTTGGCCTCTGCGCGGCCGCGGTGGGACTGCTGCCGCCGTCTCTGTGGTTTGCCGATCGCGCGTGGGACTATCACCATCCGGATCCGCAGCAGTTGGCGAAGCTCGATGTGCGCGGCTTGTCGTGCGATGGCCGCTACGTTCTCGCTGGCGGCGCTGCGCACGAGGACTTCTGTCTCGCGTGGTTCCGCATCGATCTGCAGAACGGGCATGTCGAGCAGATTGCGGGCATCGCGCGCGGGTTTGGTACGGAGCTCGTGCGCCCGTATGTGTGGTCGATGTCCATGCGGGGTTCCTACTGGCGCACCTACGGCGAGTGGGGTGTGGACCAGAACGTGCTCGATCTCGGCACGGGCACGTGGACGCCGATTGCCTACGACCGCACGAAGCATGTGCCTGTGCTACCGGCGGAACTGCGCGAACGTGTGCTCGCCGAACGTCGCGAACGCACGCTGCTGCGTGGTCCGGACGGGTTGCGCGTGTGGTGTGAAGGCACGACCATGAGCTTCGAAGAAGCCGATGGCTCGGTCACGCGGCAGGAAGTTCCCGAGCTCAAGGATGCATCGTTGTGGCCGGCGGGACACGGCGTGCTCGGGCTCGGCGGCAAGAAGCGGTTGTTCGACTTCTCGCAGCGGCAGCTGCGCAAGGAACCCGTATCGCTTAGTTCGACCTTCCTCGTGCGCGGCACCCTGCTCTGGAACGCCGATACCAAACACTGGCGCAAATGGACGCAGTGCGATCCGGGCGCCGAGCCGCAACCGTGCGATGCACTGGACCAATGCCGTGTCTTTGGTCTGTTCGACGACGATCACCTGCTCGTGGGGACGTGGCCCAACAAGTGGGGTATTGGTGGCAAGCTGTTCCTCTACCGACCCGCGGACCGCTCGATGACTATCCTACCGCTGCCGGCGTGTGTTCCGGGCTTTTCGGGGCTCGAAGAGGCATCGCCGTTGTTCCAACGTGGCTCGCTGCTCGCTCGCGACCCGACCGGCGGCGTCTGGCTCACGGCCAGCAATGCCACGCGCCGCGAGTTCCTGCGCATCGATTCCGCCACGCGCTCGATCGAGCACCGGTTCGGCAGCGGCAACGACGAACACGACGCCTACCAGCTGCTCGCCTTCCCCGACGCGCACAGCGTGCTCGTGCGCCAGGGCGCGCGGATCCTGCGCCTCGATGCCACCCGCGGCACGCCGACCGTGCTGTTCCCGCGGTAGCGCGCGCTAGCTAGGCCCCCGTCGGGGCGATGTGCCTTCGTGCGCTCGCGTTAGGAATCCGGGAGGGATGAGCTTGCCAATGCGTCATGCGCGATGTCCCAGATGCTGCGAGAACATAGCCGGCAAGTTTATGTTTGCGCACATGGGAGAGCGATGAAGCAAGAAGATAAACTGGTAGTGTAGGTACATGCATGCCCCACGAACGCGCCACCCGACCGAGCTGGGACCACCTGTACGAGATCGCGAGCGCCCAGGACGGCTACTTCACGACCCAACAGGCGGCGACCGCCGGCTACTCGCCGCAGCTGCTGCAGAAGCACAAGCACGCCGGCCGCGTGCAGCACGTTCGCCGCGGCATCTACCGGCTGACGCACTATCCGAGCAGCGATCACGACTACCTGATCGAGTTCTGGCTGTGGTCGGACCGGCAGGGTGTGTTCTCCCACGAGACGGCGCTCGCGCTCCACGACCTCTCGGACCTGATCCCCAAGCGGGTGCACCTCACGCTCCCCGCGGCCGCTCGCGCGCGCCGGCTCGTGCCGCCGCCGGGCGTGGTCCTGCACTACGGCGACATGCCGGACGCGGAACGCACGTTCGTCGGTGCCGCGGCCGTGACGAAGCCGGCGCGGACCCTCGAAGACTGCGCGCGCGCCCACCTCTCGCCCGAGGACCTGCAACTCGCGGCCGCGCAGGCGCTGCAGCGTGGGCTCGTGCGCCGCGAGGAACTGGTCGCAGTGGAGCTGGCCCTGCGGCCCTTCGGAGGGCTCGCCGCATGAAGCCCCAGACCTACCCTTCGGCGCGGGCGTTCCGTCAGGCCCTCGACCAGCGGCTGCGCAACCTCGGTGGTGGCGCGCAGCTCGAACCACTTCGCCAGAGTGTGGCCTACGACCGGTTCCTGGCCCGGGTCGTCGCCGAGTTCGGGGAGGCCGCGATCCTGAAGGGGGGTGTCGGCCTCGGCCTCCGCGTGCCGCGCGCCCGCACCACGAAGGACGTCGATCTGCGCATCACCGACGCGCCCGATCGTCTGCTTGCCCGCCTGCAGAACGCAGCCGAGCGCCCATTCGACGACTTCCTCACCTTCACGCTCGGGCGCGATGCCGCGCACCCGATGCTCGCCATCGAGGGAATGGAGCACGCGGTCCAGCGCTTCCGCGTCGCGGCCAGCATCGATGGCAAGCTGTTTGCGCGCCCCTTCGGCGTCGACGTCGCGATCGGCGACGCTCTCGTCGGCGAGATCGAGACCGTACAGGCCCCCGACCTGCTCGGTTTCGCCGGCATCGCCCCGCCGCAGCTGCGCCTGTACCCGCTGGAATCACACGTCGCGGAGAAGCTGCACGCCTACACCTTGCCGCGGCCGCGGCCCAACTCGCGCGTGAAGGACCTGCCGGATATCGCGCTGCTCGCGAGCGCGCGCGCCGTCGATGGCGCGCTGCTGCGCGAAGCGTTGGCGGCGACGTTCGCGGCGCGGCAGAGCCACCCGTTGCCGAAGATGCTGCCGGAGCCGCTGTCGAGCTGGGAGCTACCCTATGCGGCGATGGCGGCTGGCGACGAAC
Organism: Planctomycetota bacterium; assembly: GCA_020851075.1. Lineage (GTDB taxonomy): Bacteria > Planctomycetota > UBA1135 > UBA1135 > UBA2386 > JADZDL01. Next base: position 7,663 of record JADZDL010000407.1, on the reverse strand, counting down.
TGCCGTGGCCGACGTTGGCGGCGGTCACGGCGGCAGCGCGCGGATTCCTGGATCCGCCGCTGCTGGGCCACGGGGTGCGGTGGGAGCCGCAGCAGTGGCGGTGGGTGTGAGACCTCAGGGCAGGATGCTGGCGAACACCGCGTTCGAAGCCGAAACGCCGTTTGCGCACGTTCCATCGAGCCACAGGAACTGCGTGTAGAAGCCCTGGCCCAGATAGCCGACGTCGTTTGGGATCGCAAAACCGAGCGTTGCCGTGCCGAGCGAGTTGGCGAGCACGAACAGCGAAGCCCCAAGGTTGGGGTTGACGAGCACGTCGATGCCGAGCACTTGCAGCGGTGCTGGCAGCGCGCCCATCGACAGCAGCGCGAAGCCGCCTGCGTTTGCTGGCGCGCGCGTGCCGACGAAGCCGAAGCCGCCGTTGCCGACGTTCGCGATCGCGGCGATCGCGGCGAGGCCATCGGTGCGGCAGCCGGTCGGCGCGCCGAGGTTGAGTGCGCCGGGGAACGGCACGACTTGCTCGGTCCGCGTGTTGGTGACGAAGGTCGGCGAACCGATTGCGGTGCCGTGGTTCTGGCCCGACGAGTCGAGGCCGTCGCCATCGAGGTTCCAGGTCGTCACTTCGCCGGGCATCGACTGCAGGCGCATGTTCATCGTCGACGCGATCGCCGCCGCCGAACGCGCAAACGGCCAGACGCGCACTTCGTCGATGTCGCCGTTCCACGTCTCACCGCCGGTGATCGACACGTCGCCGTTGCCGATGCGGAACACTCCACCGCGGTTCTGGATCGGGCCCGTGCCGTTGCCTTGCGCGACCTGGGCGCCGTTCACGAACAGGCGCAGGGTCGTGCCGTCGTAGCTGCCGGCCACGTGGGTCCACGGAATGAGCGTGCCCGCCGCGAAGGTCCAGCTGATGCTGTAGTCGCCGTTCGTCGTGCTGACCCACCAGAGCAGTCGGTTGGACTGCGTCTGGCCCGCTTCAATGCGCAAGAAGTACGAGGCCTGGTTGGGGCTCGGATCCATGCGGAACACGGTCGGGAATCGCCAACCAGAGCCCAAGGCCGTAGCGCCGTAGGTGACCCACGCTTCCGCCGTGAGGCCGCCGGTTGGCACCAGGTTTGGCGAGAAGGGCGCGTCGACGTAGGCCGTGGTGCCGTTGGCGAGGGAGAGGCCTTGGTTCTGGGCCGGAATCGTGGTGGCGAGCAGGATGGTGGCGACGAGTAGCGAGCGCATCAGGGGTCCTTCCATGTGGGGCGGGGAAGGCGTCATTGTAGCCGCGCCATGAAGTGTCGGGTGTGCCGACCGGGACTGACGGCAAGGGAAGTTGACCTGATTGGGGAGAATGGTGACCCCTGGAGCCCTGTTTTCCCGCCTAGAGGCCCGATCCCTCCCTGGTCGCCCTCCATGTCCCATATCTCCGTCTGCAGGTTGGTGTCCTACGCGCTGGTGATTGCCAATCCGGCAATCGCGTTTGCTCAGGCTCCAGGAGCGCGACTCTGGGCGTTGCAGCGTCCCGACCGGCCCCCGGTTCCGGCCGTTCATGCCCTTCCCACCGGCTCCACGGTCCGCAATCCGATCGATGCGTTTGTGTTGGCCAGGCTCGCGGCAGAGGGGCTGCATGCCGCACCCGAAGCGGATCGGCCGACCTTGCTGCGCCGGGTATCACTCGATCTCTGCGGCCTGCCGCCGACGCCCGCTGAGGTTCTTGCGTTCGTGACGGATACGTCGCCCGATGCCTACGAACGGCAGGTTGACCGCCTGCTCGCGTCGCCGCAGTTTGGCGAGCACATGGCCACGCATTGGCTGGACCTCGCGCATTACACGGATACCAACGGCTACGACTTCGACACGGATCGCGACATGTGGGCCTACCGCGATTGGGTCGTCGAGGCCTGGAATCGTGACCTGCCGTTTGACCAGTTCACGATCGAACAGCTCGCCGGAGACCTGCTGCCGAATGCCACGTTGTCGCAGCGCATCGCCACCGGCTTTTTGCGCAACCACGCGGTTGCCAATGACCTGCTCGGTGAGCCCGGCGAGTACCGGCACCGTTACGTGGCGGACCGGGTGGCGACGACAGCGACGGCGTGGTTGGGGCTCACGATCGGTTGTGCGGAGTGCCACGACCACAAGTTCGATCCGATCAGCCAGCGCGACTACTACGGCCTCTACGCGTTCTTCGACCGCGCCCCCGAACGTGGCTTGCGAGGCGGCAATGGCACTGCGGAGCCGCGACTGCGTCTGCCGACGGCGGCGCAGGGCACCGAGTGGTTGGCGCTGCAGGAGAAGGTCTCCGACGTCGCGCAACAGCTGCGAGAGCGCGGCATGGCGGTTGGGGAGGCACAGCAGCAGTGGTTGCGTGGCATGGCCGAGAAGGCCCCGGATCCGTCGCCGTCGGGGGAGATCCTGCACGTCGATCTCGAGTGCGATCGTCCCGGTGCAGCGGAGCTGGTTGGCATTGGCAAAGCGAGATTCCTGCGTGGTGTGATCGGCGAGGCCATCTGGCTCGACGGCAAGGACTCCTTCGTGCAGTTGGCTCAGCAGGCCTCGTTCGGCGCCGACACAGCCTTCTCGCTATCGGCGTGGATCCGCCTCGATGTCGGTGCATTGGACAGTGCCTGTGTGGTAATCGGCAAGGTCGACGAGGCCCGCGGCGATCGTGGGTATGTGCTCGAACTAGTCCGCGGGCGCCCGCGGTTCGTGTTGGCGGTGGATATGGACAAGAAGCTGCAGATCACCGCGTTTGCGCGGGATGCGGTCGCCGCCGGCGAATGGCACCACGTGGCAGCCACGTACGATGGGTCGCGGCGCACGGGCGGCCTGCAGTTGTATGTCGATGGCGCGCCAGTGGCGTTGGCGGACGCGAAACCGGCTGCCACGGCCGAAATGCCGTTGCCGGAGGACATCGACAACGATGGCCGCCTGCGCATTGGCGCGGTGGATGGGAAGCCGTGGGAAGGTTCGATCGACGAAGTGCGCATCTTTGATCGGGCCATCTCGCGCGAAGCCGTGTTTGCCCTCGTGGCCGAGGACCTGCGAACGGTCGCTGCGCAGCCGAGGACCAGGGACCACGAGGACCTGCTGCATCGTTACTACCTGCAGCACGTCGATTCGGTTGGTACCCACCTTTTGGGCGAACTGGCGGCAGTGACGGCTGCGCAGGAGAAGCTGCTCAGCAAGGTGCCGCAGGTCGCCGTGATGGAGGAAATGGCTGCGCCGCGGCCGACGCACCTCTTGCTGCGCGGGGACTTCTCGCGTCCGGGGGATGTCGTGGAGCCGGCGATACCGCAGGCACTCGGCACGTTGCCGGTGGAGGCGCCGCGCAACCGACTCGGGCTCGCGCGCTGGCTCACCGACAAGGACAACCCGCTCGTCGGCCGTGTGGCTGCCAATCGGCTTTGGCGGCAGTTCTTCGGCCGTGGTCTCTGTGAGACCGTGGACGACTTCGGTGCGCGTGGTGAGGTCCCAAGCCATCCCGAACTGCTCGACTGGCTGGCCCGCGAGTTTGTGGACGGTGGCTTCCAGCAGAAGCGCTTCTTGAAGCTGCTCGTGACCTCGGCGACCTACCGCCAACAAAGCACGAACGATCCACTCCTGCTCGCGCGCGATCCCGACAACCGGTTGCAGGCGCGCGCGTCGCGGTGGCGTCTCTCGGCCGAGGCCGTGCGCGACAATGCACTCGCGATCAGCGGCCTGCTCGATCTGCGCTCTGGTGGCCCGAGTGTTCGGCCCTGGCAGCCGGTGGACTTGTGGGAGGAGGCCTCGCCGCCCGCGGACCGTCACCGGCGCGGCCTCTATGTGTATGTAAAGCGCCAGGTGCCTTTCACGGCATTCACCGTGTTCGATGCCCCTGGGCGAGAAGTCTGCGTGGCGCGCCGCTGTGAGACCACGACCCCGTTGCAGGCACTGGTGTTGCTCAACGATCCCAACTACGTGGAAGCGGCGCGGGGGCTGGGCCAGTTGTTGCTCGCCACGGCAGGGGACGATCGCGCCCGGCTCGAGCTTGGGTGGCGCCGTTGTCTCGCCCGCGCACCGGAAGCTCGCGAGGTTGTCGTGCTGCTGCAGCTGCTGCAGACTCGTCGCCAGGACTTTGCGCAGCGGCCGGAAGCTGCGGCCGCCCTGCTGGCGGTAGGCAGCGTTCCTCTGCCCGCGGCGATCGACACGTGCGAACTGGCGGCCTGGACGACCGTGGCCGCCGTGTTGCTGAACCTCGACGAAACCCTGACCCGAGGCTGATCATGACCATGCTGAGCCAGTTCGTGAATGCAGTAGGAGCGCACCACGGCCGTCGAGCCTTCCTGGGTGGTAGCGCCGGGTTGTTGGGGTCTCTCGCTCTGCGCAGCCTGCGCGGCAATGGTGCAGAAGAGCCGTTGCGTCCGCATTTCGCGCCGCGAGCGCGGCGGGTGATCTTCCTCATGATGGCCGGTTCACCATCGCAGATCGATCTCTACGACCCGAAGCCGAAGTTGCAGGAGCTTGATGGCCAGCCGATGCCCGAGAGCCTTGTCGCGGGGCAACGTATCGACCAGCTGCGTGGTCGCAACCTCGTCATTGCGGGTTCGCGCTTCCGCTTCGCGCGTGGGCGTGGTGGTTTTGAATTGTCCGAAGCGCTGCCGCATCTCGCGGCGGTCAGCGATCGCATCGCGCTCGTTCGTTCGATGCACACCGAGATCATCAACCACGAGCCAGCGCAGAGCCTGCTGATGACGGGCAGTGGGCAGGCTGGGCGGCCAAGTTGTGGTGGTTGGGCTTCGTATGGACTTGGCAGCGGCAATCGCAATCTGCCGGCCTACGCCGTGATGACCTCGGGCCCGATCGCAGCGTCGCAACCACTCTCGGCGCGGCTGTGGAGCAACGGTTTCCTGCCAGGTGAGCATCAAGGGGTGCAGTTGCTGTCGGGCAAGGAGCCGGTGCGCTTCCTTGCCGATCCTCCGGGCCTCGACCGCAGCGGTCGGCGCGCGCAGCTCGATGCGCTGCACGAACTCAATGCGATGCGCCTCGCGGCGGTCGGCGATCCCGCGATTGAGACGCGTATGCAGAGTTATGAGCTTGCGTTCCGCATGCAAAGCGAAGTGCCCGAAGTCGCGGACCTCGCGAACGAAGATGCGCAGACGTGCAAGCTCTACGGCGCGGTGCCTGGAGTGCCGTCCTTCGCAGCCAATTGCCTGTTGGCGCGCCGCCTGTGCGAACGTGGGGTCCGCTTCCTGCAGCTTTGCCACGTCGGCTGGGACCATCATGGTCAGTTGGTCCGCGGTCTGCGCGATCGCGCTCGCGAGGTGGATCAGCCGATGGCCGCGCTGCTCATTGACCTCGAACGTCGAGGTCTGTTGGACGACACGCTCGTCGTGTGTGCGGGGGAGTTCGGCCGCACACCGATGAACCAGGGTGGGCAGACCGGCGATCGTTATGGGCGCGACCACCACGGCAAGGCCTTCAGCATCTGGCTCGCGGGCGGCGGGGTTCGTGGTGGCACCGTGGTGGGCGCGACGGACGAGTTTGGCTATGAGGTCGTCGAGGATCCCGTGTCGGTGCCGGACCTGCATGCGACGATGTTGCACCTGCTGGGGTTTCACCATGAGAAGCTGACGTACCGACATCAGGGGCGAGACTTCCGTCTCACGGATGTTTCGGGACGCGTGGTGCGCAGCCTGTTGGCCTGAAGATCCCGCTCTGGTGACACCCCGCGGCGAACGCAATTCGCGAGCGCATTGACGAACCCGCCGTCGCCGGAGATCGTGCCGGTCGCATGACCACGTTGCAGGAACCCGGCGCCCGCGGTGTGGCCCCACGCAAGAAGTCGACCCAGCGGCGGTGGCTGTTTCGCTGCGTGCTGGCAGGGTTCCTGCTGCTGTTGGCCGGGGTGGCCGCGGAGATCCTCCTGCGCCTGTTGTGGGCGCCGCCAGCGGCGTTTCGCGTGTTCAGCACGGCGCCGTCGTGGCGTTCGCCCGAACCAGGCTGCTTTGAGCCGTTGCCCGGTTTCGTCGGTGGGTTTCAGGAGGCCTACCCACAGGATCTGCCCCCGAGTGCGCGTTTTGAGCCGCGAATCCTCGAGATCCGCATCAACTCGCAGGGGCTGCGCGGCGCCGAGTTTGGGCCGAAGAAGGCGGGCTCGCGGCGCATCCTGTTTGGCGGCGACTCGCTCACGTTTGGCCACGCCGTGGCTGAGAACGAGAGTTTTCCCGCGGTCGCCGGCCAACTGCTCGGCCAGCAAATCCTTCTAGAACAGGGACTGCAAGTCGAGGCGTTCAATGCCGGTGTACCTGGTTACGGATTTGCCGCGACCTGCAAACGTCTGCGTCGGGAAAGCGAAGTGACCGAGGCCGATGTGTTGGTGGCCGCGTACTTCCTCGGCAATGACTTCACTGACGACCTTGCGCAGCGTTCGTGCACGGTCATCGCGGGCTGCATGTTTGATGGGCCATTTGGCAATCTGCTGCAGAGTTCCTGGCGAGCTCGCCTCTGCGTGCGCTCGCGGTTGGCGCTCTTCGCGGAGACGTGGTTGATCCAGCATGCGATGGAGTGGTCGATCCTGCCCGGGTTCCGCTTCTCCCCGGAGCAGCAGGTCCTGCACGATGCGATGCCCGCGGCGCAGACGGCGGCATGCCTGTTTCTCGATGCACCGCGCGACCACCGGTTCCGTCCCGGCGTCGAACCCGTGGTCACCCTGTGGTTGCGCGACGTCGAAGCTTCGCTGCGGCAACTGCAGCGGGATGCGAAGGGGCGGCAGGTGCTCGTCGTGGTGTTACCGAGCCAGTTCCACATCGACTCGGAGCTGCGCACCAAGGTGCTCGCCGAACTGCATGCCGATGCGGCCCTGCTGCAGCCGGGCAACGCGCAGCGTCACCTGCTCGAACTGTGTGAGCGCATCGGCGTGCCGTGCCTGGACACGACACCGCTGGTTGCTGCCGCGGGCCGGCCCGAAGCGATCTTCCAGGCCGATCACATCCACATGTCGGTGGCCGGGAACCACGTGGTGGGCAAGGCGGTCGCCGACAAGCTGGCGGGCATGCTGCGCTGAGTGGGTTAGGATGCTGCGCGTGGGCGATCGGGCCCGCGACCCAATGAGGTTGGTCCGTCACGGCGACCTAGGGAGTGCTCGCGGGCTCCGTGCGAGCTTGCCAGCGGGAGCCGTTCGGCTCCGCGCGCCGGCCGGTCTTCGCTCAGGCCTTCTGGATGTGGGCCGAGACGAGCTTCGTCATCTCGAACATCGTGACCACAGCCTTGCCGCCGAACACGGCCTTGAGCTTGTCGTCGGCGTTGATGTTGGTCTTCTTCTTCGCGTCCTGCAGCCCGTTGGCCTTGATGTAGTCCCAGAGCTTCTTGGTGATCTCACTGCGCGGCATCGGCGTATTGCCGACGACGGCGGCCAGGATCGCGTCCGGCTGCACAGGCTTCATCAGGGCGGGGTTGGGCTTCTTCGCTGCGGACTTTTCGGGAGTTGCCATCGAGTTCGTTTCGGGGGTTGGACTTCGCAAAGCGGGGCGACGCCAGGCGCCACGGGGCCCGCCGCTCCTGGGATCATGGGCGCCCGGCGCCCGGTCGCAAGCCGGAAACTCAGGCTTGGCTGCTTACCCCGTGCGGTCGAGCGCAGAGGGCACCCCAGGGGCAGGCCGACGGTGGCGCCTTCTTCCCGTCCAGAAGTCGCTCCCTCACCGCGCGTTCCATG
>JADZDL010000406.1 GCA_020851075.1 Planctomycetota bacterium | reverse complement strand
TACCAGGACTCGCTGAGCCTCGGCTCGATGTTCTCGATTGACGTCACCGCAACGCCTGGCGCCGATCTGGACACGATCGAACGCATCGTTGACGAAGAACTGCAGCGCCTGCAGAAGGATGGCATCGAGCCAAAGGAGCTCGAGCAACGCAAGACGGCGTTTGAACTACGCCGCCTCTCGCGCCTGCAGAACCTCGGCACGGTCGCCGACCTCATGAACCAGTACGAGTTCGTCTGGGGCGAGCCAAATTCGTTTGCGCGCGACCTCGAACGCTTCCGTTTGACCACACCCGAACGGGTGCAAGTTGCGGCGACGCATTACCTGCAACTCGATCGGCGCGCAATCCTGCGTGTGCGGCCACAAGAACCCGAGCGCGCCGCATCGGCCCGTGATACGCGCCCCACAAACGGCCTGGACAGCGCCTTCACGCCGATGCAGCCCGAGACGTTCGTGCTACGGAACGGCATTCCCGTGCACCTCTGGCACAAGCCCGAACTGCCGCTCGTCAGCATGCGCGTGCAGTTCCAGAACGGTAGCGTACTCACCGCCGAACAGCCGGCCGGACTGCTCGCGTTGACCACGGCTCTCATGCAGGAAGGCGCCGGGGATCTCGACGCACTCGCTTTTGGCGACCGCATGCAGAGCCTCGGCGCCAGCTTTGGGATCGGCAGCGATCACGAGACGGCTTCGGCATACCTGACCGTGCTGCGGCGAAACCTCGGCAGCGCCGTCGACCTGCTCGTCACGGCCCTGCGCAAGCCCCGCCTGCTGCCGCAGGATTGGGAACGCATCCAACGGCTCCACCTCGAAGGCCTGCGCCAGGCGGAAGACGAACCTACCGCCGTCGCCTCGCTGGTGGCCCTGCGCACGCTGTTTGGTGACAACAACCCCTATGGACGTTCGACCAGCGGCACCCTGAAGAGCGTGGCCGCGCTGCAGCTCGACGACATTCGGCGCGAACACGCGAGGGTGTTCCAGGCGAGCAACGCAGTGATCCTCATCGCCGGGGACATCACGGCCGAAGACGCGCGCAGCACCCTGGATCGCGGCTTCGCCGACTGGCAGACGCGCGGGCAAGCCGAAGCACTGCCGCAGGACAACGCCGCCCCGGCCGCGAACGGGCTGCGCGTGGTGCTCGTTGATCGCCCCGATGCCGTGCAGACCGTGTTGCACTTCGTGGCACCCGGCCCGCGGTATCGCGATCCGCAGCGTATGCAGTTCCAACTCATCAACACGCTGCTCGGCGGGAGTTTCACGAGTCGGCTCAACCAGAACCTGCGCGAACAACACGGCTACACCTACGGCGCCGGGTCGGGCTATGCGATGTCGCCGACGACCGGCTACTTCACAGCGAGCACGAGTGTGCGTTCGGATGTGACGGGAGCCTCCCTGCGGGAACTCCTTGCCGAGCTGAAGCGGCTGGCCGGCGGTGCCAAGGGTGACATCACGGACCCGGAAACCGACAAAGCCCGTCGTACGCTGCGCGCCGCCACCGTACAGTCCTTCGCTGGCCTCGGTGGCGTGCTTGGCACCGGGTCCGAACTGGTGCTGAACGGCCTGCCATTCGATTCGACCGCGGGCGACCTTGCCGCGCTGGGCAGCGCCACGACGGCGGAGCTGAATGCCCTATGCCAACGGGCGATCCGGATCGAGCATGGCGTGCTCGTACTCGTCGGCGATCGGAAGGTGGTGCTTCCCCAACTGGAAGGCCTCGGCCTGCCGACGCCAATCGAAGTCGACGTGCACGGCGATCCGGTGCAGCGCTAGCCCGCGGGGCGATCAGTAGCCGGGGCACGGGGGCGCTTGACGGTTTGGCAGAAGGCGCCGATTCTCGGCCTCCGTCATGCCTTCGAGCCAGAACTCCGGAACGCTCGCACGCTGGCTTCTGCTAGCCACTGGCGCAGCCTACGCGGGAATCGGCGTCGCCATGATGATCATGGCGTCACCCAAGGTCCCGTACGCGGACCCCTGGCGCTTCCTCGGCACGTACCTCGAGAACCCGTTCCCGGCCAACGTGTTGATGGCCGACAACGGACATCGTGAGCTGTTCCCCAACCTCGTCCGGTTTGCCGAGCTGGCGTGGTTCCATGCCAACCAGTGGCTCCAAATTGGCACGGCGCTGCTGCTGGCCCTGTTTGCGATCCCAACCCTCATGCGCAGTTGGCGGCGGCTCGATCGCAACCTCCTGAGGCCCGCGAATGTGCTCGTGCTGGTCTGCGTGTTCTGGCTTGGCAATAGCCGCAAGCTCGCGCACGCCAGCGAGTCGGTCAGCCTGTTTTTGGTGTTTCTGTGCCTTGCCTCGGGCCTTCGATGCGTCAACGGCCTGCCGAGTGCATCGAGTGGGTGGCGCGTCTGGCCCGCGGCAATCGCCGGCGTTATCGCAACCCTGACCTTCGGCAGCGGCATTGCCTGCTTTGCGGGTTTTGCGGCGGTCCTCGCCACCCAACACGCCCCGTGGCGACACTGGTTGCCTATCCTGCTCGGTTTCGCGTGTTCCATGGCGGCTTTGCTGTTTGGCGGTGGTGGAGCCCCAGCAACGATGGAATTCGCGCCGTTCGAACAACTCGACCAGTTGTTGCGCTGGCTCGGTGCTCCGTTCGTCTGGATCCTCAGCCCGCTGCTCGATACGGCCCACGCGGCGCGTTTGCCATCCGAGTTTCTGCGTGTGCCAATCGGCGCCATTGCCTCACCACTCGAACACGCGTTCGGCCCCCATCTGGCTGCGCGATGGCCAACGGAGGCGTTTGGCGGCGCGGGCCTACTGTGGCTTCTCGTCGCAACGTGTCGCCGTTGGCGCGCACCGTGCCGCCCGGAAGAGCGATTCGCCCTCGGCCTCGCATGGTTTGGCTGCACCGTCGGCGTGCTCGTCGTCGCGGTGCGACTCCACTACTTCCACCAGAACCCCGACCAGATGACGTCGCAGCGCTATGTGCCATGGTGCATGATGTTCTGGGCGGGATTGCTGCTGTCCCACATCCTCCGCGAAGGCTGTTCGCCGCGGCGCGCGGCCTATCTCACCCTCGGCGTTGCTCTGCTGCTGGCGCCCAGCCAGGTGTGGACCGGCCGCTACGCCTGGAAACAACTGCATGTCGCGGAGATCACGGCCCTCGGCGCAGCCGTAGGTGTGCTCGACGCGGACTTCGACCTCGTGGAAACGACGCGCAGGGACCTGCAGCACGTCGTACCACTCCTGCGTGAAACCGGGACCTCGGTCTTTGCCTGGCCAGAAACGCCCCTGCTCGGAACGCACCCAACGCCAGAGACCATGTCCCCCGTTCTACTGCGCGACGTGATCGTCTCCCCGGTTCACAACCTGTTCGGGCCCGACGGCAGCAGCGTGACCTTCCAAGCTACTGACACGAACGCCCGCCGGCTCATTCTCCTGGACGCCGACGGAACCGCCCGTGGCCTCGCGACCCGCGTGGGCTTTGAGATCGAATGGCACGGCTGGCTGCGCGGCACCGTGGCGCAACAAGAACTACGCGCCGGCTCAATGCGCGGAATGGCCCGCTAGACCCTGGGCCCCTAGACTCTGCGCCATGTCGCAGGGCTACCAACAGCGCGACGCCGCCGTCGTCGACTACGAGCTTTGGCGCCCTCCGGGTTGCGTCGATTGGCTGCGCGGTCCGCCACCACCGAGCCTCACTCCCGGCAGCTACTTCGCCTGCGTCGGCGCCGCGCAGACCTTTGGTTGTTTTGCCTCGCGGCCCTGGCCAACGCTCGTTGCGGAGCAAATCGGCCTGCCTGCGCTCAACCTCGGCGTAGCCGGAGCTGGCCCCGCCGTGTTTCAACAGGACGCGTTCCCACAACTGCTCGCCGGCGCACGCTTCGTCATCTTCCAGGTGATGTCTGGTCGCAGCGCCGACTGCTCGCGCTTCGTGAGTGAAGGCCGCGAACGGCTGCGCGTGCGCAGCGATGACCGCGTGCTTGGTGCCGACGCCGCCTGGGCTGAGGTGCTGCGCGAAGAGCATGGTGAGCAGCCTGGGCGGCTGCACAAGCTCGCGGATCGCCTTGGGTACCCGTTTGCCCACCCGGAAGCGCAACGACTCGTGCAGGAGACGCGCGACGACTGGCAAACCCAGTTCTTGCGCCTGCTCGAAGCGACGAAAGCGCCCAAACTGCTGTTCTGGTTCAGCCGTCGACCGCCGCGCTACCGACCCCGGTTTCACTCGGTAGGCGCGCTCTTTGGGGAGTTCCCACAACTCGTCGATGCGCGCATGGTGACTGCCGTTGCAGCGCACGCCAACGGCCTTGTGAAGTGCATCACGAGTCGCGGCACCCCCCAACTGCTACGCGACCGCATGACGGACCTGCCAGTGACCGTGAGCCCTTCGCTGGCCGGCTCGGGGGAGAGTTCGGAAGACCGCTGGACGCACAACACCTACTATCCATCTCCGGAGATGCACGAGGACGCGGCGAACGCAGTCGTGCAGGCGCTCGCTCGGCTGCAGGCCAAAGAACCTCGTTTTCGCGCCGAGCCGACCGAACCATGAGCGCTGCGCCCGTGCGACCTCGCCGGATCCAGATCTATGGGGAACGGTGCTCGGGCACCAACTGGATCGAGCAACTCTTGCGGCGCAACCTGCCCGGAATGCGCATCGTCGACGATTTCGGCTGGAAACACGGTTGGCCAAAGGGCCCCATCACCGCGGCGCACGACTGCATCTTCGTCGTGGTGCACCGCGATCCGTTTGACTGGCTGCGCAGCTTGCAGCAGATGCCGTGGCATACGGGGCCGGAACTTCATGGCGTGCCGTTGGCACAGTTCGTGCGCACGACGTGGCGCTGCGTATGGGGTGCAGACATGGAGCTCGCGGCAAACGACCCACGCCACGGCACCGAGATGATGCACGAACGCGATCCAGCCACGGGGCAACCGTTCGCCAACGCGATGCGCATGCGCGCGGCCAAGATGCGCAGCTGGGCGCAGCTTCAAGATCGCGTGCAGCATCATGCAAACCTGCGCTACGAGGCAGTTCTGCGCGATCCGCGCGGGTTCGTCCGCGACTTCGCCAGGCGCTTCGGGCTGCGTCGCTGGCCGTGGTTTCGCAAGGTGGAGACCTTCAAGGGTGGTGCGCAGCGCTTCCAGCAGAAGCAATACGATCCCATCGCCGAAGAAGAACTGCGCTGGATCACACACGAACTCGATGCCGAACTCGAACACGCCCACGGCTTTGATCTGCAGCAGCGCGTCGCCGAATTGAGCGCTTCGCGCGGCAGCTCGTAGGCTGCAATTACGCGCCTTCCGGCAACGCCCGGTAGGCGATATCGAGCGACTCCTTGGTCTCGTAGCCGAACTTCAACAGGTAGGGCGCGAGATACTGCAAGCTGCGACGCTGATCGCTGGGCGCGATGACCGATGCCCAATGGCTCTTCGCGGCCTCCCGGTCGCCAACCGTGGCGAGATCGCTGGTCGGCCCGCTGAATCCGGTGCGCGCCACCGACTGTGCTTCACAAAACTCCAGCACTTCCGCGACAAACGGGATCTCAAGCCAATCGAACAGTTCGCGCGCCATGGTCACGTCGTCGGCAACCAGATCCTCGTAACGAATCTCGTGAAACAGCGCCTGATCGTGCTGCAACCCAAACCGGGACGCATTGCCGAGATGGGTTCCGACCAGCACATGCGCAGCCTCTGCTTCAATCCAGGGAGTGCCATCGTCGTGCCTCTTGCTGAGCAAGGACGCAATCACGGCCCGCGGATCGCGAACGATGTGGATGAAGCGCGTCCCAGGGAAGACCGTCGAAATCGTCTGCAGGGTCCCTTCGTCCTCGGCGTAATGAGGGTTCTTGTCACCCCACCAGCGAGCCTGCGGGGCCAAGGTTCGGTAATAGCGGCGGACCAGATCCGGCAGTTCGTCCCGCAGGAATCCGACGAACGCTTCGCGCTGCGCAAACAGCGCCCGGTCATCGCCGGTCTGCAGCAGGGACCGATGCAGCCACTCCAGCAGCCGCACCTCGTTGGTCATCGCAACCTCCGGGTGGCTGTCGAGGATCTCGCGTAGGTAGGTCGTTCCCGAACGCGGGGCACCCAGGACGACGATTGGATCTTGGATCAGGCCCCTCATTGTGTCTGCCCTACGCGCAGGACGGGTGGGAAGAGGCACACGCAACCACAAAATCCTCGCTTGGATCGTGCGGTCACTTCGTCGGCGACAACGCAAAGCCTTATCTGTGTGGGGTTTCTGGGTAGGAAGGCATCGGCCGAGCCGGCGCCCAAATCCCCAAATCGGTGGTCACAGATTCGGCCATCAGGCCAAGAGCCCTGACCTGGGCCAGAAGCCAGGCCACCCCCGACTCGTAAATCACCAATGCGCTCGACCCGCCCACGACTTGTCGCCATCGCAGCCGCCTGCATGTGCTTCCCGACCTTTGCCAACCGACTCGCCGCGCAGACACCCCTTAGCGGCAGCCTGAGCGGCACGCTTGCGGCCGGTGTCTACCACGCGACCACGTCCCTCGCTGTCGACACTGGCCAGACCCTGACGCTCCAAGCAGGCGTCATCATCAAGTTCACCAACGGTGGCCAGGAGTTTGCGATCAACGGCACGCTGCAAACCAACGGGACCACTCAGAACCCCGTCATCTTCACGGCCCTCGCCGACGATTCCGCGGGCGGCGACACCAACGGCAATGGTGCGAGCACCGGCAGCCCGACGGCGTGGCGCGGCATGGTCTTCAACTCCACGAGCACCAATTGCGTGCTCAACTACGCCGATATCCGCTATGGCGGCGCGGGCTTCATTTCCAACGTGCACTGCAATTCGGCCAGCCCGACGCTGTCCCACTGCGTGCTGCGCAACAACTACACGCACGGGATCAACCTGAACGGCAACTCGTTCCCGGCGGTCAGCAACTGCACCTTCACGAATAACGGCGGCAACGCAATCGATGGTGTTCCGATCGCAGCCTTGGCAGCCTTCGCCAACAACACGGCCACCGGCAACGGTGGCAACTATGCGCGCGTCACCAACGCCAGCGTCAGCACGAATGTGGCCATTGCGGCTACGGCGATGCTCGGCGGGGCGATCACGATCGATGCCACCATCCTGATCAACTCCGGAGCTGTGCTCACGTTCGGGCCCGGCGTCATCTGCAAGCTCATGAATGGTGGTGTTGAGGTGACGACCAACGGCACGCTCATCACCAACGGCACCGCCACCAACCCCGTGATCTTCACCGGCATGGCCGATGACAGCGCCGGCGGCGATACCAATGGCAACGGCGCGAGCAATGGCAACCCGGCATCATGGCGGGGCATCGTCTTCAACGCCACAAGCACGAACTGCGGCCTGCACTATACCGACATCCGCTACGGCGGTGCGGGCTTCATCTCCAACGTGCATTGCAACAGCGCGAGTCCGACCTTGTCGCACTGTGTAATCCGCAACAACTACACGCACGGGATCAACCTCAACAGCAACTCGTCCCCAACCATTACCAATTGCACATTCACGAGCAATAGCGGCAACGCCATCGATGGAGTGCAGCTCGCGGCACTGCCCGGCCTCGTCAACAACACGGCCTCGCAGAATGGCGGCAACTTCGGGCGCGTCACCAGCGCCAGCGTCAGCGCAAACCTCACCATTGCGGCCACGGCGATGCTTGGTGGCGCGATCACGGTCGACACTTCGATTCTGGTCAACCCCGGAGCCGTGCTCACCTTCGGGCCCGGCGTCATCTGCAAGCTGATGAATGGTGGTGTCGAGGTGACGACCAACGGCACGCTCATCACCAACGGTACCGCCGCCAACCCAGTGATCTTCACCGGCATAGCGGACGACAGCGCTGGCGGCGATACCAACGGCAATGGCGCAAGCAGTGGTGGCCCGGCGTCCTGGCGCGGCGTGGTATTCAGCGCCACCAGCACCAACTGCGTTCTCAACTACGCAGACATCCGCTACGGCGGGTCTGGCTTCATCTCCAACGTGCATTGCAACAGCGCGAGCCCGACCTTGTCGCACTGTGTGATCCGCAACAACTACACGCATGGGATGAACCTCAACAGCAACTCGTTACCGACCGTGACCAACTGCACCTTTGCCAACAACAGCGGGCGCGCTGTCGCCAACGTTCCGTTCGCCGCGGTGCCAGGCTTCACGAACAACTCGGCCACGGGCAATGCGGGCAACCACCTGCAGGTCTCGTCCGGTCTCGTCAGCGGCGTCATGCGCCTCGGACCGCAATCGATCCTCGAAGGCGCCCTCATGATGACGTCGACGCTCACGATCCCGACCGGCAGCAGCCTGACGATCGAGCAAGGCGTCAACCTGAAGTTTGAAGGCGCCTACGAAGTCAACGTGGATGGCCGCCTGAACCTGCTCGGCACCAGCTACGAACCGGTCGTGCTCACGGGAGCCGCGGACGACTCGATCGCTGGTGACACCAACAACAACGGCCCGGGCAGCGCTTCACCCGCCGCCTGGCGCGGGGTCGTGTTCAACGCTGGATCGCTTGGTTACGTGGAGAACACCCTCATCCGCTACGCCGGGAGTGGTTTTGTGCCCGCCCTTACCTCCGCGAGTTCC
>JADZDL010000405.1 GCA_020851075.1 Planctomycetota bacterium | reverse complement strand
GGCTTCATCCGGATAGAATCCTATTCGTTGGACGAAGCCGCGATCCTGCCCGGTGGCGTAATCCGAGCATCCGCGCGGCTTCATCCGGATAGAATCCTATTCGTTGGGCGGCAATCAGAGTAGGGCATACCATTACCGACACTCCGACTGTGCCAGGGCAGGTGCCCGCGCGAGGACGCCATCCTCCATCTGGTAGATGGCGTCGAAGACGTCCAAAGCCCGCTGGTCGTGCGTCACGACGATCACTCCCGTACCATGCTGATGGGCCACATCGCGGAACAGCTCCATCACCTGCCGCCCGCGCACGCTGTCGAGGGCGGCGGTGGGTTCGTCGGCAAGAATGAGGCTTGGCTGGTTGGCCAGCGCGCGCGCAACGGTGACGCGCTGCTGTTCGCCGCCTGAAAGCTGGGTCGACCGATTGGAGGCGCGAGCGCCGACGCCCAGAGCGTCCAACAATTCGATCGCGCGGCGACGTGCTACCGGCGGCGGATGGCCGATCAGCTCGCCCACGACCTGGACGTTCTCCACGGCATTGAGGAACGGGATCAGGTTGGACTTCTGGAAGACGAAGCCGATGTTCTCGCGCCGAAACCGCCGAAGATCAACGAGGGCGCGCGGGCCGTCGAGAACGGGTCTGCCGCCGATGGCCACGCGCCCGCTGGTCGGCGGGTTGATCAGGCCGACACAGAGGAGGAACGTCGACTTGCCTGCGCCACTCGGCCCTAGCAGGGCCGTGATCTCGCCACGGCGAACGCGCATGGACGCGTCGCGCATGGCGACCACCTCCGTGTGCCCACTGCCGTACACCTTGGTAAGGCCGTCGGCCTGCAGTGCGAGCGTGTCGTTCATGGAAGTGTTGGTTGTCCAGTTGGGCCATGGCTACGGGTCAGCCAATCGCCTCGTTGGGGGCGACCCGCATCGCTTTCCAGATGCCCAGCAGGCTCGCGAGCACCGAGATCACCAGCACGATCGCGCCTAAGCGGAGCAGGTCGTCACCGGCCACCAGTACGCGCCGGGGAAACAATGGGAACAGCTGTTGCCCGATCAGGTACGCAACGCCGTAGGCCAGCGCACCCATGATGAGGGACTGCTGCATGATGAGGCCCACGATGACATGGTTGGGAGCGCCGATCAGCTTCAGCAGCGCGATGGGGTGGAGCTTGTCGAGCGTGAGTGTGTAGATGATGAGTGCCATGATGACCGCGGAGATGATCGTGAGCAGCACGCGGAAGAGCAGAATCTGCCGACGAGCGCGGTCCACGCTTCCCTTCAGGAGCAGATCCTCCTGCTGCGCCGCGGAGTAGACCGTGATATCGCTCCAACCTTCGAATGTCCGCAGCACGGCGTCCGTGTCGGCGCCGGGCATGAGTCGTGCGATCACGGCGCTCACCGCCGGACCCGGAAGCGCCACGATGGCCCGGGACGAGCCCGAGGCTCGATCCAGCACGGACGGCTGCGTACGGCCAAAGTCGATCTCGCCCGCACGGACGCGCCGCGCCTGCCGCTCCAGCCGGACCGATTCGCCGGGCTCGTCGAACTGGATTGCCTGCGCATCGCGGCTGGTGAAGCATGCAATGCCGTCGCCGCCAGAAGAGACCATCGCGCTGGTCACCCCGACCACCGTGTAGGTGTCCTTGCCCAGACGCAGCCTCTCGCCGAGGGCCAGCCCCAGCGACTCGTCGGCGATCATCTCGTAGTGGTTCTGGGCGAGCACGCGCCCGGCAACCATGGGTAGCCCCTCGCCCTTGTCGGTAGGCCAGCCGAGACCCAGCACCCCCATGCGCAGCGGCTTGCCCCGGTGCTCGCGCTGGATGGTGTGGAACACGAACTCGCGCGCATCGGTCACGCCTGGGACCGCGGCCACGCGATCAACGACCCTGCGGGGCAGGCGCGAGACTTCGGCGAAAGGGCCGCGCGTGCTTTGCTGCACGACCCACAGGTCGGCTCCGACGCCGCGCGTGACGACCAGCGCATCATCCACCAGCCCACGGTAGATGCCGCCCATGCCCATCACGACCATCAGCAACATCCCCACGCCGATGGTCGTGAGGACGAAGCGGCCGAGGCTGTGCCGGATGTCGCGGACGGCCAGGTTCATTTCCGTCCGATCCTACGACCGTCTCGCAGCGGCCCGGAACTCGCCCCCGCCGGGCTCACGACGACATCACCGGGCGACAAGCCGCCGGTGACCTCAACGCTCTCGCGCCCGCGCAGGCCCACTGTGATCTCGCGCCACTTGGCCTTGCCGTCGTCGTCCACCATGACGCCCGTCGCACCTTCGCGCACCAGCACCAGCCCAGCCGGGATTGTCGTCACGGCATCCTTGCGGGCGACCTGAATGTAGGCTTCGGCCCGCTGGCCCACGGCCCAACTCGCCGGTAGCTTCTCCACCAGCACATCCGCCACGATCTCGCGCGTTTCCCGGTCGGCCTCACGCCCAACGCGGGCAACTACGCCCTCATACGCAACGCCCGGCTCGGAGCGAAACACCACCCGCGCTGCTTGGCCTTCGGCGAGGCGTGCTAGCTCGGTCTCGTCCACCCACGCCGTGATCCACATCTGATCGGTTGACGCCAACTGCAGCACTGACGACCCGGCGGTTACGACATCCCCAGCGTCTCGGTCGCGTCGCACGACCAGCGCATCGAACGGCGCCTCGATGGTGGTGTCGCGCAGGCGTGCACGCTGGTACTCCAACGCTTGTTCCGCGGCGTCCAGGCGCTTCTGTCCTTCGATGATCGCCGCACCCGCAGTGGACAACTCGGCTTCGGCGATGGACAAGGCCTCGAACGCCTTGTCGAGGTCTTGCTGCGACACCGCTTGGCTAGAGATCAACTCGTCGACCCGCTTGTGGTTCGTTCTCGCCTGAGCGAGCACGGCCTCCGCCCGACGCCGAGAAGCTCCCAGCCTATCCAGGGTTGCCGTTGCCGCAGCGACCTCGGATTCCGCCATCTTGACCTGTTGCCTGAAGTCGCTGTCCTCCAACTGGAACAGTTGTGCGCCAGCCTTCACCCGGTCCCCCTGATCGGCGGCGATGTTCACGATCAGCCCACCGATCTTCGGTCCGACAATCGCTGAGGTGCGCGCTTCGAGCGTGCCGGTGCCCATGACCTCAGCGGTGATCGTCCCGGTCGCCACTGTGTGGGTGGTGACCACGACTGGCGCAAACAGAAACCACCATGTTGCACCGACGGCGACGGAGAGTAACAGCGCGAACCGAACGGCGATCACTATTCGTCGTCCGTGGCGATGCCACCATGACGAGGCTTCCGTGGGTGTGGCTGACTCGGTGGTCGGGACAGAGGTGCTCATCGGGAATCCCCAATCGTAGGTAGCTCGCTACCTCATGTCTCTACGGTCCGCCGCGGTCCGCCCAACGTCTTTGACCATCAGCCGCCGGCGCCGCTTGGGGCGCCGGTCGGCTGCATGGTCTTGTTGGGCGGCATCATGACCAAGCCGGCGACCCGCGGGGCTCGCGTCATT
>JADZDL010000404.1 GCA_020851075.1 Planctomycetota bacterium | reverse complement strand
GAAGGTGCGAGCAGGAATGTCCGGGAGATTCTCCAGGTGGTGGCGGGGGTCGTCAGACGCGACGATGACAACGCCGGCGTGGATGGCGCGTCCCGCACGCTGGCCGTCGTCGAGAAGGCCTCCAGTGCCGAACTCCTGCGATGGCTTGTGGACGCAGCCGATCCCGTCTCGGAGGCGGGCTGGCAGGTGCTGCTGGCTGCCCGCGATATCGCGCTTGCCAGGCGCACGTCAGAGACGTCGGGGGACGACTGATGCTCCCGCTCTACGACCCGCACATCCGCATGCTCCTGCTGCAGCACGTGGCCATGCGTCTCACGCACAGTCCGGGGTGGGAGGTACACGCCGCGGGCTTGAAGCTCGATCAGGTGTCGATCCTGCGGGACTTGTCCGCGG
Source organism: Planctomycetota bacterium (assembly GCA_020851075.1). Taxonomy (GTDB): domain Bacteria; phylum Planctomycetota; class UBA1135; order UBA1135; family UBA2386; genus JADZDL01. Next base: position 4,492 of record JADZDL010000404.1, on the reverse strand, counting down.
TGGATCTCGGGGCGCTCGCGGCGATGCGCCATCTCACGATCGGCGTGGAGGTGGACGGGCCATCGCTGGATGCCGATCTGCGCGCGGCCCTGCTTGCACGGGATGCACGGTGGATGGAGGCGTACTTCCTCCGGCACGGTGCATCGTGGCAGATGATGCGCGCGCTCTTCAAGGTACACCGGCGATTGACGCACGAACGTCGCCGCGAATGGGGTGTGGCCCGACAGTCAGGACGCATCACCATGCCGGCCCCGGCGCTGAGGGAGCGCATCTACCAGACGTGGCGCGGCATCGACGAGCCGATGCAACGCATGAGGTACTACCGGCTGCACCAGCGCTATCCGCAATGGCCGATCGAAGCGCTCGAACTGATCGTTCGCCAGTACGAGGTCGATCGATGAAGCACGACGCCCTCGAACGGCCATCGATCACGAGCGAGCTCCTCCTGCAGGTCTTCGATCTGCCGGTGAGCTTCCATCGCTGCCTCGTGCCCATCACCGGCGGTGTCACCTCGGCGCTCATGCTGTCGCAGGCAATCTGGATCTCGCAGGGTGTCGAGCAGACCGCCGAAGGCTGGTTCGCGCGATCGCAGGACCAGTGGACCGAGGAAACCGGGCTCTCGCGCTGGGAGCAGGAGACCGCACGGCGGGCGCTGCGCGGCGCGGGCTTCCTGGAGGAAAGGCGCATCGGCATGCCGGCCAAGCTCTGGTACCGCGTGCGGGCGGAGTCGGTCTGGCAGGCGTTGCGCGCCAACGCGGAACGTCCGGTGAAGGAGGGCGCCCGATGAGTCCGCAGAGCCCTCGCGCACTCAACGGCACCGGAAGCACCGCCGTGAGCGATGCGGACCGAGAGCTTGCCATCGTCTGGCCTTTGCTTGGGCGGCACATTGCCTTCCACCGCCGGCTCGTGGACGTGACCGCGAGCGTCAAGGCGGCGCTGCTCCTGTCCCAGGCGATCTACTGGACGCGACACGGTCGGGACATCGCGGCGGCGGCCGGCTGGTTCTCGAAGACGAGCGATCAGTGGGCGCGAGAGACCGGCATGTCCATCAAGGAACAGGCGAGCGCCCGTGCGGCGCTCCGCGACCTCGCCATCCTTGAGGAGCGTCGCGAGGGTCTGCCAGCGAAGCTGCACTTCCGATTGCGTGCCGAGCGCCTGGCGGATCTTCTCCTCGACGGGATGGGATCCGGCGAAGCGGCATCACGGATCTGGACCGACGCGACGCTGGCGACCGAGTTGCTTGGACCCTCGCTCGCCTATCACCGCGCCCTCGCAGGCGTCGGTGGCGGTGTGCATGCAGGCCTGATGCTCTCCCGAGCGCTGCACCTCACGCGCCGCCATGCGCAGGGCCCCGCGAGGCCCTGGATCCACAGTTCCGTCGACTTCTGGCACCGGGAACTCGGGCTCAACCGGCGCGAGCAGGAGACCACCCGTCGCGATCTCGCCCAGGCGGGGATCTGGGAGGAGTCCCTGGTCGGTGCGCCGCCGCGACTGGTGGCGCGGGTGCGGCTCGAAGCGCTGCTGCGGATCCTGGCGGCGCCGATGGCGGTGCCACCCGGCCCCGAAACACCGTCGACCGGACCTGCACATTTCGGCGAATCAGGAATGCGGGAATCCCGCAGTCTTGTTTTGCTGAAAGCGCCGAAACAGATTTGCCGAAACCGCCGTCACAGATTTGCCGAAAGCGCCGCTCCTAATATACGAATTACAAGAACTACTACTACAACTACAACACCACCACGTCACGAATCCAGCAAACCACCACGTTACGAATCCGGCACACCACGTTACGAATCCACCGCTGGTGGTGCCCGCGAAGTCGGTCAGTCGAACGCTGCGCTAGTGCTGCCAGCGGGCCTGACCTCTGACGAGAGCACTGCGATCCTGCGTCTCGTTGCACCGTGGCCCGCGCAAGCGCAGGCCCTGCTCGACGAACTCGATGCGCGCCTGCGTGCCGGCGCAGTCCGTACCAATCCCGTCTCCTACCTGCACGGCATGGTGAAGCGCGCAGCCGAAGGCCGCTTCGTGCCGGAGGCGGGTCTCGCCGCCAGCGCCGATCGTCGTCGGCGTCGCGATCTCCAGGCGATCCGGTCTCGCCGGGACGACCAGCGGCGCGGTCAGCCGAGCACGTGCAGCGCCATCGATCGCGACGCTGAACGAGCCGCAGGACGGGCCGTCCTCCGACAACTGCTCGCAACGCTTGGCAGCGAGCGGGCACGTGGGGACGAATCGTGAGCCGGCTCCCGAATCCCTCCAGTTCCTCCCTTCGTCGTTCCGGTCGTCGGCCTGTCATCGCCGTGAACACGCCCGGATCGTTCGATGCGTCGAAGTCCCACCCGAAGGAGTGCCCCATGCCTGATCTTCCCGAGATCCATTCCGAAGCACCGGTCGATACAACCCAGCGCGCTGCAGTGCGAGGCCGTTCGTCAGCGCTGCCAGGAAACTCGTTCCACGCACCCCACGACCGCGACCGCGAGGTCCCCGATCCCGGCCACCTCACCGACGCCGTGCCCGACTCGATGACCCTGCACACACGGGAGGCCTGGCAGCTCTTCACCGGCCGGCGTGCGGACCCTGCGCGACGCACGACCCCGATTCCCGGAGGGCGCCGGTTCGCATCGGTCATGAAGATGCTCTGGCTCCTCTCCGCGAATGACAACCCGTACGCCGACTGGATCCTTCAGCGCGTCTACGAACGGCTCGCTCGTGTGCGTCGACGTCTCGATCGATCGATCCAGGTGCGCGAGGCCGAGATGCAGGGGCTCGTGGCGCGCGGGCTGTCGCTGGCGGTCATGGCGTCCAGGGAGCCGATGCACGTGGAGATCGGCTTCGGGAGTCCGTACGGCTACGCGGCAGCGGAAGCGATCCTCGAGTTCGACCGGTACGTGCGCGTGGTGCGAACGCTGATGCACAAGGACCGCCTCGGCGAGAACGAGGGGCGCGCGGCCATCCGGGAGATCGGTCGCGAATTCCGTGCGCTCTTCGTGGAGCCGATCCGCTGGGAGCGGTACCTGGTGACCGACGACCTGCGAGCGCTCTCGCGTCGCGACTACCTCCCTGGTGCCGACGATGCCGCCTGCGAGCGGGTGAGGGCGGCGGCACGGCTCTTCGGTGCGGTACCTCGGGACATCTTTATCGGGGACGTGCAGCCCCGGCACACGCGCCGGCGGATCCGGTTGACCGAGGCCGAGCGGCGTCTGCTTCTGGACGTGGATCTGGGCGCTGTGGCGACGTCGGCGGCTGCTGGAGCGTCAGCATGAGCTGGGGCCGATCGGCGCCGCGTGCATCGACGGCAGGGCGGCGCTGGTGGTTGGCGTGGCAACGGGCACGGAGCGGTGGCGTCGATGCCGCGACCCCGTGCGGTTGCCGGAGAGTGCGTCCGGCAATGTCGCCGGACGTGGAACGGGATGCCCTGGACGGGCAGGGAGGCAGCATGACGAACGAGTTTCGAGGTACGGGCAATGTCGGCGAGGAGCCGCTCCTGAGGACCGTGGTGGTGGGGGAGACCGAGCGGCAGCTCGCCCAGTTGCGCGTCTTCTTCGACGAGTACCACAAGGATGTGGGCGGGCAGTGGGTCCAGAGCGGCGGCTTCTGGCTGGAGGTGAACGTGTGGGGCGGCCGCCATCCCGCCGAGGTGGCGCAGTTCATCCGCAAGGGCGCGCGGATCCACGTCATCGGTCGGCTCGCCGAGCACCAGTGGCGGGTCACGGGGACCGGGGAGGAACGTCGCGCCATGCAGGTCGAGGCCGAGCAGGTTTTCCTGGGGCTGGCGCGGGTGGAAGAGGTGCGCTTCCGGCCGCGGCGCGAGACGGCCATGGAGGAGGGCTGATCATGCGCGCCTGCCAGCGTCACGCGGGTGCTGAGGAGTGCCGGATGGTGCGTGCGATCGCGCTCGATGCGGTGCTCGACGCCGCCCGCGGAGGAAGTTGCACCGGCCGCTTCGGCGCCTTCCGGATCGTCGCCTGTCGACGGATCCTGCATCTGCGGGACCGCGATCGCGTGAGCGTCGATCTGTACGTGTGGTTCGAGGGTCTCCTCGTGGAGTGCGGTGTGCAGAGCGTCCGTTTCACTGCGCGCGCCGGAGACGATGTGCGCGCGAAGTCAGCGGAGATTCACGTGGAACCAGCGCCCATGCCGACGGTCTCTCGCAGGAGAAAAGTGCAGCCTCCGTACGCAGGCGAACGGCGTCCCGGAACCAGGCAGCAAGGTGTACCGCAGGCCCCGTCGGCATCGAGGGCCCGACGGATGCACGTCACGCATCCACCGCGTCCGCAAGGGCGCACAAACCGGCATCACCTCCCGCAAGCCGGCGACCGCAAGGTCCGGAGGTAGTCGTCGTAGTCGCACCCCGCCTGGGGAATCCATTCCCCGGCAGGGGCATGGTTCCCCGTCCTTCCTGTCCATGTGTAAAGGAGACGAGCATGTCCCAGCAGAGCGGTCAGTCCACCAAGTCGGCGTTCTTCGATCTTACGGTCGATGGCGTTGGCTATCT
>JADZDL010000403.1 GCA_020851075.1 Planctomycetota bacterium | reverse complement strand
TGCTCTTCTCTTCGACCGCCACCACCGACGCGCCCGCCCCGGCCGGCACGCCCTCGACGCCAGAGCCAGCCGCGGTGGAGAATCGCGCCGAACTACCGGCGGTGCCCGTGGTGGCCAGCGACAGTCCGGTTCGCGAATCCGCGCAGCCCGACCAGACCACACCGTTCGCGGAACGCGCGGCGGTGTTCGCCCAGGGCCTGCGGGGCCTCGTGCTCGATGAGCGCAACCTGCCCCTCGCCGGCGTCCAGGTGTTCCTGCTCGAAAGCCTGCGCAACGAACCGCTGGCGCTGCCGGCGATGCGGCAACAGGGGCTTGGCATCGGCCCGCTGGCCGAAACGCGTTCGGCCGCCGATGGCACGTTCGCGCTCGGCCTGCACCTCGCCAACGAGAAGCTCTACGAACTGCGCCTCTTGTCGCCCCAGTTCGCCGACACCCGCCTCGGCGATGTGAAGGTGCTGCCCGGCGAATGGCTCGATCTCGGCGCCATCGTCATGCAGCCGGGCACCACGATCCGCGGCCGCGTCACCATTGCCGGCACCGAAATGCCCGTGCCCCAGGCCCTGGTCACCCTCGAAGCGGGCACCGTGTTTGACGACGTCGCGCTGCGCAGTCTGCCTGGCCGCGAGCGCGGTTTGTCGACCAACGTCGATGCGCGCGGTTACTACGAACTGCGCAACGCGCCCGCGCGCGGCATGGTGCAGATGAGTGCCGTGGCCCTGGGGTTTGCGCGCGTTGTGCAGAAGGACCTCGATCTGCGCACCAGCCAACCGCTCACGGTCGACTTCCAGTTGCCGCCCGGCCTCACCCTGCATGGTCAGGTTCTCGATGCCCAACTGCGCCCGGTCCCGCGCGCCCGCATCGAAGCCTGGCCGCAGCAGATGGCCCAGCCGGAGTCGGTCGCGATCACCGACAACGACGGCGCCTTCAACCTGCTCGGCCTCGTCGCCGGCAACTACCGCCTGCGCGTGATCGCGCGCGGTTTCCAGGACCAGGAACAACGGGACGTGCAGGCCGGCCGCAGCGACCTTCGTTTCGTGCTGCAGCCGCGCGCCAGCCTCGCGGTGCGGGTGCTGAGCCCGGACCAGCGCGTGCAACGCCGCTACCAACTCGGCATCCGCCGCTTCTTTGCGAACGACAAGGACCCCTTGCTGGGCCAGATCGGCCTCGTCGCCGAGTTGCCCGACCAGCGCGTGCGCCTCGATGGCATGACCGATGCCGTGGTCATCGCCGGGCTGCCACCGGGCTGGTTTGTGGCCGAGGTCAGCGCCGAGGGTTTTGCGAAGACCCTGTCGGCACCGTTCGAAGTGAAGGCCGAGGCCAACAACCTGGCCATCGACTGCGTGCTGCACACCGGCGGCTCCTTGCGCGGCCGGGTACTCGACGAAAACGGCACCCCCGTAGCGGGCGCCGTGGTCACGACGCAGGCCAACCACGCCGCCCCGGATAACCCGGTCTGGCGCATGCTGGCGAGCGCGGCCCCCGACAAGATCACCCGTGGCAAGGCCCAGACCGGCCCGGATGGCTCATTTGCGCTGAGCCAGCTGGCGTTCGCCGAATACCAGCTCATGGTCGAGCACCCCGACCTGTGCCGAACCCTCGTGGCCGACGTGCGCATCGAAACCGATCGCGAGCTGACCCTGGCCCCGATCCGCATGGCATCGGGCGCGACGGTCCGCGGCCGGGCCACGATCGACGGCCGGGTCTCAGGTCAGATGAAAGTAATTTTGACGACGGTCGTCGATAGTGCCCAGCCAGCCGCTCGCGCTCGTCAGGCCCTGCGGCTGGAGACCGTGACCGATGGTTCCGGGGCGTTCGAATTCGACCGCCGCGTGCCACCCGGCAACTACGAATTGCGCGCTGCCGTGGTCGGAACCGCCGACCCGGACGCCCAGATCTTTCAACAACTCTTGCAGCTCCAGCACTCGGCGACCACCCTTTCGGTGGCTCCAGGCCAGCGCCTGGTGGAGCAATCCCTCGACCTTCCTGCGGACCACTGACCCCCATCTAGCCGTGTCGAACGTAACCAAGATCCTCGTCCCGCTGCTGCTGCTCGGCGCCGCCGCTTTCGGAGCCTACAAGTGGAGCCAGTCGGCCAACGACCTGCCGGTGCCACCGAACCCAAACCAGGTGACGACCCCGGCCCAGCCGAAGGAAGAGCCGAAGCAGGACCCGAAGTCCGAGACCCCGACGGCGCCGGTGACGACCAACCTGCCGACCAAGCAGGACCCGATCCGCACCGAAGTGAAGGCGACGGACACCAATGCGCACACCGACGCGCCGCAGGGCGTCAAGGGTCGCATTCTGCAGCCAAACGGTACGGCGGCCGCCAAGGTGCCCGTCTACCTCATGGAGAACTCGATGAATGACCCCATCAAGATCTTCCTGCAGAACAAGAGTGGCCAGCGCACGCCGCCGGTCTCGTCGGCCCTCACGGCCGACGACGGCACGTTCGCGCTCGGGGTGCTGCAACCGGGCAAGTCCTACGACCTGCGCATCGTCAGTGACGAGAACCCGGAGATCAACCACCAGCAGATCAAGGTGCGCGAAGACGATTGGTTTGACACGGGCGACCTCACGCTCGAAGTCGGCCTGCAGGTCTTCGGCCGCATCGTCGAAGAGACCACGAAAGCCGGCGTGCCGAACGCGACGGTCTTCCTCGCCAGCAGCAACCAGGCCCACGCGATGATCGCGACGCCGGGCCGCGAACGTGGCCTCGTCGCACAGACCGATGCGACCGGCAACTTCCGCTTCGGCAACGCGCCGCGCCAGGGCCTCATCAACCTCGAGGTCGAAGCGCAGGGTTACGCGAGCAGCCAGCTGGCCAACCAGCAGCTCAAGCCCGATGGGCAGAACGAGTTCACGATCGAGGTCGTGCGCGGCCAGCCGATCGCCGGCGTGGTCGTCGACCGCGACGGCAAGCCGCTGAACGGCATCGTAATCACCGCTTCGGGCCTCAGCGCGAAGACCCCGCAGGTCGCCACCACGAGTTCGCTGCAGGACGGCACGTTCCACTTCGAAAGCCTGCGCGAAGGCCCCTACCAGCTCATCGCCAACTCGCCGCAGTACACCGAGAGCAAGACGCCGCCGGTGATGACCGGGGACATGGAAGTCCAGCTCACGCTGACGCAGCGTCCGTACGCCAAACTGCGCGTGGTCGGCGCCAACAAACTGCCCGTGAAGGCCTACTCACTGAGCCTGAAACGCTACTTCCCGAACAACCAGCTCGGCATCGGCAACGTGCCCGAGTTCGCCGATCGCCGCGTCAACCCGTCGGACTACCCGGCCGAGTTTGGTGGCGAATGGGCCATCGTGCGCGGCTTGCCGACCGGGGAGTTCGTGTTCCAGATCCAGGACAACCAGCACGCCAAGACCCTGTCGGCGCCGTTCAAGGTCGTCGAAGGGGACGCCGCGGCCGAAGTCGAGGCCGTGCTCACGCTCGGCGGCGTGATCCAGGGCACCGTCATCGACGACGCCGGCCGCCCGGTCGCCGGTGCGACGGTGACGACCGACATGAACGGTGGTTTCGCGGCCGACTCGGGGTTCTTCGAGATCTTCCGCAACTTCATCCCCGAGAAGCACAGCAAGTCCTCGGTCAAGTCCGATGCACAGGGCCATTTCCGCATGACGAAGCTCGCTTATGCCGAATACATGGTACGCATCGCCCACCCGGACTTCTGCGAAGGCACCGCGCTCGACCTGAAGCTCGAGACCGAAGGGCAGGTCGTCGACGTCGGCACGATCCAGCTGTCGCGCGGCACCATCGTTGAGGGCACCACGACGATCGGCGGGCTCGCCGCTGGCCAGGTCAAGGTCTCCGTCAATGCCCCGCAGCCGGAAGGCACGCCGCACGTGGAGGCCCTGCAGCCCGGCCAGACCCCCAAGGCACCGCGCATCATGTTCAGCGCCTCGGTGGTCAGCGACAACGATGGCCGCTTCCGCCTGCTGAAGCGCGTTCCGCCAGGCACCTATGAGATCACGGCCTCCCGCGCCAGTGGCAACAACAACCCGTTCGAAGTCCTCATCGACATGAAGGAATCGAAGCAGCAACTCGTGATCGCCCCCGGTCAGGACCGGATCCAGCTCAGTTTCAATCTGACGAAGCGGTAAGTTTGCGGGGATGACCGGCACCCCTCCCCGCCCCACGAGCTACTGGGACTACATCCGCGTCGAGCAACTGCTCGGCCTGCAGAGCGGCATCGCCGCGCACGAGAACGAGATCGGTGACGATGAGGTGCGCTTCATCGTCATCCACCAGATCGATGAACTCTGGCTCAAGCTCGTGCTGCGCGAACTCACCACCGCGCGCAACCTCTTCGCGCAGAAGCCGGTGCCCGAAGACGCGCTCGCCGGTGCCGTGCAAAGCCTGCGCCGCATCACGATCTGCCTCGATCTCGCGGCGCAGCACTTCAAGCTCATGGAGACGATGCGGACGCAGGACTACCTGACGTTCCGCGACAAGCTCAATCCGGCGAGTGGCTTCCAATCCGCGCAACTGCGCGAGATCGAGATCCTCATGGGCTTGCCCGACGAGGATCGTATTCCGCTCGGCAACGAAGCGAGCTACATGCAGGCGCTGCGCAGCCACGACGGCTCGCCGTCGCCCGCCCTGCTCCGCGTCGAACGCCGCAAGGCGGACGGGCCGACGCTGAAGGCCGCCGTCGATGCCTGGCTCCACCGCACACCGATCGACGGGTGTTCGCCCGGCGACGCTGGCGATGAGGCGGCGATCGCACGCTTCATCGAGCGCTTCCTCGCTGGCCACGAACGGCTCTACCAGCGCGCGCTCGACCACGCGGTCGCGGTGCAGGCGCTGACCAAGGCCGACGAAGAACGGCTGCGCGCGCGCTACAAAGGCCAGTTCCAGGGCGCCGTGCGCCACCTCGGTGCCGAGGATGTACCCGCCGAGCAGCGCGCGTTCGTGCGTCGGCTGCGCGCGGCAATCCTGTTCGTCGACAGCAACCGCACCCTGCCGCTGCTGTCCTGGCCAGGCCAGATCATCGATGGCCTCATCGAAGCCGAGCAGTCGATGCTCGTCTTCCGCCAGCGCCATGCCCGCATGGTCGAACGCGTGATCGGCCGCCGCGTTGGTACCGGCGGCAGCGACGGGGTGGCCTACCTCGACCAGACGGCGCTGAAGTACCGCGTCTTCACCGAGATCTGGGCCGCGCGCACGCTGTTGTTGCCGCCCGACCTGAGCCCGCCCGTTGCCGATCGCAACTGGTATGGCCTCACGCACGAGTGAGCCAGCGAGGCCCCGTCAGAAGCGCGCGTTCTCGGGCCGCGACCAACGCCGCGTGAACGCGAGTTGATCGCCGCGGCGCCGTTCCTTGCGGAAGCCGAGCAGGTGGAACAGCTCGGTCACGAACCAGCGCGCCACGCGTGGATTCACGAGGATCGTCAGCGGGTCTTCGGGATCGCGGCGCACACCAGGCAGCCAGCTCGCCAGGCGATCGAGCCGCAGCCAGCGCATCGTGCTTGCTATGCGCAACCAGAAGCGGCGCACCGATCGCGCCAGGAAGAACCCGTCGTCGCCGAGCGCCTGGTAGAGCGGCAGCAGCACGTAGCTCGCCGCGGCCGCGCGGATTTCGCCGGTGCGGTCGCGCGCGAGCAGGCCACCCTTCGGTACCGGCGCGAAGTTCACGAACCCCGGCGCCATGACAAACGCGTCCGCCTTCGTGATCGCATGGCGCTTCGTGATCTCGACGATCGGCGGAGCCCCCGCCACGGCCTTCTGCACGTGCTCGCGGTGCCGCGCGACATCGACGTGGGCGCTGCGCAACATGCCGAGGTGTTGCAGCACGAGCCACAACACCGCTTCGTGATTGCCGACCGTGGCCGGGTGTTCGTGCCGACCACCCTCCACCGCCATCGCCATGACGCCGTGTTGGGCCCACCATTCGAGCGACGCGCCGTCGATGGTCTCTTCAATGCCGAGAATGATCGGCACGCCCGTAGCGAGACCGAGCCGGCGGTTGTCGGTGGTATCGGCGAGGCACAAGAACGGCGGGCCATCCGCCGAACTCGTGTGCAGGTCCACAAACACCACCGGGCCACCGGCGGTGCTCATGAGCTCCGTGAACACCGTCAGCAGTTCGCGCTGCTCGAGGTCTTCGCTGGAACACGCGGCCTCCTCTTTGGCCAACATCGCCGCAAGCGACTCGGCACCCCAACCACGATTGAGATCGCGAGCCAGAAACCGGCGTTGTTCGCGCAGCGCCGCCAGATTGCCCGCAATCGCCACGATGCGACCGGCGAGCGGCAATTCCATCTCCTGCAACTGGCCGAGCACGCGCTGCACGGCCAGCACGCCGGCCGGTTCGTTGCCGTGAATGCCGGCGAGCACGAGCAACGTCGGACCCGGTCGCCCGCAGTCCCAACGGCCGAGTTCGCGCCGCAGCGCGGCCCCCCGTACCAGTGTCTCGGTCATTCCGAACCGGTCTCCCGCAGGTGCTTCTCGAACAACATCGCCGCAACCCGGATCAGGTCGCGCTCGGTGATGATGCCGACGAGGCGATTGCCCTCCTCGACGACGGGCAGGCTGCCGACCTTGTGGCGGCGCATGAGTTCGATCGCTTCGAGCGTCGGCGTGGTCGGCGTCACCACGAGCGGATCCTTGCGCATAATGTCCTTCACGGCCACCGGCGTGCGCTCCGTGCCGCGCATGCCCTGCCCGACGAGGCGCAGCAGCGTGCGATGCGAGACAAGGCCAACGAGACGGCCATCGTTGTCCTCGACCGGCACATGGCGGATGTGCCGCCAGTCCATGAGGCTCGCGGCGAGGTCAACCACGTCTTCGGGATGCACGGTGAACAGGTCCGTGGTCATGAACTGACCAACCTGCACGTAACTCTCCTTCCAACCATCGAACTCGCCCGTATCGGCGAGTTCCCACATGTGCACGGGCTCCCCACCCTTCTGCCGCGATTGCGTGGCGCGCACGAGCGCCGTCATGCGCTGGTCCTTGGTGCCCTTCTCGCCCATCGCCGCGAGCGAATCGAGCGCCCAGCGTGCGCCCGTGCGACCGCGCTTGCAACGTTCGGCGATGATGCCGAGGTACCGTTCGATGTCCCCCGCATCGAGCTTCGCATTCTCGAGCCCCGCGCGCGCCATCGGCAACAGCACTTCCTGGATCAGCGTCGGCGCAGCATATTCCTTGCCGTGGAACCAGGTCAGGTTGGCCTGCAGACCAAGGCGCGCGGCGGCCACGAAGTTGCCCTGCGCATCGTCAAACGACATCACCTTCGAGACGTCGTCAAACTCGTTCGAGATCGCCGCCATCAAACCGAAGAAGAACGCGGCATTGGCCATCTCGTCCAGCACGCTCGGCCCAGCCGGGAACGCGCGCGCTTCAATGCGCAGGTGCGGTTTGCCCTCACTGATGCCGTAGCAGGCGCGGTTCCAGCGATACACGGTGCCGTTGTGCAGTCGCAACGCCGTGAGGGCGGGCACCCCATTCCGATCGAGCACGGCCTCGGGGTTCTCGTCGATATCGGTCGCCAGCACGACGCGGAAGCGCGCGATATCCTCGCGGAAGATCTCGAGCACCGAGTCGCGCACCCAACCATCGCCGAAGTTCACGCGCGGACGACGACCACGATGTTGGTGCGCCGTCGAGCGCGCATCGACCGATTGCTGGAACAGCGCCACGCGCGTTTCGCGCCACAAACGCCGGCCGAGCAGCACGGGCGAATTGGTGGCCGCGGAGAGCACCGGCGCCGTGATCGCCTGGGCGACGTTGTAGAGCTTTGCGAACTCGCGCGGCCCGACCTGGAAGTGCACCTGGAAGCTCGTGTTGCACGACTCGAGCATCACATTGTCGTGCATCATCTCCAGTTCATCGACGCCCTTGATGCGGAACGTAAACTCGCCGCCGCGCAGCTGCGAAATCGCGTTGTTGAGCGCGAGGAACCGCGGATTCTGCACCATCGATGCCAGCGTGAGATCCGAACGCCGCAGCGTCGGCAGGATGCCCGTCAGCACGATGCCACCGCCCATCTCGTGCGCTGCGTTGCGCGCGAGCTGCAGGAGGTCCTGCAGTTCCCTCTCCATCGCCGAGAGGCAATTGCCGCCGAACAGCTGCGGCTTCAGATTGCATTCGAGATTGAACTGCGCCAGCTCATAGGTGAACTGCGGGTGGTTCAACTTCTTCATCATCGCGTCGGCGCCACACCACGCGCGACCGATCTTGTCGAGCAGGAACATCTCCTGCTCGGCCCCGATGCGACGGATTCCCGTCTCGAATCGATCCTCGTCGAGCATGCGCTCCAACGCGTGCACATCCGCCAGGATGGCCTTCATGAATGCGCGAAGTTGGTCGTCGGTGAAACCGCCAGGCAGGTCGTGTCGGCCCATGCTTCGAATGCAAACCGTCGGGTAGAGAAGAGGAGCAGGCAACCATACCAGCGGACCTTCCCGGGCGCTCCTCCTGCCTGGCCAGACCTCCGCAACCTCGCTGTGAGAATGGGATTGGCGTGGCTCGCCAAAGGCGACGACAGGGCCTCGACCGAGGCCTGGCGGTGCCGCGGGATCACCCCCACGGCGCGACTATCCCCGGCGCCCCGTTGACGGGAACGCCTCCAACTGCGACAAGATAGCATGTATTCGCCGATCGAGGCCCCAACGACCGAGGCCGATTCCCCCTTCGCGGCAGTTCCTGCCGCCCTGCGCCCTGCTCTTGAGCGGCGCGGCTTTGCCTCGCTCACCGCGGTTCAGCATGCTCTGCTCGCTGCCGAAGTCGGCACGCGCGACCTGCAGGTCACGTCGCAGACGGGCTCCGGCAAGACGCTCGCGATCGGCTTTGCGATTGCTCCCACGCTGATGACCCCGGCCGACGGTGTGCAGCCCGGCCCGCGCACGGGTCCGCTGGCCCTCGTGATCGCGCCGACGCGCGAACTCGCGATCCAGGTCGCCACCGAACTCGAGTGGCTGTTTGCCGACCAGGCCCACATCACGATCGACTGCGCCACGGGTGGCACCAACGTTGGCGAAGAACGCCGCCGCCTGCAGCGCCCGCCGACGATCCTCGTCGGCACGCCAGGCCGCCTGCTCGACCACGCTACGTCCGGAGCCCTGCAACTGTCGACGGTCTGCCAGCTCGTGCTCGACGAAGCCGACCAGATGCTCGACCTCGGCTTCCGCGACGAACTCGAAGCGATCCTCGACCAGCTGTCGAAGGAGCGCCGTTCGATCCTCGTCTCGGCGACGTTCCCACCCGGCGTTCGTTCCCTCACGAAGCGCTACCAGCGGGATCCGCTGCACATCGAAGGTACCGCCCTCGGCAGCGCGAACCAGGATATCGAGCACATCGCGCACCTCATCAACGCGCGCGATCGCTACGGCGTGCTCGTGAACCACTTGCTGCTCGCAACCGACCGCCGCGTGCTGGTCTTCGTGCGCACGCGCGAAGACACCACGTCGTTGGCCGACAAGCTCGATGGCGACGGTTTCCGCGCGGCCCCGCTCTCGGGTGACCTCACGCAGGCGCAGCGCACGCGCACGCTCGCCGCGTTCAAGCGCGGCACGATCCAGGTGCTCGTCGCCACCGACGTCGCCGCCCGCGGCCTCGACATTCCCGACGTCGCCAGCGTCATGCACATGGAAGCGCCGATCGACTCGGCAGCCTACACGCATCGCAGCGGCCGCACGGGTCGCGCCGGGCAGAAGGGCACCAGCGTGATCCTGGTGCCGCGCGCGCGCGAAGCCGCGATCCGCCGCCTGTTGCAGCACGCCGGCGTGCGCATCCAGTGGCGCGCGATTCCGACCGCCGATGACGTGCGCGCGCTGCAGCGCAACCAGCTGGTTGCCCAGGTGGAGAAGCGGCGCAGCGAAGGGCTCGGCGCAGCCGACCTCGCGATCGCCGGCCACCTCGCCGAACAGCATCCCCCGGCCGAAGTGATCGCCGCCTTGCTCGCCGAACTCGCCGCCCGCCAGGGCCGCCAGCCGGTCGAGTTCGCCTCGGCACCGGGCATGCGCCCGATGCCAGGCCACAGCCCCCACAAGGCCGCCCCGGTCGCCCGCGCGGTGGCTCGCCCCGCTGCAGCGCCAGTGGCGCAGAAGGCCGTGGCACAGACAGCGGTGCCCGAGATGGCGGTGGCCCAGAATGGGGAGACGGAGACGGTTCGCGAACCCGCCCCGGCCCTGCCTTCCGCCCGACCAGCCCCCGAACTCGTCGTTTCTAGCGACCTCGAAACCGAGGCCGAGACCGAGACCGAGACGGTCGAAGTGCGCCAACAAAAGCCATTCGCTGGCGCCGACCGCCCAAGCCCCGCGCCGCGCCGGGCCACCGCCAACAATGGTCGCTTCGTGCGCTTCCGCATCAACTGGGGCCTCGTCGACGGTGCTGAGCCGCGCCGCATCCTCGCCCACGTCTGCCGCCGCGGCGCGATCGAGAGCCACCAGGTTGGCGCAATCGAACTCGAACGCTACGAGTCGATCTTCGCGGTCGCCGAACCGGTCGCCGACGCCTTCGCGAAGGCCGTGCGCGCGCGCGATGCGCGGGATCCGCACCTCGTCATTCATCCCGAAGGCGTAGCCAGCCACTTCCGGGGCCCGCGCGGCCCCCGCGCGCCGTTTGCGCGACCGAAGTCCAAGCCGGCTTTCCGGCGCGCGCGGCCTTAGTCGCTAGCGGCCAGCAGGTAGCTGCGCGACCCAGATCGTACGCACGGGTCCGCGCGTCCGCCGCGCTTTCACGCGCACTTCCTCGACGGCGAAGCCGGCCTGCCGCAGCCGCGTCGAGAAGGCGCGATCGGGCGCCGACGACCAGACCGCGAGCACCCCACCGGGGCGCAGGGCGGCCTTCGCTTCGCCCAGCCCGCGGGCGGCATAGAGGCCATCGTTGGCGGCTGCGGTGAGCCCTTCGGGGCCGTTGTCGACATCGAGCAGGATCGCGTCAAAACCCGCTCCGGGAGCCCGCAGCACCGCCGCGACATCGCCGACCACAACGCGCACGCGCGCATCGGCCAGCGGTCGCCCCGTGAGGTCCCCCAGCCACTGCTCGTTCCAGCGCACGACCTCCGGGACCAGCTCGGCAACGACGACCTCGGCGGTTTCGGGCACGAGCGCCAGCGTGCGAGCCAAGGTAAAGCCCATGCCGAGCCCACCAAGCAGCACCCGCGGCTTCGGGCTCGGCCCGAGCCTCTGCAGCGCGGCTTCGGCGAGGACTTCCTCGGAGCCAAACACGCGGCTGCTCATCAATTCGTGGCGATCGATGCGCAGCGTGTAGTCGCCATCGTGCCGATACAGCCGCAGCTCCCCGCGATGACCGGGGACCGCTGCGGTCCCCAGCAGTTCGTGCGGGAGCAAGCCGGTTGGCCTAGCGGACGAAGCCGTTGAACATGATGCGCTTCTCCTTCACGAGCGGGTGGTCGAGTTCGACCACCAGATCGCCCTTCATCAGGCCTTGCGGCGCCTGCGCGGAGATCACGAGTTCGAGAATGAGCTTGCCGCCGTCGTTGCGCTGCGAGACCGAGACAAACTCCTCTGCCATCGAGAGCTTGTCGAACGAGAGTTTGGTCGCCTTCAGGATCGTGCCATCGTTGGGCTCAAACACGATCTCCTTCTTGAGCTCCACGCCCTTCTTGATCTGGCCGAGCGGCAGGAAACCACCTGGCTTCACTTCGAGCGGCCCCTGCACAAACGCCATCACGCGCACGAGGAACGACGTCTCGCCCTGGATGTCGCTGTAGAACTTGAGCACACCACCACCGGCGGCTTCGCCATCGATGGGGCCATACTTGCCGTGGATCGTCCAGGTGGCCTGATCGCCGTTCATGGACTTCTCCCAGGTGACGTCGAAGCCCTTGCCGGCGTCGTCCATGCGCTTGATATTGAAGTCGCGCTGCAGCGGCGACGTGACCGTCACGGTGAACTCCTTCGTGTCGTTCCACGTCATCTTGTTCAGGTTCACCTCGGCGGGCGAGACCACGAACATCTGCGCGCCCGTGGCGTGCCACTTGAGCTTGATCTGCGGCAGGTTCTCGTCGGTGGTGTGGATGTCGAGCGACGCCTGGCGCGGGCCGGTGACGCCGTGCATCTCCATGTGCACCTCGACCGTACCCTCCTCACCATCCTCGACGGTGATCTGCTGGACCACTTCGCGAGCCCCGGGCCCGCTTTGCCCCTGGTTGACTCGCACCAACTGCTTCTCGGGCTTCGAAATCAGTTCGTAGTGGCGATTGCCGACCGTGAACACCGCGCGGGTGCAGGTGCAGCTGCCCTGGATATTCTTCCAGGCGATCGCCTTGCCAGTCGGGTTCTTGAAGCGGAACGTGCCGACCCCCTCTTCGTGCCCAAAGTGCGTGCCGAGATCCATGTCCGTCACATCAAACCAGGAGTTGCCCGATTGCGGGTTGCCGGCAGCGCCCTTGACCGGGCCCATGGGCGTGTGCAGCGGCGCAGGCTTGCCTGGTGCCTCGCCCTTGGTGTCCGGGCCCTTGGTTTCCTGGGCTAACGACAGCGAGCCGACGACAAGGGCGGCGACGAATCCGAGAACGTGGTGTTTGCAGTTCATGGGGCTAGGGTCCAATGCGCCCGCTATCGGCCACAGCCTGGGCATGGCTGGCGAAAGTGGGATGGGGCAGTATAGCCATGAGACCCCCAAAAACTCCCGGTGAGTGGCAACGCGCCCGCTGGCACCTACCCCACTTCGGCGGCGACATGGGCGGTTCCGGCCAATGCGGCCTGGGAATCGGCGCGAACTGGCTGCAACATGCGCCCATGGGCCGATTCCTCCCCCTCGCTGCCGTGGCGCTCCTGCTCCCTCTGTCCGGCTGCTGCTCGCTGAGCCGCCTGTTCTGCGGCCCCGACAAGTCGCCCTGGGTGCCGATCGACTACTCGACGCCGGAAGCGACCGTGCGAGTGCTGCTTGAGGCGATTCGGCGCGACGAACCGAGCGTCGTCTACGAGAGCCTCGCCCAGGAATACTGCTCGCGCATGAAGCTCGACGGCGTGACCGCAGCACTCGCCTGGCAGCGCCTACGCGACGAAGTCCCGGGCCTGCACGTCGTCGGTTATGCCGAAGTGCCACCCCCCGTGCGGATCGCCGACCACGGCGCCACCTTCGAACTTGACGTCGAAGGGCGCAAGCTGCGCATCGACGTGGTGCGGGAATCGACGCTGACGCTGACCTACTGGAACCCCGTGCTCAAGCAGACCCAGCGCATCGCGCGGCAGGTGGTGTCCTGGAACACGCTGGCCAGCATCACCGGCCTCGACCATGCCGACCAGGACCTGTCGAAGTTCGAGCTCAAGCCCGTGCAGTTCGAACACGAAGGCCTGCCGGAGGTCCCGCTAGAGCACGTCCAGAACGTCGCCCTGCAGCGCTCCTGGAAGGTCTCCGGCATCACGATGCTGCAGCCGTAGCCGCAGAATCGGCGGCGCTGGGGTCAGGATCCCGTCGCGCGCACCACGACCTTCGTGCCGCGCGGCAGCAGCTTGAACACTTCGGCGATGTCCGGGGCCAGCATGCGAATGCAGCCCGCCGACGACATCGTGCAGATCGTCTCCGGCTGCGGCGTGCCGTGCAGGCCAAACCCCGTGTGGCTCTCGTGCTGCAGCTTCACGAAGTACTCGCCGAGGATGTTCTCGGGCTGCCCATAACCATAGAGCTGGCCATTCGGCGCGGTCCAATCGGGCCGCTCCTGCTTTTCGATGATGGTGAACTCCGCGAGCGGCGTCTTGTCGTGTTCGCCGTGGCCGACCCAGTAGAGGCGCAGCAGGCTGTCGCCCACGTAGACCGCGAGGCCGTAACTGCGCTTCTCGAGCACGGTCACGATCGGGTCGACGGGAACCTTGATCTTCTGCCCGACCTGGATGGCGCTCGGGTTGTGGATGCGATTGAGGATCGCCAGCGTGCCATCTTCGACGAAGATCTTCTCGCGGCGGAACTTCGAAGCGATGCGGGCCAGGGAATCGCCCTTCTGCACCGTGTAGCTGCGCGAACCCTGCACATTGGCGGGATCACAGACATGGCGGTCAACGCGCACGCGGTGCTGGCCATAGGCCTGGTCGACGAACGCGCGCTGCGTCGTGTCCTCGCGGCGGATCGATCCGCACAGGCACAAGGTCAAGAACTGCGAGCCAGCCTTGACGGCTTCGGCGTCCGGCATCGCCATCGCCACGGCGAACACCTTGCCCGCCTGTTCGCGCCCTTCGGCGCTGTGCAGGAAGGCATTGGTGCTGCCAAGCTGGCTCAGCATCGACGCGAAGTCCGCTGCGGCCGGCGTCAAAGCCGCGACGAGGCGCGCCCGTTCGGCGCCCGAAACGGCGGCGCCCCGAGCTGACGGGGCCGCGGCGAGCAGGGACCACCCGAGCTGGTGCGACGCCGCATCGCCACCGGCGAGGCCATCGAGCACCGCCTGGACGGTTGCGGCCGACACTGCGGGCAGCGGGGCCGCAGGATTCGACGCCGCGGGAGCAACACCACCCGGCAACGACGAGAGAGCGGTCTCTGGCGTAGCGCCTTTGGCCACACTCCCCTGCGCACCGGCACCACCGTTCAGGACCTCCTGCAACACACCAGCGCCGTTGGCACCTGCTGGCGAACCTTCGGGAGACCCTGCTTCAGCGGGCTTGCCCGCAAAGGAGCCGTAGCCCCACCAGACAAACGCCGCCACCAAAAGCCCGAGGACGAACTGCCGCATACCACCACCTCCAAAAGGCGCACCGCGTGCGCTGACCGCTCCGGCGCCCCCTGACCGGGCACGCCGCGCTCGGGGTCACCCACCCGCGAAATCACGGTGGGAACGCGCCGAGACGAACCACGGTAGCGATACCGGGCAGGAAATCGAGAGGCTCCGCTCCGCCAAGACCGTGGACGGAGGCCGGTTGAACCCTTGGGTTCAGGTGGGCTCCCCCCGGAGCATTTGGGTTCTGGCCGGCGGCGTCAGCAGCAACCTGGTCGCGAACGACCCGATCTCGCCAACACCGTCTCCAGCTCCCGCCTGGCCCACAGGGTCGGAACCCGGGGAATGGTCATCGGTTCAACTTTGTGGCCCGCGTGCAGCACGAGAACCGCAGAGCGGAGCCCCCGAAGGGACAACAACTCTAGCCGCGTGCGAAGGCAAAGCTACCGTCGATTCTCAGTTCGTTCGGTCTCGCCGTTCGGCAGGCCCCGGGGACTCAGTGCCAACGGTTCTTCGCGATCGCGGCCATCACCTGTTCGGCGGCGGCCACGGCGGCGACACCGTCCGCACCGGTCACCACGGGCACCGAACGATCCTGCACGCAGCGCAGGAACGCGGCGAGTTCTTCCTGCAGCGGATTACCTTCGTTGAGCTGCAGGTTCTCGACCTTCAGCAACCCGTCGAACACGAACTTCCAGAGGTCGCCCATCTGCGAACGATCGATCGCGTTGAGGTCGAGCTTCTCGAAGTCCCAGCCCGGGGCCTTGGTGACGAGCATTCCCTGGCCGGTCTGGAAGTCGAGGCTCGCGTAGCCTTCCTTGCTGAACACGCGCATCTTGCGCAGCGGCTTCAGGGCAACGCGGTTGGCGGTCAGGTGGGCGACGGCGCCGTTCGCAAACTTGATGATCGCCGACGCCATATCCTCGGCCGGCGTGAACACCGCGCCGCCGAACGCTTCGACCGAGACGATCTCGCTGCGCACGAGCGCCAGCACGAGGTCGAGGTCGTGGATCATGAGGTCGAGCACGACGCCGATATCCGTGCTGCGGAACGTGAACGGTGCCAGCCGATGCGACTCGATGTAGCGCGCACTGCGGCCGATCTCTTCGATGCCGCGCAGCGCCGGATTGAAGCGTTCGACGTGGCCGACCTGCAGGATGCGATCGTGTCTGGTGGCCAGATCGACGAGCGCCTGGCCATCGGCCGAAGTGCGCGCAATCGGCTTTTCGACCAGCACATCGACGCCGTTCTCAAGGAACACGCTGGCGACTTCGCGGTGCAATTTGGTCGGCACGACGACGCTGACGGCGTCGACCTGACCCAGCAGCTCGCGGTGGTCGGCATACGCGCGCACACCCCAGGTCTTCTGCGCATGCTCGCGCGCGGCTTCGGTCGGATCGGCGACGGCGACAAGTTCGCAGTCGAGTTCGCGCAGCAGCCGCGCGTGATGCTTGCCAAGGTGGCCGACTCCGACCACCCCGATGCGGACCTTGCGTCCGAGAGGTTGCTTCGACGTCACGGATGGATTCCCTTTGCGCGGCTCAGGCATCGACCAGAGTGAACTTCAGTTCGGCCTCGGCGACCAACCGCCCTGCGACCTTGCAGCGCGCGCGCACGTGGCCAACCTGGGGCTTGGCGCGGATCGTCTCGACTTCGATGCGCAACTGGTCGCCGGGCACCACGGCCCCGCGCAGTTTCACCTTGTCGATGCTCCACAACACGGCGAGCTTGCCGGTGTTTTCGAGCTTGCGCAGCAGCAGCACGCCGGCGAGCTGCGCCATCGCTTCGAGCTGCAGCACACCTGGCATGATCGGCTGTTCGGGCCAGTGGCCTTGGAAGAACGGCTCGTTGATGGTGACGTTCTTGATCGCAACCGCGCGCTGGAAGCCATCGAGTTCGATCACCCGATCGATGAGCAGGAATGGATACCGATGCGGCAGCAGGTTGAGAATCTGCCGGATATCGAGGCCCGAGTCGATCGGCGCTTCGCCCTGCTCCTGCTCACGTTCGCGCTCTTCCTGGATGCGCTGCACGAGCGCCATGTTGAGGCCGTGGCCCGAACGCGTCGCGATGATGTGCGCATCGAGGTCGACCCCCGCATTGGCGAGGTCGCCGATCAGGTCGAGGATCTTGTGCCGCGCGAGTTCGTCGTCCCAACGCAGCGTATTGGCCTGCGGGCCATCAGGCCCCACCACCAGCGTATTCTGCGACGTCGCGCCCTTGCCAAGCCCCGCCGCGCGCAGCGCCTCGACTTCGTGCTCAAACACGAACGTGCGCGCCGGTGCGATATCACGTTCGAAGTTCTCGGCCGACAGCTCGAAGCCAACGATCTGCTTGGCGCCCGGCTGCTTGGCACCTGCCGCCGAGCTGTTCTTCGCCTGGTAGTCGAGGTGGTATTCGATCGTGAGCTTGCCGGTGCCCGGCAGCGCCACGAGACTCGCCGAACCCTCGCGCACGTAGATCGGCTGCTTCACGGAGTAGATCGGCCGCACCGCGCGCAGTTCGACGCTGCCGCTGTTCTGCAGGCCGCGGAAGAACTCCGACGCCGCACCATCGAGTCCGGGCACCTCTTCGCCGTCGATCTCGACGATCGCGTTGTCGATGCCGAGCGCATACAGCGCCGCGAGCAACTGGTCAAAATCGACCACCTGCCGCTGATGTTGCGCGTGCCGTCGCTGCCCGGC
>JADZDL010000402.1 GCA_020851075.1 Planctomycetota bacterium | reverse complement strand
TGGCCCTGCCGGCGCAGTCTCCTCTCACCACTCTCTATGCCGGCGGCAACGGCCTCGGCGGCAACACGGCGGTCTACTTTGACCTGACCGTCAATGCACCGCTGACGATCAACCAGCTCGACGTCAACGCCCTCGGCGGCACGGGTGCAAGCGTGCTCGAGTTCTGGACCGTTCCCACCACGTGGGTCGGCAACGACACCAACGCCGCGGCCTGGACGCTCATGGGCAGCACGGCCAGCGTGACCGCCTCCGCACAGGGCACGCCGACGGTGGCGCCGATCACGTCGCCGTTCGTCCTCACGCCCGGCACCTACGGGGTCGCGATCACGTACGTCGGCACGCTCGGTCCGGCATACACCAACGGCACTGGCGCAAACCAGACCTACAGCACGGCCGAGATGACCCTGCAAGCCGGCGCGTCCGGTGGCATCTTCACGGGTGCGATCAACAACCCCCGCGTGTGGAACGGCAGCATCTACTACAGCGTCTCGGGCTCGGGCACGGTCGCGACCCGCACGAACTACGGCGCTGGCTGCGTTTCTCGCCAGAGCTCGGTCTACGAGAACTTCGCCAGCTCGGCTCAGTTCGACCTGTCGAACAGCTCGCTGTCGATGCTCAACACGGGCAATGGCTACCTGGTGCTGCCCGGCACGACGACCTACGTCGCGCCTTCGGCTACGGCGCAGGTCCTCGCGCTCGGTGACGACACCGAGGCCGCGGTGACGCTGTCCGGCAGCTTCAACTACCCGGGTGGGTCGACGGGCAGCCTCACGGTCTGCTCGAACGGCTATGTCTCGGTCGCGTCCGGCAACGGCACGGCTTGGACGCCAGTGGTTGCGACCTTCCTGAATGCGTCGCAGACTGGCTGGTGGAGCTGGCACGACTACAGCCCGAACCTCGTGGGCAGTGGTCAGATCAAGTTCGAAGAAGTGAACGGCATCGCCTACATCACGTGGGACGACGTCTGGGACTTCGGCGCCGCGGCCGGCCCTGGCAGCACCTCGCAGATGCAGTTTGATCTGGCCACGGGCAATGTGCACATGCTGTGGCAGAACATGAGCGCTGCCGGCAACGGCCGCCTCGTTGGCTACTCGCCTGGTGGCGCGTCGGTCGACCCGGGCAACCGCGACATCAGCGCCACGCTGCCGTCGACCTTCACCCTCGGTGCGGCGGATGTCCTCCCGCTCGCGCTCACGACCTCGGCCCGTCCGCTGGCCGGCACGAGCCTCAACTTCAACACGAGCAACATCTCGGCGACGGCTCCGTTCGGCGCGATCACGCTCGGCTTCACGAACCCGGCGCTCGACCTGACGCCGCTGGGCATGGCGACCTGCTCGCAGTACACGGACAACCTGGTCACGCTGCTGTTCCTGCCGCTCGGCTCCTCGACGAACGCCACGGCGTTCAACGTCCCGAACGCGATTGGCCTGCACATCCTGGCCCAGGCGTTTGTGTATGACCCGGCCGCTGGCCTCACGGCCCTCGGCGCGGTGTCCTCGAACGGTGTCGACCTCGGCATCGGCAACCTGTGAGTTGCTGATCGCGCGCGAGCCTGGCGCCTTGAGTGCCGGCTCGCGTGCCCCGCAATCGATGGCGGTTGCGATGGCGGCTGGCTCTCTCGGCCCGCCGCCGGCCGCGCGTGCTCGCGCGAATGCAAGCTGTGACCCGGCCACCGATCTGCTCTGGCAGCGCGGTTGCCGGCTTCTCCCCGTCATAGGGCCCCAGCGAGCTACGCAGTTGGGCACCTCGCACCGGTCGCTCCTGCCCTGCAAGCTGTCTTGGTGAAGACCGTCCTCGAACCGTTCCGCATCAAGGCTGTCGAGCCGTTCCGGATCACGACTGCCGCCGAGCGTGAGACCATTCTCGCCAAGGCTCATCACAACCTGTTCCTCGTGCGGGCCGAGGACGTGATGATCGATCTGCTGACGGATTCGGGCACTGGTGCGATGTCGGCACAGCAGTGGGCGGCGATCATGACCGGCGACGAGAGTTATGCCGGCTGCCGTTCCTTCTACGAACTGGAAGCGGTGGTGCGCGACCTGACCGGCTACCGGCACGTGTTCCCGGTGCATCAGGGGCGTGCTGCCGAACGCATCTTGTTCGGTTGCATGGTCATGCCTGGGCAGGCGGTGCCCAACAACGCGCACTTCGACACCACGCGTGCCAACGTCGAGTTCCTCGGCGCCGCGGCGGTGGATTTCGTGGCGCCACAGGCGGCGGATCTCGCGGCGGCGGCGGCCTGGAAGGGCGACCTCGATCTGGTAAAGCTTGAGGCGTGGTTGGCGGCGCAGCCGAAGGGGAGCGTGCCGATCGGGCTGCTCACGATCACGAACAACCGCGTCGGCGGACAGCCCGTCTCGATGCAGAATCTGCGGGGCGTCAGCGCGCTGTATCGCCGCTACGGCATTCCGTTCTTTCTCGATGCGGCGCGTTTTGCCGAGAACGCGTGGTGGATCCACCGCCTCGATCCGGAGTGGCAGAACGTGCCGCTGCCGAAGATTGCGCGTGCGATGTTCGATCTGGCAGATGGTTGCATGATCTCGGCCAA
Source organism: Planctomycetota bacterium (assembly GCA_020851075.1). Taxonomy (GTDB): domain Bacteria; phylum Planctomycetota; class UBA1135; order UBA1135; family UBA2386; genus JADZDL01. Next base: position 43,851 of record JADZDL010000402.1, on the reverse strand, counting down.
GAAGGACGGCCTCGTCAATATTGGTGGCCTGCTGTGTTGCAACGACGATGCGGTTGCGAACAAGGTGAAGAACCTGTTGATCCTCACCGAGGGTTTCCCGACCTATGGTGGCCTCGCGGGCCGCGATCTCGCGGCGCTTGCGCAAGGCCTGCGCGAAGTGTTGGACCCCGAGTATCTGCATTATCGCGAAGCGAGTGCACACTACTTTGCGTCGCACCTGAGCCAGCTGGGGGTGCCGGTGGTGCAGCCGTTTGGGTTGCACGCGGTCTATGTCGATGCGCGCGCGATGTTGCCGCACATTCCGGTGCAGCAATTGCCGGGGCAGGCGCTCGCCTGTGAGTTGTTCCTGCAGGGAGGCGTGCGTTCGGTCGAGATCGGCACGCTCATGTTTGGGTATACCGATCGCGCAACCGGCAAGCCTGTGGTCGCGGACCACGATCTGGTGCGTTTGTGCCTGCCGCGACGCGTCTACACCCAAAGTCACATTGACTGGGTCATCGAGTCGTTTGCCGAACTGATGCAACGCCGCGAGCACATTCGTGGCCTCGATATCGTCGAAGAAGCCCCGCTGCTGCGGGCGTTCACGGCGAAGTTGCGGCCTGTGCAGGTGCCCCAGGGTGCGGTAGCTTCCCGCGCGTGATGAATGACGCCGACGCGACCGTGCTCGAACGCACGATGATGGGCCTTCACGATCAGCTCGATCGTGACATGCACGCGCACCAGGTGGCGCTGCTCGATCGCGACTTTGTGCGGGCTCTGCAGTGTCTCCAGTCGTACCGGGCGACGATCGGGGACCACATGGCGGATGAAGAGGGTGTGGTGTTGCCGCTCTACGACTCGCTGGGTGGGGATCGCACCGATGCGCCGGTTCGCTTGTTCTTGGGCGAACACAGCAAGATGCGCGACTTCCTCGCCGACTTCGCCACCCGGGTGGCGGCCCTTGAGCGTTCGCCGGACGACCACGCCTTGCTGGAGCTGCTGGATCGCCAGGCGACCTACAAGAACCTCATGCTGCACCATGATCTGCGCGAACGGCGCGGCCTCTACCCCTTTCTCAGCGAGAGGGTGCCAGCGGCCAGGCAGCGCGAGCTCGTCGCTGCGCTGAGGGTGCGCATCGGGTAGACATCTCCTTATGAAGTTGTGTTCTCCCCTCGCCGGGCTCGCTCTCGTTCTGCTGGCTCCGATGGCCCTGCTGCGTGGGCAGGCGCCGCATGTGGAGTTTCGGGAGTTGCCGGTCCCCAAGGCGGAAGCGCCGTTGCGTTATGCGGTGGTGCTGCCGCCGCAGTTCGCCGCCGAACGCGCGTATCCGCTGCTGTTTGCAATGCCGGCAGGTGCCATGGACGAAGCCGCGGTCGCGGCCGGCATGCAGCGGTATTGGGGGGCGCTGGGCGAGCGCGGGTGGGTCGTTGTGAGTCCGGTGTGCGCAGGGCGCGAACACGATCTGCCCCTGTTGCTCCAGCATCTGCGACAGACCTTCTGCATTGCGCAAGGTGGCATGTACCTCGCCGGGGCCGAGCCTGCGGCTGTGGAGGCTGTCTGGCGAATCGGGTTGGCCCAGCCGCAGGAGTTTCAGTCCATCACTGCCTGGCCGGCTGCGGTGCCAGAGCGGGAACCGGCGTTGGCGCGACTGCACGGGCGCCGGGTGGCTTTGTTGGTGGCCACCAGTGAGCGGGAAGCGGCGGCGGCCACGCCCCGCAATCTCGCGCGTTTGCGGCAAGCTGGGCTCAAGCCCCAGGTGGTAGCGGTGGCGGGCGAACCAGACGCCGCGAACTTTGCGGAGCACTTCGCTGCGCTCTTTGCCGAACGAACGTTGGCCGGTGCTGCTGGCGAAGTGTCCGCCGCGCTCGATGCGTTCCACGATGCTGCGGCGAAGGGCGACGAGAAGAAGTACTTCGCTTTGTTGCCTGATGATGCGGTGTTTCTTGGCACCGATGGAACTGAGCGGTGGACGGGTCAGGAGTTTCGGGCCTTTGCTTTGCCATACTTCGAGCGTGGGCCGGCGTGGACCTACGTGCCGATTTCACGCCATGTCTCGATGGCCGCGGGCGAGGCTCTCGCGTGGTTTGACGAGATGCTCGACAACGAGGGATATGGAGAGTGCCGGGGTTCTGGCGTGTTGGAGAAGCGCGGTGATCAGTGGGTTGTGCGCCAATACAACCTCTCGATCCCGATCCCCAACGACGTCGCGCGCGGCGTCGTCGAGCGCATTCGAGCGTTTGCCGAGCAGCGAGTGCCCGCGTGCACGACGGTGGTGGTCGTGCGTCACGCGGAGAAGGGGGACGGTGAGGATCCCGATCTCAACGAGATTGGCAAAGCGCGCAGCGAACGACTGCAGCGCGTGCTCGCGTCGTTGTCGGTGAACGCCGTGTTTGCGACGGATTACCGGCGCACGCAGGCGACCGTGCGCCCGTTGTGTGAGAGTCGGAAACTCACCGCGGAAGTCTTGCCGGCGGGCAAGACGAAGGAGCTTGCTGGGCGAGTGCGCAAAGACCATCTCGGTGAGGTGGTCGTGGTGGCCGGCCACTCCAATACCGTGCCCGCCCTGCTCAAAGAACTTGGGGTCATCGAACCCGTGACGATGAAGGACGAGGACTACGACTGTCTGTTCGTCGTGACCCTTGGCGTGGACGGCGCCCGCCTGCTCCGTCTGCACTATTGAACGGGTGGGTGCTTTACGAGCTGCACGACAACGCGGAACAGCCAGGCTTCGAACGTGCCCATTCGGGCCGTTTCTCGGCCCAGGCGGTGTGAGCGGGCTGTTCCTGAAAGGGCTGTTGAAGCACCGTGAGCGCAGTGTGCAGTTTGCTGAGGTCGCCCGCGTGCGCCGCATCGATGACCTCCTGCGCGACCCAGTTGCGCAGCACAAACCACGGATTCGTGGCGTTCATTGCCTGCGCGATCTGCTCGGGCGTGCGATTCTCGGCGCGTGTGCGTTGCCACCAGCGTTGCAGCCATGCAACACACGACTCTTCGCGCGCGGCCGAGATGGGGGCATAACTCGCCGCGGCGAGCACGGCCGGCACAGCCGTTGGTGCCGCGGGTAGCGTGACCACGCTCGAGAGCGCGCGGAAGAAGCGCGTCATGTCGGTCTCGGCTCCGCCGAGCCACGTGAACAGATCCTGCAGCAACGCGCCGTCGCCGTGTGCTGAGCTGAAGATGAGGCCGATCTTGGCCGCAAAACGCTGGCTGGCTTCGGCGGCGTAGGTTTGCTGGAAAGCCTGCAGGCCTTCGTCCAGCGCCGTTTCGTCGTCGTCGAGCAATGGCAGGATGGCAAGGCCAAGGCGTTCGATATTCCAGAGCCCGATGGCTGGCTGATTGCCAAACGCATAACGCCGCTGCCGCGCATCTGTCGTATTGGGCGTCCAGCCGAGATCGAAGTCATCGATCCAGCCGTAGGGGCCGTAGTCGATCGTGAGACCGAGAATCGAGAGATTGTCGGTGTTCATCACACCGTGCACGAATCCGACCGCTTGCCACTGCGCCATGAGGCGCGCGGTGCGTTCGGCGACTTCGCGAAACCAGGCCGCGTAGGCGGCCTTCGAAGGTTCACCAAGGTGAGCAAACCAATGCCGAAGCGTGAACGCGCCGAGTTTTTGCAGCAGTTCGATGTCGCCGCGGGACGTGGGCAGTTCGAAGTTGCCAAAGCGCAGGAAGGACGGGGCGATGCGGCACACGATTGCGCCTGGTTCGGCCATCGCGTTGCCGTCGTAGAACATGTCGCGCACGACATCTTCGCCGGTGGCCACGAGCGACAGTGCGCGCGTGGTGGGCACGCCGAGGTGGAACATCGCCTCGCTGCAGAGGAACTCGCGGATCGACGAGCGCAAGACGGCGCGGCCGTCGCCGGCGCGGGAGTAGGCGGTCGGGCCAGCGCCCTTCAGTTGCACTTCGAAGCGCTCGCCGTCGGCGCGCAGCAATTCGCCGAGCACGATGGCGCGCCCGTCACCAAGTTGCCCGGCCCAGTTACCAAATTGGTGTCCACCATAGTTGGCTGCGTACGGCGCCATACCAGGCCATAGCGCGTTGCCGCCGAGCACTGCCGCGGTGGAGGCTTCGCCCATCAAGGCCCTGTCGATGCCGAGTTCGTTGGCGAGTGGCTGCGAGTAGGCGAGTAGGCGGGGATTCGGCACCCGCGTGGGCAACACTCGCGACCACAGCGCGCCGTGCACCTGACGAGCGGCCGGCGTCGTGAGCTTGTCGCCCGGCAGTTCCTGCAGGTAGCGTTGGGAGAAGGTGGGCAGGTGCATGGGCATGAGGCGACAGCGATAGGACAACGGCAGCGTGGTGCAACCGTCCTGGTCCTTGGTGCGGCCATCCTAAGCAGCCTTTGCTACATTGCGTGGGTGGCCCGCATCTTCAGCTTCCCACCGATCGAAACGGCCGCGGCGCGGGTCCTGATCCTCGGCAGCATGCCGGGGGTGAAGTCATTGCAGGCTGGTCAGTACTATGCGCACCCGCAGAATGCGTTCTGGCCGATCCTGGGCGAGTTCTGTGGGTATGACCCGAAGATCGAGTACGGCTCCCGCGTGCAGCATCTGTGCCGCTTTGGCATCGCGGTCTGGGACGTGCTGCAAGCGTGCGAACGGGATGGTAGCCTCGATACTGCAATCCGGGCCGGCACGGAACGTCACAACGATCTGGCTTGCTTCGGGGCGAGCCATCCGGGCTTGCGGGGCGTGCTCTGCAATGGTGGCAAGGCGTTCCGGTCCCTGCAGCGTTCGAGGCAGATGACGACGGAGCCTTCCGCGGTGCCTCTGCCGGTGATTCTTCTACCGTCGACGAGTCCGGCTCACGCCAGCATCTCGCGCACCGAGAAGGCGCGGGTCTGGCACGAAGCGCTGCGGCAGCTATTGGGTCCCGCTGTTTGAGCGCTGCTGCGAACGCAGGATCCATTCCTCACAACCCTGCAAGAGCTGTTTGCCTGGGATGGGTTTTGTTGCGCAAGCATCGCAGCCAGCCTGCATGCAGTCTTCCTGCGCACCGGCCATCGCATGCGCAGTCAAGGCGACGATGGGGATGGTGAGGCCGAGATCACGCAGGCGGCGCGTGGCGTCGTAGCCATCCAGGACCGGCATCTGCATGTCCATGAGGATGAGGTCGCACGGCAGCGGGGTCATCAGGCCGGCCAGCGGGTCCCCGCCGCGACACAGCGCCGAAATCGCTTCGAGCCCATTGTCGGCGAGCAGGACCTCGGCACCCGCCTTGCGCAGGATGTGGGTAAACAGCTTCTGGTTGTCCTTGCCATCCTCGACGAGCAGGATGCGGCCGCTGAGCTTCGCAACCAACGGTTTGGTCTCGGTGCGCGTGACGATGGTGTCGCGCACTTCGATTGGCACGATCAGGGTGAACGTGCTGCCTGCCCCTGGCGTGCTCGAGACCTCGATCTCGCCGCCGAGCAGTTGCGCGATCTTGCGTGAGATGGCGAGGCCAAGGCCGGTGCCGCCGTGGCGCCGCGACATACTCTCGTCGACTTGTGAGAACGGCTGAAACAGCTCGCGGACGCGTTCCGGGGCAATTCCGGTGCCCGTGTCAATGACCTCGCAGCGCAGCACCATCCCGCCATTGGCGACAGGGGCCGCGGACGCGCGCAGGGTGACGCCGCCACAGTCCGTGAACTTGATCGCATTGCCGATCAGGTTGAGCAGGATCTGGCGAACACGATACTGGTCGGAGCGAACCTGGGCTGGCAGGGGCGAACTTTCGAGGCGCAGCATGATGCCCTTGCTGCGCGCCTGGACCTGCAGCAGTTCGATGACGCTTTGCAACAGGTCCTTCGGCGAGAAATCGACGGGATCAGGCTGCATCGTGCCCGCTTCGACCTTCGCGAGATCGAGCACTTCATTGACGAGTTCGAGCAGATGGCGCGCGTTGCGAAGAACGGTTTGCGATTGCTCGCGCGCTTGCGGGGGCAGGTTTGCATCCTCGGCGAGCATCTCGGTGTAGCCGATGATGGCTGTCATCGGCGTGCGCAGTTCATGGCTCATGTTGGCCAGGAACTGGGATTTGACCTGCGAGGCCAAGGTGGCGTCGGCGGCAGCTTCCTGCAGTGACGCCATCGTGGCCAACAGCCGATCCTTCATCTGCTGCAGGGTGCGTCCAAGGGTCCCGATCTCGCCGCTGCCGATGGGGATCGGCGTCGTCAGATTGCCGTCGGCGATGCTCTGGGCGGCGAGTTCGAGGCGTTGAATGGGTGCTGCCACGAGTGCGGAGGCCACGGCCGCAGCCAGCAGGAGCAGGGCCGCGGCGACGCCACACTGCAGCAGCGTGCTATCCAGCAGGTGGTCTACCGGGGCCTCATAGACATCCTCGGTCTGCCAGACGATCAGCCGCCAAGGCAGTGTGGAGAGCGGCGTGATGATTGCAAGGCCAGACGAACGTTGCTGCGACCCCGGCGCGTACCAGTCGACCGCGACTTTGCCGTTGGTCGCCGGCAGGCGCAGTTGGGTGTTGGCGAGGCGTCGCGCCGGCGAGTTTGCATCGGCGAGCACGCGACCGTCCTGGTCGAGCAGCAGCAACGTGGAGCTGTCATCCGCGAGGTCGGTGCGTCCGAGCAGGTGTTGCAGGCAAGCGGCCTCCAGCACGAGGCGGAGCACGCCGATCACGTGGCCCTGAGGGTTGCGCACGCTGCTCGCGAACGTGAGCACGGGGAAGGCGCCGTCGTCCCAATGCGCCGTTCCGGCCCACGGCGTGCCGCCCGCCAGCAGCGGCGCCACGTCGGGCATCGCGATCTCATCGCGCCCGGTGCAGCTGCCGTCCGAATCGACGAGCACTCGTCCTCGCGCATCGAGCAGACCACAGGCGACGCTGTTGACCGGGTCGCGATCCAGCAGGCTGCGCAGAAGGTCCCTGGCGAGCAGGCGATCCGGTTCGCTGGCGTCCTGGTCCAGAGCCTTGCGCAGCGTCGGCAGCGTGGCAATGGCGCGAACGTCTTCGAGCAGGCCGGTGAGGTGGCCGTCGAGGTGCGCCACCGTGCGATCGGCAAGCGCCTGCATGCTGCGATCGACCCGTTGCTCAATCTCGCTAGCCGTTCGCTCGTAGGACAACATCACCAGCGCCCCGGTGGGGAGCAGGGTGACGAGGCCCAGCGTGGCCAGGATCTGCAGGCGAATGCCCATGGGTTATGGGAGGATGGTGATGCCGAACATGGTTCGGGGATCGGGTCGCTTGAGCAGCAGCCCGCGCGCGGCGAAGAAGTCGATGTAGCTCTGCAGACAACTTTGCAGAGGGGCGACAGCATCGGTGCTCCTCATGAGGGTCTTGTTGTCGGCGAGGTCGAGCAGGCGGATGCCGGAGGGGCGTGCTTGTCCAGGGGCCAGTTTCAGCCGCTTCTCGAGGCGGAGGTCGCCTTCACTGGGGTGGGCGTGCCACCAGTCGAGAGCGCGAAACCAGGCCTTCACGACCGCCTGCACTTCGGGCTCGCGTTGTCGGGCGACTTCACCGTCAAACACGAGGCCGTCGAGGATGAGTCCTGGTGTCTCGCTGCTGCAGAACACCTTGTGCATGCCCAGCTGCTGCGCCTCGGTTGCGTAAGGCTCCCAGGTATGGCCAAGATCGATGTCGCCGGCGGCCAGGCGCTTGGGAATGTCGGAGGCCTCGGTATTGACGAGTGTGACCTCCGCCACCGACACCCCGTGCTTGGCGAGAAAGCGCTGCACGAGGAGTTCGCCAAACCCGCCGAAGTTGGTGGCGATGCGCTTGCCGCGCAGGTCGGCGGCACTCGTGATCAGGGTCTTCGAGAAGACTTGATCGCCACCCGAACTCTCATCGGACAACAACGCGATGCGAAGCTCGGGAACTGCGCGTGTCACGGTGATCACATCCGCGCAGGACACGCAGACCGCGTCGTAGTCGCGTGCCGCGAACTGCGCGAGCATGCGGCTCGTGTTCTTGGGAATCGAGATCTCGACGTTTACGTTGCCTTCACGCAGGTAACCCAATTCCTCAGCCAGGACGAGTGGGTAGTAGCCCGCCCACAGGTCGATGCCGATGCGCAGCGGTCGTCTTGTCGAAGCGTCCGTCGCTGGGCGACTGCCACATTGCGCGAGCAATAGCAGTAGCAATGGCATGAGGCAGTTACGGAAAGTTCGCATGTCGATTGTCCGGGGGATATCGGCAGCGTGCGATCCAGCGCTGGATGGCAAGGATGGGCCGTCGTGCCCCGGGGTTGCTGTGGTGCGCAATAGCCCATGCCATGGGGATTGGGTGGCGACCCGGAGGTTGTCGGGATCCGCACCGCGAGCGTAGGCAGGCCTGGTACACTTCGCCGCCCAATCCCCTCGCTTACTTTCTCGCTGGCATGATGAACCGACTCCGCGCTACGGCGCTTCCCTGTTTTCTCCTCACTGCGGCGCTCTCGGCGCAGTCGTTCCAATACACGGACTTCAGCAGCGTCAGCACCTTGTCGTTGCTTGGCAATGCCGTTCAGAGTGGAACCTCGGTGCGGCTGACGAATGCGATCCAGCAGACGGGCTGGGCGTGGCACCGCACGGCGATGCCGGTGATCAGTGGTTTCGACACGACGTTCACGTTCCGCATCACGCCGCCGGTTGCTGGCACCAAGGCCGAAGGCATGGCGCTGGTCATCCACGATGATCCGAACGGCATCAACACCATGGGTGGCACCGTGTGGGGCATGGGCTACGGCAATGGCTCCAACGGCGCGGTCGGCATCCGCAACTCGATTGCGATCGAGCTCGACACCTATCAGGACGGGTTCCTTGGTGATACGAGTGCCAATGAGTTGACGATCCACACGCGCGGAGCGCAGGGCAATCACGAGAACGAGCAATACTCGATCGGTCGCAACACGCCTGGCGTGATCCTCAGCAACGGTCAGCTGCACACGCTGCGAGTGCGCTACGTCCCTGGCACGATCGAGGTCTTCGTCGACAACGCGACGACGCCGGCGATCTCGCGTCCGTACAACTTCCTCAGCGGCGGCACCTATCTCAGTGGTGCCGTGGCACCAGCGCCAACGTTGGCGACGGGGCTTTGCTGGCTTGGTTTCTGCGCAACGACCGGTGCAGGCAGCCTCTACGAGACCGTCGACATCCAGTCGTGGTCCTGGACGTCGACGCCGCTCCGTGACGCCTGCTACGAAGGCAGTCTGGGGCAGGATGTGCTGACGGTGAATGGGGCGACGGGTGGTCCGCTGCGCGAGGTTGCGCTGTCGACGTACCAGCCGTTCTCGATCAACATGGCGGCGCCGGTCGGCGCCGGTGGTCCGGCGGGATATGTGTTGCTGCTGACGCCGCTGCCGACGCCGGGCGCTCCTGGCACCAACCTCGGTTTTGGCAACGCGTGCATGCCGATGCTGCCAATCGGGGCTTCGGTATTTGTGCTGGCCGACAGTTTTGGTTGGCTGCCGGCCTGGCTGCCGTCGAGCCCGGCCCCGCACACGCTGCAGATTCCGACGGGTCTGGTCGGGTTCCCCATCGACCTCACGCTGCAGGCCGTTGTCGCGGCTACCAACACGCCCTTCTCGCTCGGTTTGTCCAACGCGATCGACCTCCATATCACCCCGTCTGCGGCGCCGACGATCAGCTCGGTCAATCCGCTTAGCGCGGCACCGGGGGCATCGATCACCGTGACGGGAACCCACTTCGTGCCCGGGCTCACGGTCGCCGTGAACGGCTCGCCGGTGGTGCCGTCGTCGATCACGGCTACCCAGGTCGTGTTCCCCGTCCCGGCAAACCTGCCGTGTGGCTCGCAGGTCGTCGTTCGCAACCCGGACGGGCTGCAGGTCGCCAGCGCTTTGAATCCCACCCCGACCGTCACCGGCACGCTGCTCGGTTCGGGCACGTCGGCCGGCAACGCGATCTTCGTGATCCAGGGCGCGGGTTTCGCCGCTGGAACGACCGTCACGATCGGTGGCGCCCCGGCGAACGTGCTCGCGGCATCGGCCACGTCCGTGACCGTGCGCACGCCGCCGGGTGCAGTGGGCCAGGCCCAGGTGGTCCTGACCACGCCGGGCGGTTGCTCGACGACGACGACCTACACCTACCTGTAGGGCGTCGGGTGCTTACCGCCGTTCGATGACGGCGTCCTTCGCATAGCGGACTTTGGGCGTCGCCGCATACTTGTCGGCGGCGCTGCGATGTCCAGCGGTGCACGCGCACACGGTCGTGAACGGGCTGTCGCCAAGACCGAGAATGCGGTCGTAGGCGGCCATATCGATGCCTTCCATCGGGCAGGTGTCGATGCCGAGCATCGCGGCGCTCGTCATGAATTGACCGAGCGCGATGTAGACCTGCCGCGTATTCCAGCCCAGCAGGTCCTTGCTAGCCCACCCGCTCTGCACAAAGTTGACGAGCACCTTGCGGTAACCGTCGAACGTGCTCACGGGTAAACCGCGGACTTCACTGGTCCGCTGCAGGTAGCGGTCGATGTCTTCGATGGTCATGGTGCGCAGACCAAGGAACACCACGAGTTTGCTCGCGTCGGTGATCTGCGACTGATTCCACGACGCTGTGCGCAGTTGCTGGCGAAGGGCCGGGTCCTCGACGACCAGGAACTTCCAGGGCTGCAGCCCGAACGAAGATGGGGCGAGCACGAGCGCATCTTCGAGCGCCGCCCACGCGTCAGGGGCGATCGGGCGCGCGGGGTCGAACTGCTTGGTGGCATAGCGCCATTGCAGGCGCTCGAGGAGCTGTGCGGGGGTGGTCGTCGGTTCCATTGGTTGGTGCGGCCACCGGCTTAGTCGCTCGCGCGCGTCTGCACAAGCTTCTGGTGCGCCCCTGCCAGGCCCAGGGGCGCGTCGGCGCTTCAGGCCTTGGCCATCAGCGCTGCGACCCGCTTGCTGAACGCCGCGGGATCCGCCGGCAGCGTGCCTTCGGCGAGCAGTGCCTGGTCGTAGAGCAGGCTCGACCAGTCGGCAAACTGGGCCTCGTCCTGCAGCGCTTCCATCTTCTTCACGACCGCGTGGTCGGGATTCAGTTCGAGGATGCGCTTCTGGTTGGGCACCTCGTGACCAGCCTCGCGCAGCACCCGTTCCTGGCGCGCGCTCATGCCGTGCTCGTCGCTGACGAGGCACGCGGGCGAGTCCGTGAGGCGGTCGGTGACGCGCACGGTCTTGACGTTGGCGTCGAGCACCTTCTGCACGCGTTCGAGCATCGGGCCGAAGTGCTTCTGCTTCTCTTCCTTCGCCTGCTTCTGTTCGTCGGACTCGGGCAGGTCGAGCGCGCCCTTGGCAGCCGAGACAAACGGCTTGCCGTCGAACTCGCGCAGCGCATCGACGATCCACTCGTCGATGGTGTCCGTCATCAGCAGCACTTCGAAGCCGCGCTTCTTCAGCGCTTCGATGTGCGGGCTCGCCTTCGCCGTAGCCAGGCTGTCGGCCGCGACGTAGTAGATCGACTTCTGGTCGGCGGGCATGCGCGCCACGTAGTCCTGCAGCCCGTGCCAGCCGTCGTTGCTCGAGCTGTGGAAGCGCAGCAGGCCGGCGAGGCGCTCGCGCGACTCGATGTCGTGGTAGACGCCTTCCTTGAGCACGCGGCCAAACTCCTCCCAGAACGTCTCGTAGCGGCGCACCTTCTTGGTCTCGCCATCGACGGTGCGTTCGGTCTCGCCTTCCTTGGCGAGGTCTTCGAGCAGCGAGATCGTCTTGCCCACAACCTGCTTCTTGATGAAGCGCGTCGTTGCGTCCTTCTGCAGGATCTCGCGCGACACGTTGAGCGGCAGGTCTTCGCTGTCGACGACGCCGCGCAGGAAGCGCAGCCATTCGGGCACGATCTCCTGCGCGTCGTCCATGATGAACACGCGCTTCACGAACAGGCGCACGCCACCCTTGCGCTTCTCGACGAGATCGAACGGCGCCTTGCTCGGGATGTAGAGCAGGCCCGCGAGTTCGTGCGTGCCTTCCACCTTGAAGTGGGTCCACGCGAGCGGCTCCTGCCAATCGTGCGAGAGCGCCTTGTAGAACTCCTGGTACTGCGCATCGTCGAGTTCGGACTTGCTGCGCGTCCACAGGGCGCGCGCCGCATTCAGCGTGATCCACTCGATCTTCTTGTCGTCACCGTGGCCCTGCTCGACCTCCATCTTGATCGGCCAGCGCACGTAGTCGCTGTACTTGCGCACGACTTCGCGCACAGGCCACTCTTCGGCGTACTCCTTGGCGTCGTCCTTCAGGTGCAGGATGACATCCGTGCCGCGCTGGTTGCGCTGGCCGGGGCGGACTTCAAAGTCACCCTTGGCTTCGCTTTCCCAGACCCAGGCATCTTCACTGCCGGCTTTGCGCGAGACCACGGTCACCGAATCGGCCACCAGGAACGCGCTGTAGAAGCCGACGCCAAACTGGCCGATCAGCGTGATGTCCTTCTTCTGCTCCGCGGACAGCGACTGCATGAGCTTCTTGCTGCCCGAACGTGCGATCGTGCCGAGGTGCGAGATCAGTTCCTCGCGCGTCATGCCGACGCCGTTGTCGCGGATCGTCAGCGTGTTGGCCTTCTCGTCGCGGATCAGTTCGATGCGCAGGTCCTTGTCGCCGCCGAGCAGGGTGTGCTCGGTGAGCGACCGGAAGTTGAGCTGATCGATGGCGTCGGCTGCGTTGCTGATGAGCTCGCGCAGGAACACCTCGCGGTGGGAGTAGAGGGAATTGACGACGAGCGAGAGGACCTCGTTGACCTCGGCTTGGAATACGTGCTTCTCGACGGTCGTAGACATGGTTTGGTGCGGGTTCTTCAGGTGCGCCGCGGACGGCGGCGTCAAAGTGGGGGAACCAGGATTGCGACGCGCCGGTCAGGGATCAAGGGTGCCGATGGGCGGGGCGCGGGATTCTTCGCAGCTTTCGAATCGCACTTGCTCGATGCGCCGGGAGAGCACTGTGGTCTCCGCCGTAAGGGCATGCAAGAAAATGTGTTAAGGGATATTCGGCGGGCACGCGACGCAACCGTGGCGGGCGCCAGGCTGGCGGTGACCAGTTGACCCGATCGCGGGGAACGAGCATCGTCGTGCCATGCTGCTCGACATTGTCGTCACGACCCCTCCCTCGGAGTATCAGTGGCTGCTCATTGCAGCCGGGGCCGTAGGCCTCGTCGTGCTCTGCTTCGTGTTTCTGAGGCGCAGGAAGACGGTCGCGTAGCGCCTACGCTTCGCGTTCGGTGAGCACGACGTCGAGCAGGCGGAAGATCTCATCGCTGCCCCGCTCCATCTTCTGAAGTGCTTCGATGATTGCGTCGTAGTTGCCTTCGACGTCACCCAGCAGCGCAAACACCTGTCGCGTCGCCTTGTGGACCTCGGCGTGCGGCGCTTCCACCTTGCCAAAGCTGCCACAGGTGCCGAACTTGGCGCGCCCGTCACCCTCGTTATACCACTTGCCCAGGCGGCAATTGTTGTGGTCGACGAACTTGAACCTCTCCTCGCGACGCAGGACCGAGAGGTAGGTGTTGATCTTCCAGATCACGTGATCGAGTTTGGCGAGCGCCATGAACACGCGGTTGTTGGAGCGGCCGAGGTTGTTCGTCGCGCGGTCGGTGTTGCGGAACGTGTCGAGAATGCTCGTGTTGAATAGCGAAACCGCATCGCGCGTGGTCTGGCTGTTATTGGCGGCTTTGCCGATCGAGGCCTGCACGTCGGTGGCGTGAGTGGAGATCGAACGGGTGAGCTCCGAAATGCGTCCGACGAGCCCCGCGGTCTGTTTGGACAGCTGTTTCACTTCGTTGGCGACGACACCGAATCCCTTGCCGGCTTCGCCAGCGCGTGCAGCTTCGATGGTGGCATTCAAGGCGAGCAGGTTGGTCTGGTCGGCAACATCCTCGATGCCCTGGAGGATGCGCGAGATCTCCACAACGCTCTCGTTCATCCGGTGGACCTTGTCATTGACCTTGCCGAGCAAGCTCGTGAGTTCCACCGAAGACGTGTGGATCTGCGAAGCCTGCGCGACGAGTTGGTTGCCTTCGTTCTGGATGTCTTCAAACGCCGACAGGATGTCGTGGTTGAACTGCAACGTGGACGCGATGCTCTGCTGCACGGCCTGCAGGCCGGCGCGGGCCTGCACGTTCTCGAGATCGAACACGAGGCGCATGCGTTCGAGGGTGTGAAGCAGGTTCTCGACCTGTTCGGTCGCCGAAGCCGTCTCGGCGACCGGTTCGGCGACGAGGCTGGTGCCTGAGGATGGAGTGGCAGAAGGAGACGTGTTCACTTCTCTGCAATCGAGCTTCTGGGACTACGAACTTGAGGGCACGATGGTCGAGTTCTGCCCTTGCCATGGCCGACAATCTCGATGGCGCTGGTGTTCACGGATTCATGTCCAACCCCCCACGAAAGACCCTCATATTCGGCTCTACTTCGGCAATCGCGGCCGAGGTTGCCGTGGTGTGTGCTCGCCGCGGCGACCGGCTGTACTTGTTCGGCAGAAACCCGGAGAAGATGCAGGCGCTGCTCCAGCAGCTCGGGCCAGCGGTGATCGGGCACGAGTGTGGAGATCTTGATCAGTGCGAGAAGGCCGAGGCCCGGGTTGCGCGCGCGATGGAGTGCCTTGGTGGCCTGGACCGCGCGCTGATCGCGCATGGTTATCTGGGGGATCAGGCGCGCAGCGAACGCGAGGTTGTCTACGCCGAGCAGGTTCTTACCACGAACTTCACGAGTGCAGTCGCCTTGCTCATGCCCTTGGCGACCTATTGCGAACGGCAGGGGCACGGCCATCTGGCGGTGATCACTTCGGTGGCCGGCGAGCGAGGTCGGCCGCGCAATTACACTTATGGCGCCGCAAAGCGAGGGCTCAGTTGCTATCTCGAAGGCCTGCGCAGTCGCCTCTATCACGCGGGCGTGCGCGTTCACAATATCAAGCTTGGGCCCGTGGATACGCCAATGTCCGCAGGGCATCCGCAGAACTTCCTGTGGGGTGAGAAGCGGGCCGCCGCGCGCGCGATCGTGAACGCAATGGAGCGCCGCTGGCACGTCGTCTATGTGCCACGGACGTGGGCTTTGGTGATGTGCATCGTGCGTGCTCTGCCAGAGTTCGTATTTCAGCGCTTTGCGTTTCTTGCGGGCAAATAGGCGAACCGACCTCGCCCAGGTAGCAGGACAGGGATAGGCTCGGGGTCCACCTCCGTCCGATGTTCTTCCTCGACAACACCGGGTTCTTCGCCCTGATCTGCCTGTTCATCCAGTGCATCATCGCCTGGGTGTTCGCGGCGTTCTTTGCGGCCCTTGCACCAAAGCAGGCGCCGTGGGTGCGACGTTGGTTCGTGGCATTCATCGGGCTCGGTCTTGGTTTGGCGGGGGTGTCGTGGCGATTTCTGTTGGCGCATCGCCATATGGGAGACGTCGCCATCGTGAGTGAGGGGCTGCCGATGACGCGCTTGTTCTATGGCGTCTATCTGGCTGGGAAGTTCCTGTTCCTTTGGTGTCTCGTCGGTGGTGTCGCTGAACTCCGCGGTGGCTGGTGGGTGCGGTCTCCATGGCTGAATGCGATGGCGCTTTTTGCCTTGGGCGCGGGGCTGGGAGCGGCATTGCCCACCATCGAAGCCATCCTGCTTGCGCAGGCCCTGCCGGTGATGCTGGCCTTTGCCTACAGCGCGTGGCTGCTGCGCTCGCGTCTGGGCGAGCAGCGGCAGATGGGGCGATTCGTCGTCGCCAGCGTGTTGTGGGCCTGGGCGTTTGTGTGGCTTGTCTACAGCGTGTGCACCATCGCCGTTGGACTGCTGAGCCCGATCTCGAGCACGATCTGGAACATCCCTCTGCAGATGAACTCGTTCGTCGACCTGACGCTGCAGGTCGTGCTCTCGACTGGCATGGTCGTCTTGGTCATGCAGCAGGCCCAGAATGCCGAGCTGCGCGCTTTGGCCGAGCGGGACCAGCTGCGGGAGCGCTTCGAGCGCGGGGAGAAGACTCGCGCGATGAGTCTGCTCGTGAGTGGCGTAGCCCACGAGATCAACAACCCGCTCACAGCCATTCTCGGTCACGCCGAAGAACTCGCGAGCGAGTCGCCTGACGTGCGCCGTCACGCGGCCAGGGTCGTGACCGAGCAGGCCGAGCGTTGTCGCAACATCGTGCAGCGTCTCTCCATTCTCGGGCGGCAGGCGCCCGCCACGCGCGAGCCTGTGGATGTAGAGGCGTTGGTTCGCCGCGTGGCAGATGGGTTTCGGCCGCAGTTTGGGCAGGCGTTAGTTCGCCTCGATCTGCAGCTGGCGCCCGAGCATTGCATCTTGCACGCCGAGCCGGCGGCCCTCGAGCAGGTGCTCACGAACCTGCTCGCGAACGCACTGCAGGTGTCCGCGGCGGGAGGTCTGGTCGTGCTCGCCACAGAAGTGACCTTGGAGCACGTTCGCCTATTGGTTGATGACCAGGGACCGGGGGTATCACCTGCGGATCGTAAACACGTTTTTGAGCCGTTCTGGAGCACGAAGCAGGCGACCAAGGGCACCGGGCTCGGGCTCGCCGTGGCGAAGGCGTTGGTCGACAAACACGGTGGCTTGATCGAGGTCGGTGAGCGGCCAGGGGGTGGAGCGCGTTTTGTCGTGACCCTGCCTTGTGCCAACCACTCACCTGGCCTGAAGCTGACGGCGCGCCCGCCGCTTCGAGAGCACCGCGAGCCGGCGACTGCCAACCGTCCAGGACTTCGTCTGCTGTGTATCGACGACGAACCCATGGTGCGCGCGACGATCGTGCGGCGTGCCCAGAGTGAGGGTTGGCAGGTTGTGGAAGCAGAGTGCGCGGAAGTTGCCCTCGAACGGCTCCTGACCAACGGGGAGACGTTTGATGCGATTGCGTGCGACTTGCGGATGCCAGGCATCGCGGGCATCGGGTTTCATGACCTGTTGTTGGCGAAGGCGCCCTCGCTTCTCCAGCGAGTCATCTTCCTGACCGGGGACCTCGTCTCGCCCGATGCAGCAGCGTTTGCGGCTCGCTGTCGCGTGCCGATCGTGACGAAGCCGTTTCTCATGAATGACCTGTTCCTGAAGCTTCGTGAGGCCGCCGGTGCTGAGGCTGCGGCTGGGGTTCGCGAGGTTTCGGGGCCGACGCTGCCCTGAGGGCTCCCCGGCGCGATCCTGGTTGTCACAAACTAGGGTGAGGTAACGGATTCTGACTGGTGACCGTGCTTTCGCGGGCCCGCATAGCTACGATTTCCGTCATCTCGCCTATGCCAAATCATGCTTGTGTCGCCACCGCCGTGGCCCAAGTCGCCGCCGACCTCTCGCAAAAGCTCCAGATTCCGAAGGAATCGGTGCGGATGTCGGAGCTAAGCGATGGCCTGCGCCGCGCTTGCGAACTCGTTCTCACCCAGGCCCGCGATGCCATCCAGTCGCTCGAGCGGCAGTCCACGGAGCACAAGCATGCGATCGAGCAGATGCAGGAGCTGATCGATTCGCTGATCGAGAAGCCCCGGTAGGGAACGGGGTCGCAGAGCGCGGGGTCAGCGTGGCGCTTCGATCCGGTGGCCATCAGGGGCCAGGTGAATCGTCGAGCCCGAACGAACGGTCGCGCCGTGGATCGTCGTGTCCGTTGCCAGGCGGCAGCTGGCGAGTTTGCCGTCCTCGTACAGAACGACCGGCGCCTGGGTCGTGGATGCGCAGGTGATGCCGTCGATCGTGACCGGCGCCCGCGGGAAGAACGCCCGCAAGGTGCCCGAGGTGTGGAAGCTCGTCGCGATCTTGAACGGGCCACCGCGGCAGAGGAAGCCCTGGATCGTCGTGTCGCGCGACAGGAAGCAGGTCTGTAGCCGCGCCTCGTCATCCAGCCAGACGTAGCTCGCGGCCGGCAGTTCGTGGCCTTGGATCGTCGTGTTCGCGGCGAGTTCCCAAGAGCTGAGCCGCCCGTCGGGGAGCAGGCGAACCCACCCCTGGCACGGCATGCCGTGGATCGTCGTCGGCGCGCTGAGCAGCCCCTTGGCCAGGGCACCGTCCGGGTGGCGTTCGATGGTCGATGCTAGGAAGGTCGATTCTGCCACCGGGCCCGAAATCGGGTCGGCGGCGCTCTGGCAGCCGTAGCAGAGCAAGCCCATCAGCGCTGTCAGCACCACGGGCGTCCACGGTGGGCTCGTGCCGAGGCAGGGCAACCGGGGGGTGTTGGCGCGTAGGTGCTGCACAGGATTCTCGTGGTAGGGAGTCGCTCAGGGGCCCAGCAGGTGTCGGCCCACGGAGGCCAGCAGTTCACGTCGTTCCTGGGCGGGCATGAGGTCGAGTTCGCGGCCGATGTTGATGGCGGTGCCAAGTCCGATCAGGGCCCATGCGACGAGTGGTGGGGGCGGAACCTTGCGTCCATCGCGAGAAACCCGGTGCTCGTCGACGCGCGCCTGGATGAAGCGGTGGAAACTGCGGTAGGCCGCGCGCAGTGCGTTCTTGATCACGCGATCGTCGGTCTCCGACAGTCCCGCGAACAGGATGCGATAGAGGCCGAACTCGCCGAGATGGTCGGATTCGTAGTCGAGCACGGCCTCGGCGGTGGTCTTCGCGCCTTGCTGGCTGTCCAGTTCGCGGGCCCAGATGGCTTCGGAGTGTTCGGTCACAAACTCGATCGCGGCGGTGAACATCGACCGTTTGTCGGGCCACAGCCGGTAGAGGACCGTCTCCTGCACCGCGCAGCGGCTCGCCAGTTCGGAAGTGGTCGTGCGCCGGTAGCCGAGTTCCGCGAAGGTCGCGGCCACGATCGGCAGCAGTTCGGCGCGGCGTTGCACGCTGAGGTTCGGTCGGGCCATTGGGATGGGCAGGATAGCGCCTCTGGGACGCCGTGCGCCAACGCGAGGGTTGGTCGTGGCGCCCACAACCCGGCGGGCGGTGGTGTTCTGCGGGGCACGCGCGTGGCAGGATGCGCAGCCTCGTGATGCAGACGTCGATCGTGAAGCAGCTGGCCCGCGTGCCATGGTTTGTCGCCATCGTGGTCGCCCTCGCGGTTGGTGGCGCGGTGCTGGCGACGGCGTGGATCAGCGACGACGCGTTGGTGACCTTCCGCACGGTCGAGAACCTCGTTGCTGGGGATGGCATGCGCTGGAACGTGCTCGACCGCACGCAGACCGCGACGCACCCGCTGTGGATCCTGCTGTTGGCGGCGGCGCGATGGTGCACGGGGGAGCTCTACTTCACGGCGATTGGCCTCGGCGTCATGCTGAGTGCGATCGCGGGGCTGCTGCTGGCGCGGGCAACCCGCCACGGCTGGCCTTCGGTGGCAGTGGTCCTGCTGGCCACGCTGGGCTCGCGCTCCTTTGTCGAGTTCGGCACCTGCGGTCTGGAGAACGCGCTCGTCTACGCGCTCGTCGCGGCGTTTGCGCACGTGTGGTTTGTGCGCGAGCCGGGCGCAAAACGGCTGCGGCGCCTTGGCGTGCTCGGTGCGTTGCTGGCGCTCGCCCGTCAGGATCTCGTTCTGCTCGTAGCGCCTTGCGTCTTGGCCGCGTGCCGGGGCACGAACTGGCGAACGGCGCTGCGCGGCCTCCTGCCTGGGATCCTGCTCGGTGGTGCGTGGTATGGCTTTGCGCTCGTCTACTACGGCACCGTGATTCCGACGCCGGGTTACGGCAAGGTCGTGTCGGCGGATGTGCCGCAATCGGCGTTGTTTGGGCAAGGTGCGTGGTACCTGCTCGATCTGTGCCTGCGCGATCCGGTGGCCGCAATCGTGCTGTTGGGGGCCATTGTTGCGGGTTGCGCCGTGCGGCAGGTGCTGTTTGTGGCGCCGGCGATCGGGGTGTTGCTGCAGGTGCTCTACACGTTGCGCGTCGGTGGCGACTTCATGTCCGGGCGGTTCTTCACGGCGGCGTTCGTGCTGGCCGTCGTGGTGGTCGCGCGCGGTTTGCATGCTGCGAAAGGGCACTATGTGACCGTGGTCTTGGCCGTGGCGATGTTTGCCACGGGGCTGCCACCGTGGTTGCGTGGCACGCCGACCAAGGCGGACGTGCACATCTGGCACGGGATCGGCAACGAACGCGCGTACTACGCCGAGCAACTTGGGCTGTGGAGCCCGCAGCGCTTCCCGATCCGGTATGCGATGTTTGCCGGCATGTTTGCGGGCCGCCCGCGTCCCGTCGTTCTGCTGGCGCACGCGGCGGGTGTGCCCGGCTACTTGAACGGGGCCGCTGCGCACATCGTTGATCCCTTCTTGTGTGATCCGCTGCTCATGCGATTGCCGCTGCAGGATCCCACGAGCTGGCGCATTGGCCACTTCAAGCGCCGTGTTCCCGAGGGTTATCTGGAGACGTTGGCGAGCGGCGAGAATCGCCTTCGCAACGCCTCGCTCGCCAAGTACTGGGACGCTCTGCAGGTCCTGCTGCGAGCGCCCGTGTGGTCGAACGAACGATGGCGGGTGTGGTGGCAGTTCCTACTCGGTGACTACGAGGATCTGCTCCGCGACTACGTGCGCGAGGTCTACCACAATCCGCCGCGCGTCGAAGTCGAGGAGGCTTCGTTGCCGCAAGGGCTCGCGCCGCGTGCGCATTGGTACGATTGCGACGCGGTGGTCGTGCGCGAAGGTGGTTTGCGCGTGCGCTGCGCGGGTGCGAAGGTGGGCAAGAAACTGCGCCTGCTCGTCGATGGTGGTGGTGCGGGCGAGCTTCTGTTTCAGTTGCAGGGGCGGGAAGTGGCCCGTTTGCCGTTTGCTGTGCCGGTTGATCTCAATGGTGGAGCGCGTTGGTTTGAATTCGTCTTGCCGGAGGCTGCGGCCGCGGGTTGTGATGCCGTCGATGTGATGCTGCGTCCGGTGTCCGGCGAGGATGCACAGCTCACGCTGCTCGAGGTATTCGCGGTGCTTGGCTTGCAGATCGCAAACTGATCACCACATCGCGAGCGTCGAGCCACATTGCCAACGTCGAGCTGGTTGCTCGCGGCGCTGAGGGCGGCCAAACAGCGTGCGTTCGGCGGGTGCGGTGCCGAGCAGGCGAAGGCGCGCCAGCGGGCCGTCGATGGGATTCTGCAGGCGTGGTGTCCCGGCGGGAACTTCGAGCAGCGTGCGCGCTGCGTGTGGCCAATGGCGCCGTCGGATGTGCACCGGGTCAAAGCCGTACCATGCGGCTGGCAGCTCGTGGAACGTGGCGCCGTAGCGTTGCGAGAGCGCGCGCAGCCCAGAGTGGGTCTGCTCGGACAGTCGCACGGCTTCGGGTAGCGACAGACGGCACGCCGGCCACAGGATCGAACGCACGAAGACGAAGCGCCGATGGCCCAGCGTGCGCACGGTGGCCAGTGGCAGGCCGATGACGATGCGGCGTTCGGCGTGTTGGAGTCGTTGCAGCGCGCGCTCGACCCATTCGAGGATCTGCGGCACGGCGACGCCGTAGAGCAGGTCGTTGCCGACGTCCATGAGCAGCGCGGTGGTGGGTGCTGGCGGTCGATTGGCGAGCGCCTGCCAGAGGCCGCAGTCATCGATGCCGCCGATTCGGCGGCCCAGCAGCGAACTCTCGATGCCGTAGGAGCGGCCGTGGCCGAGCGCCGCAAGTGCTTCGATGGGGCCACCGCACGCGTCGCGCTGGGCGTCGAGCAGGCTCAGCATGCCGCGGGCCAGGTTGCTGGCGCCGAGCGCTACCAAACGCGCGCGGACGGTGGCATTGGCTGCAGCACCGTCCGCGGCTGGTTTCATGCGATTTGCTGTCGCTGCGGCCTTGCCGACTACGGCAGCGGCGTGTTGAGCGCCGTCAGCAGGCGCTGTGCGCGTTCGCCGACCTTGGTATTGGCGGCGGACTTGAGCAGCGCTTCGATCGCCTTCGGGGCGCCGTCGCGCTTCTTGTCGCGCAGTGCCTTGACGATTTTCTCGAGCTTCTTGTCGGCGGCAAGTTCGGCCTTGCTCTCCGGGTTGTCGAACGCGAGCAGCATCGGCTGCACTTCGGCGACCCACTCGGCCTTGGTGCCGACGTCCTTCAGCAACGCCTTGCAGGCAGCTTGCGAATCGAGCCAGCGACCTTGGTTCTGCAGTTCGGTGATCGACTTCTTCTGGGTCGCGTAGCGGCGGTCCAGTTCCCCCTGCAGGGTCGTCTTCTCTTCGCCATCGGCCAGCGCCGCGATCAGGGCCGCAGCCCCACCGAGGTCGTTCTTGCCATAGAGCGAAGCGCGCACCTTGCGGGCCTCGGAAGTCTCGCCCCAGCCCTTCTTGACCTTGAGCAGTTCGGCGTCGATGAGTTCCTGGATCTTCTTCGGCTCACCCAACGGATGACCATCCCACAACAGCTTGCCGTCGACGCCGATGAGGGCGGCGTGCGGAATGCCGGTGGAGGCTGGCGTGGGCACGAAGGCGCTCGGCGTGACAAAGCAGTCGTTGTCCGGGAACGTCTTCAGCAGGAAGGCCTGCAGTTCGTCGGGAGTCGCTTGCTGGCTGTGAACGAGCACGGAAACCAGACCCTTGCTCGACAGTTCGTGATCATGCTTGATGGCGCTCGGCACGGAGCCCCCGATGCATGGTCCTCAATGGACTCCCCAGAAGTCGATCATGATCGGCGAGCCGTAGAAGTCGCTGAGACTCGAACGGCCATCGCCATTGAGGAACTGACCAAACGAGAACTCGGGCACCTGTTCGCCGACGGCGGCGCGCTTTTGCGCGGCGATCGGCAGCGCCAACAGGAGCGCGGCGGTGAGATAGCTGAACTTCATGGGGAATACGGGAAGGGGCTTTGGCGGATCGTAACGACGATCGGACTTGGTGGGCAGAGATGCCTGGTCGGCAGTCGCAGGAACAGGTACCAGGTTCGTCGCGGCGACCTAAGCGTTTGCTGCGAAACTACTTCAGGATGGACAGCGCCGGGCGACAACCGAAGAACGCAGTCTGCTCGGCAAAGCCGCCGGCGGTCCGGGTGCGTGGCGTGGCGGGAGGGACCGAGAACCAGGAGCCACCGCGCAGCGCGTGGTCGAACGTGGTCGAAGGGCCGCGCGGGTCCTCGGTGAGTGGGCCGCGCTTCAGGTAGGCGACGGGATTGTAGTCCTCGCCGCACCATTCCCAGAGGTTGCCGAGCATGTCGTAGAGCCCGAACGCGTTGGGCTCGCGAGTGCGGACCGGGTGGGCCTTCATCTCGGCGTTGCGATGAAACCACGCGTACTTGCGCATGCCTTCTTCGTTGGCCCAAGGCTCCTGCTCACGAGGGAGTCCGCCCGTGCACGCGCGTTCCCATTCGGCCTCGGTGGGCAGGCGATAGCCAAATTGCGTGCAGAACTGCTGGGCTTCGAGGCAACTCAGCGTCATCGGGTGTTCGGCCGGTTGAGCAGGCACGGGGGCCTCCGGGTTGCCGGCGAACTCGCGTACGTAGCGTTGCCATTGGCCGATCGTCAGTTCGGTTTCCGCCAACAGGTAGTCGCGCGACAGGCGAACGCGGTGCTGTGGCTTTTCGGTGGGCACGGCGTCGTTGCCCATGAGGAACTCGCCGGCGGGCACGCGGACGAAGACGATGCCCGTGCGCGGATCGCGCAGCCGATGCCCCGGACGAGCCGTATCGAGGTTCTCCCACGTGTCCGGATCGGCGTGGGCCGCAAGCTGCTGCTTCATGGCTGCCGTCAGCTCGGGGCGGGCCGGGGGCGGTGGCTTGGTCGCTACTTTCCGGTCGCAGGCTGCGACTGCCAGAAGCAGCAGTAGCACCAGCGAGTTGGTGCGGAGGTGGAACCGTGGCATGGGAGGATCATGCCACTGGCTGCGGGGCGCACAACGCCGGAGCGCGAACGGGTCGTCGCGTCTGCCTGGACAGGCCTTGCCGTGTGCTTTACTTCTGGGCGCAGACGCACCTGCAAATCGGTCAAGCTGGCAAATCGGCCCGCTGGCCCGGCCTGGGCGTGCGTGCCACAACCGGGCTTCGTCCAGGTCAATTTGGGATGGTCTTCTCCGAACCGCGCTTCCTGGTCTTCTTCCTGCTGGTGTTCGGCATGCACTGGCTGCTGCGCGCCAACGACCATCGAAAGTACCTGCTGCTCGCGGCGAGCCTGTTCTTCTATGGCAGCTGGGACGTTCGTTTCCTGGCGCTGATTCTCGGCTGCGCGACCGTCGACTTCTTCGTGGCGCGGCAGATCGGGCGCGCTCGCGCGCGTGGTGAGAAGGGCCGGGGCTGGTTGTTTGTGAGCCTTGGTTATGACCTCGGCACGCTTGCGTTCTTCAAGTACTTCAACTTCTTTGCGGCGTCGGGCGCGACGTTCTTGCAGTGGTTGGGCTTGCCCGTTGGCGAGGTGACGCTGTCGATCGTGTTGCCGGTCGGTATCAGCTTCTTCACGTTCCAGGCGATGAGTTACACGATCGACGTGTATCGCGGGCAGCTGGAGCCGGCGCCACGCTACCTGGACTTCCTGTTGTTCGTGACGTTCTTTCCGCAGCTCGTCGCTGGGCCGATCGTGCGTGCATCGACGTTCTTGCCGCAGCTCGACACGCGCCGCGAATGGAAGAACGTGGATGTGCAGGGCGCCTTGGGGCAGTTTCTCGCCGGGTTCATCAAGAAGGCGATTGTCGCGGATCTCATCGCTGGGCCCGCGGACGCGGTGTTCAAGGACCCGAGCCAGTTCGGTCCCGAGTCGATCTGGGTTGCCGTCGTTTGTTACTCGATCCAGATCTACTGCGACTTCTCCGGTTACACCGACATGGCGATCGGTGCGGCGCGTCTGCTCGGCTACGAGTTGTGTGAGAACTTCCGGTTCCCGTACCTCGCTTCGAGCATCACGGATTTCTGGCGACGCTGGCACATCAGTTTGTCGACGTGGTTGCGGGACTATCTCTACATCACGCTCGGCGGCAACCGTGGTTCGCGGTGGTTTACGCAGCGGAACCTGCTGCTGACGATGCTGCTCGGAGGGCTGTGGCACGGCGCGGGCTGGAACTTCGTGGTCTGGGGCGCGATCCACGGCGTGGCGCTCGTGCTCCACAAAGAATGGGTGCGCTATGTCGGCGAAGGTCGGTTGCCGATCGTCTCGCGCCTGCTCACGCTGTATCTCGTGCTCGCGGCGTGGATCTTCTTCCGTGCGCAGAGTTTTGCGGATGCGTGGGTGATGACGAAGGCGTGGTTGTTCCTTGGCTCACCCGGCCAGAAGACGGTGCACCTCGCTTCGATGGTGCCGGAATGGGGGCTCGGGGCCCGCTGTGCCATGTTGTTCGGGCCGTTGCTGGTGCTGCATCTGCTGGCGAGTTGGCGCGTGCCGCAGCGTCTGCGCGCCCATCTCTCGCCTTGGGTCGTGACGGCTTTGTATGGCCTGGTCGCGGCGGTCCTGCTGATCCTCGTGTCGTTCCAGACGATGCAGGTACGGCCGTTCATCTACTTCCAATTCTGAGGAATCATGACCATGTGGAAGCAACTACTGCACGTTGGTCTGTTCCTCGGGGTGATGGCCGGGGCGGCGTTCTGGCTCAGTGAAACGACGGTGGAGCCGTTTGCCTGGTTGCGCCCGAAGAGCGAGAAGTACCAGCCGGGCGGCTTCTACACGCCGGATGGCATCAAAGTGCCGATGGCCGAGATCGCCAACTTCCTGACCGGCGGTGGTTATCTCGGCGGCACTGAAAACGTGCATCCGCGCGGGCGGCTCACGCCGGGGCTGCGCGTGAAGCAGGGCTACGATCGGCCGCGGTGGGACTACTTCGACGCGCAGGGTTGCATTGCAATCGAGCACAACTCGATCGGCTTCCGCGAGCCCGAGTTTGCGGTCGAGAAGCCGGCGGGTGAGTTCCGCGTGCTGGCGCTCGGCGATTCGTTTACGTATGGGTCGGGCGTGTTGCAGCAGGATGCGTGGCCGAAGGTGCTCGAGCGTCGCCTTGCGGCGCGTGGCCAGAAGGTGCACGTGATCAACTGTGGTTTCGCGTGCGGCACGTACACGCCCGCGGGCTACGACACGTGGATGGAGAGTGATGGCCTGTTGTTGCAGCCCGATCTGGTCATCGTCGGGTTCTGCCTCAACGACATGGGCAACGGCAACGATGTGCCGATGGTTGGTTACCAGAGCGTTGAGAAGACCGATTGGCAGAACCCGCTCATCAAGCATCTCGTGCTCTCGTACCAGAGCGCGCAGGCGAGAAAGAACGCGCCGGACTTCGTGAGCATCGTGAAGGCACGTCCAGAAACCTGGAATGCGACGCAAGGTGGCCTGCGCAACCTGCAGCGCATTCTCGGCGCGAAGAACATCCCGATGGTGGTCGCCGTGCTGCCGATGTTCAGCCAGTTCGATCTCGTGCCCTACCCGTATGCGGGTTTGTGCGAGATGATCGACACCTTCTGCCGCGAGCAGGCAATGGCTTGCGTGGACCTGAAAGGGCCGTTTCTGGGCCGCAGCGACTTTGACCTATGGGTGCATCCTACGGACCAGCATCCGACGCCCGAAGGGCACCGCTTGCTCGCGGACGGCATCTTCGACTTCTTGAAGCAGAAGGGCTGGGTGCCGCCGACCAGATAGCCGCGTCGAACGGGCTCAGTTCGCCGTTTCGCGCCACAAGAACGCACCGCCCGACAGGCCCGCGGAGTTATCGACGATGGTCACGTCGGCTGGCAGCTCGCAGTCGATCTTGTCCGAATTGCCGCCGCCGATGTAGAGATGGTCGAAGTGCGTGAGCGTGCGCAGGTTGGCGATCGCCTTCAGAACGCGCTTCTGCCACTTCTCCTGGCCCTTCTCCTTGCGCGCGGCGTTGCCGAGTTGCTGGTCGTAGGTCTCGCCCTTGCGGAACGGCTGCTGCGAGATCTCGAGGTGTGGCACCAGCCTGCCGTTGTCGTAGAGCGCCGTGCCAAAGCCCGTGCCCAGCGTGACGACCATCTCGATGCCCTTGCCGCGGATCACGGCGAGACCCTGCACGTCGGCGTCGTTGGCGACGCGCACGGGCGCTTCCAGGGCGGCCTGCAGCGCTTTCGCGAGCTCATAACCCCGCCAGCCC
Source organism: Planctomycetota bacterium (assembly GCA_020851075.1). Taxonomy (GTDB): domain Bacteria; phylum Planctomycetota; class UBA1135; order UBA1135; family UBA2386; genus JADZDL01. The sequence goes on along the minus strand of JADZDL010000402.1, from coordinate 17,124 downwards.
TCATGGCCGAGGTTGGGCGCGGTGAGCACGGTGCCGTTGCGAACCATGCCCGGAAAGCCCACCGCGACGCGGCCATGTTCGGGCAGGTCACGCACGAGTTCGGCGAGCAGGGCGACGACCGCATCTGGCGGCGAACCGACCGGCGTGTCGATGCGGACGCGCTCGCACAGCATGCGGCCCGTGGCGTCGAGAACGGTTGCTTTGAGGCCGGAACCGCCGATGTCGATGGCGAGGGTGTTCAAGGTCTGGCAGGGCAGAGCGTAACAGGCGGCGAGCGAAGTGGTCATGGTGGCGAGTGCGCGGTGAGCACTGCTCATCGAGCATTCGCCAATTGCGGGTTAACCCCAATCAGGCTGGCCGATCGGGATGCGTTGCAGGTCCTCGGCCAGCACGATCGGTCCATCGTAGTGCGCCTTGGCCTCGGCCCGCAGGTCGTGACCATCGCACGCGGGGTAGAAGTGCGTCAACACGAGCTTGTGCGTAGCCGCGCGCGCGGCGTGTCTCGCGGCGAGACCCGGGGTGAGGTGGCCGTCGAGTTTCTCGTCATCGGGAGTCGCCGCGTCGCAGACGAACACGTCGGTGTCGCGCGCGAGTAGGACGAGTTCCTCGCACTCGTCGGCATCGCCGGAGAATGCGACACTGCCTGCCGCGGTCGTGCACCGGTAACCGAGGCTCTGCGCCGTGTGCCGGATTGGCACTGCGGTCACTTCGAGATCGGCAAGTGGGAACGTGCCGGGCAGGACTTCGTGCAGTTCGAGTTCGTAGCCGCGCGGCTGGAGCCACGGCCAGGCTTCGGTGAGTTTCTGTACAAGGCGCAGCAGGCCCGGCGCGCCAAACAGGTGCATTGGCTTACGATTCGCGAAGTTCGGCGAACGCAGCGCGAAGAGCAGCGCGGCGAGATCCGCGCAGTGATCGGTGTGGTAGTGCGTAAGCAGCACCGCGTCGAGCTTGTGCAGGTCGCCCCCCGCCTGCACGAGGCGCCGCAGGACTCCGGGTCCGCAGTCGATGAGCACCTGCGCGGTTTGCGTCTGCAGCAGATATCCTGCCGGGAATCGGTCGGGAACGGGAATCGCCGTGCCGGAGCCCAGGATCGTGAGCAGCATCGGTGCAGCGTAGAGGGCCGCCGGGCCGGCGCGAAGGACAAGGTTGGGGCGTTGCGACGGCCGTCACAGCCGGCTTACCGTCTCGATTCGGGGCGTCTGGTTCAAGGACCGGAGCAGAGCTTCCGATGTCACGCCAAGTTCACGCCACGAGTCGCGCCACCATGGAATCCAAGCAACGTATGTCCCCTCGTTCTCCGAGCCTTGCCCTGATCGCCTTCAGCTTCCTGGCCGCAGCCTGTGCGACGGGGTCGCAGCAGCAGAATGCCCCGGTTCAGGTCGACGTCATGGTGACCTGGATCGAGCGTGTGCAGGTCGAGGCCGACCGCGCCAAGTTGGCGCTCGCGGATTCGTTCGAACGGCTCAACGGGCTCGCTGGCGGCAAGTTCGGCAAGGACTCGATCGTCGAGGCCTATGCCCGGTTCGTGCAGGCCATCGACGCCGCCGACCAGCAGGCGAAGCGCTTCCAGGAGACGGTGATGCCGATGCAGGAAGCGGCGCGGCCGGTCTTTGAGCAGTGGCAGGCGGAGTTGGCGACGATCGGCAGCGAACGGATGCGACGCGTCAGCGAGACGCGGCTGGCGGAGGCGATGAAGCGCTACGACGCGATTGTCAAGGCGGCCGTGCCGGCCCAGCAGCAGCTGGATGCCTACGTGAAATCGCTGCGCGACCACGCCGCGTTCCTCGCGCACGACCTCAATCCGAGCGCTCTCGACGCGATCCAGGAAGACGTCAAGACCGTGGCGCGTGCAGCCAAGGAACTCGACTTCGGCCTCGATGCCTGCGCGGTTGCGGCCCGCACCTACGTGGCGCAGAACTCTCTGCCCTCTGGAACCGCGACTGCCACGCCGACTCGCTGAGCGCCGTTCTTCCAGTGAACTGCGATGACCTGGACCCTGCTTCTTGCAATGCACGTGGTGCTGGCGCTGGCTCTTGCCGCCGCCTGGCATCGTCGTGTTGAGCGGCAGCGTCAACAGGATGTTCTCGACGAACGCGAGGCGCATTCTGGTCGCTCGGTCGAAGCTGCCCCGCTGCAGACGCCCGTAATCGACCTTTCGCGCTGCCTCGGTTGTGGCACCTGTGTGCGTTCTTGTCCTGAAGATGGTGTTCTGCAGCTGGTGCACGGTCAGGCCAGTGTGGTGAACGCGGCCGCGTGCGTCGGGCACGGGAACTGTGTTGCCGAGTGCCCGGTGGGGGCTGTGACGCTCACCCAAGGAGACCTGTCGGCGCGCCGCGATGTGCCCGTGCTCGAAGAGTCTCTGCAGGCGGTGGGCGCGCCCGGGCTGTTCCTCGCTGGCGAGATCACCGCCCGCGCGTTGATCCGCACGGCGACGCAGCAAGGCGCGCAGGTGGTGAGGTCTCTGGGCGCAACGAAGAGAGCTGGGGCGGGAGAACTCGATCTCGTCATTGTTGGCGCCGGACCTGGTGGGCTCAGTGCGGCTCTGGCGGCTCGGGAGGCCGGGCTGGAGTTCGTGTTGCTCGATCAGGAGACGGTGGTTGGTGGTACGGTCGCCAAGTACCCGCGGCGCAAGCTCGTGCTCACCGAGCCGATCGAGCTGCCGCTGCATGGGCGAATGCCGCAGCGTGAGTACGAGAAGGAAGAGCTCGTGCAGCTCTGGCAGGAGCTTGCCGAACGCCACGCGCTGCCGTTTCGGGGCGGAGTGCGCCTTGAGCGGGTCGAGCGCTGCGAACATGGCGGGTTCGTCGTCCATACGGACGCGGGCGAGTTTGCCGCGCGCAACGTCGTGCTCGCCGTGGGGCGTCGTGGTACGCCGCGGCGCCTTGGTGTGCCTGGCGAAGACCTGCCGCACGTCGCCTACGGGCTTATCGATGCGGCGGCCTATTCTGGCGTGCGCGTTCTCGTCGTGGGTGGTGGGGACAGTGCCATCGAAGCGGCGCTTGCGTTGGCCGAGCAGGACGGCAATGACGTCGAGATCGTCTACCGCCAGGATGACTTCTTCCGCATTCGGAGCAAGAACAAGAAGCGCCTCGAGGCTGCGCGCCAGGACGGGCGGCTGCGGGTGCGCTTCCGCAGCACGCTGGAGGCGATCTACCGCGATCGGGTGATCGTTCGTAGTCGTTCTGCCGAGGGCGAACAGGTCCTCGAGTTGCCGGCGGACTATGTGTTCGTGCTGGCTGGGGGCACCGCACCCTTTGCGATGCTCGAGCAGTCCGGCGTGTCGTTTGACCCGGCGATGCGCCCGGCGTCGCAGACGCCCGCAGTGCCCGCAGAACGTGGCGTGGGACTGATGCCGGCGCTCGGTGCGGGCCTTGCTCTGTCGGCGGCGACGGCGACGTTCCTGCTCTGGCATCTCGACTACTACGGGTTGCCCAACGTGGAGCGCGCCGGCGATCCGAAACATGCCTGGTTGAGCCCGGATCGCCAGTGGGGCCTCGCGTTCGGCTTCTTTGCGGTGGCCGCGATCCTCGTGAATCTTGCCTACCTGCTGCGTCGCCAGCAGTGGCTCGGCGTACGATTTGGTTCCCTGGCTACGTGGATGACCACGCACGTCGGCAGCGGCGTGCTTGCCGTGTTGCTCGCGATGTTGCATGCCGCCATGGCGCCGCGCGACACGCCGGGTGGGCACGCGTTCTGGGCCCTGTTTGCGCTGTTGGCGACGGGAGCCATCGGTCGTTGGTTCTACGCGTGGCTGCCGCGCGCGACGAATGGCCGGGAAATCGAACTGGCGAGCGTTCGCAAGCAGTTGGACGGCGCTTTGCAGCTGTGTGGCAACGATGCGTTTGGCCGCCGCGCCAAGGGCATCACCAGCGAACTGCTCGCGCGCCGACAATGGCGTTCGACGTTCTTTGGCCGAGCGGTGGCGTTGTTGGGATTACAGTGGGATCTGTGGCGGTCCCTGCGCAACTTGCGAAGTGAAGGTGCAAGCGCGGGCATTGCTCCCGTTGCGCTCGATGGCGTGATCGCGGCCGTGCGTGATGCGCATGGCGCTGCCGTGGCGGTTGCGCACCTCGAGGACCTTCGCGCGGTGCTTGGCACCTGGCGCTGGCTGCATCGGTGGCTCGCGCTGCTGATGATCTTGTTGCTGGTGGTCCACGTAGTTCTCGCCGTCATGCACGGCGCATTTGCGAGTGGGGGGGCACGATGAACGCTCGCCGCGCCGGCCTCGTCGTTGGCATCCTGTCGGCCGTGGGCGTGATGCTGCTCGCGATCGCGGATGTCGGCCGGAAGTCCCCTGGACCGGTTTCCACGGTACATGGGCGCATCGCCGAGCTCGCCGGTGGCAACGAATGTGCCAGTTGCCATGGTGGGTGGTTTGGCGACCTGCGCAGTTCGTGCAACGAATGCCACAAGGACATCGCGGCGCAGATCACGGACCACAAAGGGCTGCATGGCACCTTGGCACCGGCTTTGGCGGGCGCCTGTGGCACGTGCCATGGGGAGCATCATGGGGCGGAGTTCCGCCTCGTGAATCGTCTCGCGTTTGCGCAGGCGGGCATCCCGGATCCACAGCAGTTTGACCATAAGGTCGTCGGTTATGTGATGGCGGGTCGGCATACGCAGCTGGCGTGCAGCAAGTGTCATGCCAACGCCGATGCCGATGTGCTCCCCGAAGGCGGGAAGCGCTTCCTTGGCTTGCAGCAGGATTGTGCGACGTGCCACCACGATCCGCACGCGGGGCAGATGCAGGTTGCGTGTGCGACGTGTCACAGCCAGGAGACGTTCGTCGAACGCAGTGTTCCGGGCCACGATCGCCTCTTGCGCATCGACGGTGCGCATGCGCAGGTGGCATGTCGCGAATGCCACGTGGCGGACACCGCCACGGCCTTGGAACGCCTGCAGCCCAACGTGCTGCGTGAGGCCAGGCAGTGCGGAAATTGCCACGAAACGCCCCATTCTGCCCCGTTCCTGGCCGGCAACGCGAAGTTGCATGGCCAGGGTGTAGCCGCGAGTTGTGCGGTCTGTCACCCACTGGACTACACGAAGTTCTCGGACCCGCGAACGACCGTGGATCCTGCACAGCATGCGTTTGGTGGGTTTGCGCTGCAGGCGCCGCACGATCGTCCGGCCTGCGCGCAGTGCCACGCAGTGGGGCGCCCGTTTGTCGAGCGACATCCTGGGCGCAGTGCCGATGCATGTGCGCAGTGCCATGCCGATCCCCACGGCGGTCAGTTTGCCAATGGCCCGTTTGCCGCGCAGGGGTGCGTGGGTTGCCACGATCGCGAGCGCTTCGCGCCCCACGCGTTTGACGATGCGCATCACGCCAGAACGGCTCTGCCGCTCGATGGGCGACACGGTGAGGCCGAATGTGTGGCATGCCACAAAGAGCCCGCCGAAGGCCAGCCGCGGCAGTTTGCTGGTACGCCTTCACGCTGCGAGCAGTGCCATACCGACGTGCATGCCCCCGTGTTTGCGCCGGTGGCGGCAAAATTGGCCGCGAATCCGCGCGGGACTTGTGCCGAGTGTCACGGTGCGACGGCGTTTGCCAACGTCGATCACGCGGCGTTCGAGCACGGGCGCACGACCGGATTCCCGGTGGTGGGCGCGCATGCGCAGGTTGAGTGCACCGATTGCCATCGGCGCAGCGAAGTCGCGGATCCGCATGGGCGGCGGTTTGGGCGGATCGAACGGCGCAGCGATCAGTTTGCGGGCTGCGTTTCGTGTCATCCGGACCCGCACGCTGGCATGTTCGATCGTGAGGAGATGCCGCGCGTAGTCGAGGGCCGCACGAGCTGCGAACGCTGCCACGACGCGGCATCGTTCCGCGCCCTGCCACACGGTTTCGACCACGCGGCGTTCACTGGCTATGCGCTGGCGGGTGCGCACACTGCTTTGGATTGTGCCAAATGCCACGCGGTGCGAAGTGAGCCCGATGCAACCGGCCGAACCTGGGAGCGGGCGCGCGGCCGGGAATGCAGCGATTGCCATGCCGATCCGCATGCTGGCCAATTCGTGCGCGAAGGCAAGATCGACTGCACGCGCTGTCACCGCAGCACGACGTCGTATTCCGTGTTGTCGTTCCGGCACGATGTGGATTCGCGATTCGCGCTGGGGGAGGCGCACGCGAAGGTGCCGTGTGCGAGCTGCCACAAGTTGGAGAAGATCGCCGAGAAGATGGCGATTCGATATCTGCCATTGCCCACGGAATGTGTGCAGTGCCACGGGGCTGAGGGAGCGCCAAGGCGTCGTAACAAGGGGTGACCATGCATACCGAACTGCGCAGTCTCATCGCAACCGCGTGCTTTGCTGCGGTGGCGGTGGGTCAAGGGGATGTGTTCGAACACATCGCCCTTCGTGTTGCTTCCCTGCGGCCAAGCGGCGAACTCGTCATTGATCGTGGGCGGCGCGATCAGATCCAGGTGGGCGACCGCGTGGTGCTGATGCCGCGCAACGGCCCTGTTCTCCACGGCGCCGTGACCGGTGTCGAGGAACGCACGGCCCTCGTCGAACTCGTCGACCGGAATGCCGTGGTGGTGCTCGGCGTGAAGGGTGAGGTGCTCGTGCCGCGAGCGCGTTTGCAGGCAGCGGCCCCAAAAACCACGCCGCAGGGAGATCCCAATGCAGTGGCGCAACCGACCGATGATGGGTGGCGCCCGGGCATGCCGTTGTTGGGCAGCACCCGGCCGCCGCGTGCCGAAGAGCGCGCTTCCTCCCTGCGCGGTCGCGCGTTCGTCGCCGTCGATCTGGTGCGCACGCTCGATTCGTTTTCGCAGTCGTTTCTGCGTGCGGGCGGCGACGTGGAGGTCAACAACCTGCGCGGGGATGGCGGGGCACTGCGTTTCTCAGGCGAGTTCGATGTGCTGACGGAGACGTCCAATAACGACGGCTCGGACCTTCGCGTCTACGAACTCAGCTACACGCATGGCGGCACCCGATTCGAGCCGTTGCGTTGGCAGGTGGGTCGGTTCCTGCAGCACGACATGCCCGAGTTCGGCATCCTCGATGGTGGCGAAGTCGGCTACCGCTTCGAGAGTGGCGATCGCGTCGGCGGCAGTTTCGGCTATCTGCCGGTGCTCGATGACGACATGCAGTCCCTGGGTGATCTGCAGTTCGCCGCTTGGTACCTCGGGGCCGTGGACTTCTCCGAACGTTTCACCTGGGCGGTTGGTGTTCAAAAGACCTGGCATCACCTCGATAGTGACCGAGATCTCGTCGTCGGCAGGGTGCGCTACTTGCAGCCCGATGGATGGAACCTCGCCGCCACCATGTGGGTCGACTACTACGGCGGTCGTGATGATGCGAAGGGGCAGAGTCTTGGGTTGACCCGCGCCAACGCGTTTGCAACGCGTCGGTGGGTGGGTTCGGGCGGACTGGAGTTTGCGTATGACCACGAGGAATACCCGCTGACGCTGCGCCGTGAGATTCCGCAGACGATCCAGCCACAGACCTTGTTGGACGCGCATCAAGACCGGCTCTCGGCGCACGCATTCTGGAACGGCTCGGCTACGAGCACCTGGCGACTGCGGGGCACGGTCTGGTCCGACGAGGCGCGCGACGGTGGCTCGATCGAGTGTGGATGGGCCGCCGACGACCTGGTGCAGACCGGTGCGCGCACGGGCTTCACGGCGTTTGAGGTGCAGGGCGCGACGAGTTCGCAGTTTGGCCTGCGGATCGACCACGGGGGCAGTTTTGGTTTTGGGCGCGTCGACGTGCTCTACGAACTCGGCTTCGTGCACTACGAGGGTTTCCCTGCGGATCGAAATGACATGCTGCAGCATCGCCTAGGCGGGATTTGCAGCACCAACCTGGGTGCCGGATCCGATCTCACGATGTACGTCGATAGCACGTTGTGGGATCGCGAGTTCTCCTTCGGGGTGGGCTTCTACGTGCAACATTCCTTCTGAGCCGAACCATGCGAACACAACTGAATCGTCGGTTCCTGGTCGTTCTCGCCATGGCGCTCGTCGTCGTCGCCTGTTCGGTCACCGCACCACAGCAGGGGCCGCTGCACCGCTGGTGGGCTGGGTTTGGGCTGGTGATCCCTCATGAGTCGTTCCCGGCGGATTGCCGCCTGTGCCACGAGGGTGCCTCGTGGAACCAGATCCGGGCCGACTTCGAGTTTGACCATGAGGCCAGGACTGGTGTCGCGTTGCATGGTGCCCACGCCGCGGCGCACTGCTTGCGTTGCCACAACGATCGTGGGCCAGTTGCTACGTTTGCGGCGCAGGGCTGCGTGGGATGCCACGCGGATGCCCACTTCGCCGAACTCGGCCCCGACTGCACACGCTGTCACGACGAGCAGTCCTGGCGCGTGCCGAATGCGCGCGTGGCGCACCTGCACACACGCCTGCCGTTGACGGGAGCGCACCTGCAGGTGGCTTGCCACCGTTGCCACGCGGGTGCAACCATCGCCAACTTCCGGCCGACCGACCCGGATTGTGTGAGTTGCCACGCGGAGGAGATGCAGCGCACGACCAACCCGCCGCACGTGGGGCTCGGTTGGGTGGATCGCTGCGATCGCTGCCACATGCCGACCAGGTGGCGGCCGGCAGTCGTGCGGTGAGACTGGGTGGGTGTCTCATCTGGGGACACCCGGCGAAGTGCGGGGCAAGAACTGTCGATGAAAGCAACACTCGGAACGCGAGAGTCCAAGCAAGGCAAACGGAGTCCTACCATGCATCCTGTTCCATCGATCTCGGCGGCTGGCGTGCTTCTGCTCGCAGCGGTCGCATGCCTCGTGAGCGGATGCGTGGACGAGGCCGGAAGGGCCGAATCCGTTGCAACCGCGGAGTCGTGCATGAAGTGCCACAACGGTTCTCTGCACAACGACTACGCCGGTCCTGGCCTGGAGAACCCGCACGAGTTTCCAGGGGCGGAGGTCCTGCTCTGCACGGGTTGTCACGGCGGTAATCCGAACGGCGTCGATGCCGCGACGAGCCACGTGCCGCCACCGCCGTCGATCGGGGATCGCGCCCAGCAGGCAAACGATCCGCATGCCTGGTTCAACAAGCTGACCTTGGCGGGCATCGACAAGGTGCCCGACTACACGGTTGGTGGCGTTGCCTACACAGGGATCGATTACCTGCAGTTCCTCAATCCTGGCGACCTGCGCGTCACCGTGCAGCAGCGGGGATGTGGGCAGTGTCACCCTGCGCATGCGTCAAGCATGAGTCGTGCACCGCTCGGCACGGAGATGGGCATCTTCTCGGGCGCCTTCTACGCGGTGGGCATGGAGAACGCGATTCCGTCGCACCAAGGGCTGTTTGAGGACAACGCCGCGGATTACGGCTGGCGTGCAGCGACCGATCCGAACCACGTTCATGACCCGAACAACGTGGGCAAGATCGGCGAACTCATCGAGCCGCCGGTGTGGAGTTCGCGCAGCACGGAAGGCCCGGACTACCTGTTTCGCAACCAGGACTTCACCGCTGCCAATCTCGTGGCCGACGTCAACGTCGACGGCTCGGTCGTGACGAACTCACGGCTTGCCAAGCTCTACCAGGAGCAGGTGGCGTTCACCTGCGGCGACTGCCACCTTGGTAGCAGTGGCGCCAACAACCGGTATGGCGACTTCCGGCCTTCCGGTTGTTCGGCATGCCACATGCCCTACAGCCAGGACGGCCGCAGCCGCAGCCAGGATCCGAACGTGCCCAAGAACGAGCCGGCGGATCCCGACGCGATCGACGAGCCGGAGCGTGCGCACGTTCGCTCGCACAAGGTCCGGGGTGTGGCGCGCACCTTGAGCAACGGCGTTGCCGTGCAGGGCATCGACGACCATACGTGTGCGGGTTGCCATCAGGGCAGCAACCGCATGGTCATGCAGTATTGGGGCATTCGTCTTGACCAGAATCAGGACGTGGTTCGCCATCAGCAGTATCCGGCCAATCCGGTGACGTTCCGCACGACGGAGGACGATACCCGTCTGTTCGACCCGGCAGTGGGCAATCGCACGTTCAACGGCCGCAACCACAACCAGTATCTCCTCTTTGAGGACTACGATGGCGACGGACGCGACGACACGCCGTCGGATGTGCACTACGACGCCGGCATGGGGTGCGTGGACTGCCACGGCAGCGTGGACCTGCACGGTGACACGACGTCGGCCAACGGTGGCAACATCGTGAGTCGCATGGGGCACGCGATCGCGATTCGCTGCGAGGACTGCCATGGAACCGCGACTGCCTATGCGGGCACGACGAGCGGCGAGAACTACGCGGGCGCGACGGTGACGCTTGGTGTCGACAGCGAAGGCAATGCGCTGCGCCACGTGGAGCGTGACAGCTCGGGCAACTTCTGGCTCACGAGCAAACTCGACGGGCGGCGTCACTTCATCTCGCAGGTCCGCGATGTGATCGTCAATTCGGGCAAGCTGCACCCGGTCACGGGCGAGCCGCTCTATTCGGCGATGGGTTCCTTCGCGATGGGCAAGGACGACGGTTCACCCACCACGGGCATCGGCCCGCAGCAGACTGGCAATCCGCACGACGGCTTCTCGCACCTCGAGAGCATGAACTGCGCTTCGTGCCACTCGTCGTGGAGCAATTCGTGCGTCGGTTGCCACTTGGAGGGTGAGTACAACACCGGCAACAACTTCAGCAACATCACCGGCGAACGCATCGTGTTCCGCCAGCGCTTTGCGGAGTTCGTCTACCAGACGCCGGTGCCGTTCACGCTTGGCATCGGCACGGACAATGCAATTCGCACGTCGGCGACCAACACCAAGGTGTTCTTCCGCTACACGGATATCAACCGCGACCGTACGCCCGTGTTTGCGTTCACCGACCGCAACGGCGGTGGTGCCAATCCCGCGCGCCCCTACCCGTCGCTCGGTCACAACGCGTTCCTCGCGCACTCGATCCGTGGCAAGGTCAGCGCCACCAACGAGGGCCCGCGCTACTGCGTCTCCTGTCACTTGACGGACAACTCGCTGGCCACGTATGGCACGCAATACGACGCGTTCCGTGCCACGCTGGCGGCGAACGACTTTGGCAACCTCGACTACAACCTGCTGAAGCAGCACATCGGCCAGAACCCCGGCAACCAGCTCGATTCGCCGTTCTTCGTGCACATGGTGGCGGGGCTAGGCACGGGGCTGTTCCTCTTCGATCGAAATGGCGCCGCGCAGAATCCGTTGGATCAGAATGCGAATCGGTATGGCAGTGATGGGCGGGCTCCGGCGAGTTACTTCAATCCGTCGGAAGTCGTCTACGACCTCGATCGGGTGGTCGACACGAATGGTGTGAGCAACGGCTCGAGCAACCAACCGATGCTGCAGCCGTTCATCGGGCCGCTGCGCCGCGATGGCGCCACGGACCCAAACATGGCTGGGCCGCTTGGCACCACCTTGGCGAACCGGCTCGCCAACCCCACGACGGGCATCGTGTTGAACAGTTGGATCGACGCGAGTCGGGTGCCGCACGGGGATGCGGCGACCATTCTCAACCAGTAGGACGCGCCGCTGTGGCCGGGGTGCGGGCGCGCTTGCGAGGCGCCCGCGCTGCCGATGCTGCCGGGAACAAGAACCGCAGCACGCGCCCGAAGCGTTTGCCCCAGGCGGCTTCGGTGTGCCTGCCGCCGGGCACTTCCGTGAAGCGCAGCGTCGCGCGCTTCGCCGTGCGGTGCTTCTGCCAACCCTTGTCGAGGAGAAGTTGTGCCAGTGCGCTGGTGCTCTGGCGCAAGGCCGGTTTCTCCCGCTTGCCGGCGTCGAGCCAGATGCGGACCGGCACGTGACTGGACCTGGCCACGGTGTGCAGCAGGTGGTGATCGCCCCAAAACGCGGATGGCGACATGGCGGCAATATGGCCGAAGACGCGAGGGCAACGTAGGCCCGTATAGAGGGCAAACAGCGCGCCGAGCGAAGAACCGCCCAGCGCGGTGGATTCGGGCCCCGGCATGGTCCGGTAGTGATGGTCGACGAAGGGCTTGATCTCCTCGAGGAGCAGTTGCGCGTAGGCTCCGGCGTGGCCGCCGCCGTGGCGGAGCCAGGGGACTGGCGTGTAGTCGTCAGTGCGGTGGGGGCCGGAGTTGTCGATGGCGACGAGGATCAGGGGGGTGATCTTCTTCGCGTGGATCAACTGCTGCGCTGTCGTGTGCGCCTGCCAGGCTACGCCAGCGAACGCCGACGCCGCATCGAACACGTTCTGGCCGTCCTGCAGGTAGAGAACGGGATAACGACGCGTTGGCTCCGCGGCGTAGCCATCCGGGGTCCACACACGAACGCGGCGGCCGGCGATGCCTCGGCGGTGGCTGGCGAAGTGGTGTGTGTGGAGCGATCCCGGCATCTCGGCGAATGCGAACGCTACTGCGGTGGAATCGGCGCGTCGAGCGGCACTGGGCTGCTGGGGCCGTTGGGGCCGCCGCGGCCGCCGCTGGCGTTGCCCTGCACGCGCCGCTGTTGCCGCAGCCACTGCGCGATCGCGAGGACATTGCCCATGCGTTCGCGCGCGCGACCGCTGCACTCCAGGGTCACTGGCGCAAGTCCTTCGCGGGCGACCACGCTCTCGAGGAAGCTCGCGCGGTGGTTGCGCAGGTTGCAGTAGGCGGTCTTCAGCACGACCTGTGGCATGGCCGGGGACAACAGCGGGCTCGCCCAGTCGAGGGAGCTCTGGGTCCATGCCGCGATCGGAGCGTCGGCGCCGGCCCACGCGACGAAACGTTCGCGCGCGGTCGTGGTATCGATGCCGGCCTCGAGGTCCTGGGTGGTCATGCCCATGTGCTCGAGGTGGCAGGTTGACGGGAAGGCTCCGGTGGGGCGCACGATCGCGTGAAAGGTCTCGCTGCCATCGATGCGAACGGCCGCCCATTGCACGATTTCTCGCTCGGCATGGACGTCGCCGCCGGGCAGGGAACTCTCCGCGTAGGCGACCACGAGACGAGGATCTTCGAGCAGGGCGGGCAGTCGACGGGATTCGCGTTGTCGCGGCGACCTGCTGCGCCCGTGTCGCTCGACGCTGTTGATGTGCGCGATCTGTCGATCGATCATCGAATCGAAGGCGGTGACGAGCCCATCGATCCCTGGCGTTTCAGGTTCGAGGATCTGCAGCGCTTCGACAGTGGCTTCGACCGTGGAGACGTAGTCGGCTTGTGGTTCGCGCCGGATCCGGTAGCGGCTTGGCGCACTCGGCGACAGGCGGACGTGGCGCAGCTTCTGCAGCCACGGGTTCATGCGGTAGAGGCGCTTGGCATGCGACCACGTGCCGTCGATCACGAGCAGCGTGCCGGGGCGTTCCGCTGCCGGTAGCTCATCGAGCTCGATGGCCTGCGCGTGCGGGAAGAGGACCGCGGTGTCGGGTGGCACGTCGAGCGGAGTCAGGAGGTCGCCGGAGAGGCCACCGTAGGCGACGTGCAGTTCGGCATTGGGCAAGCACAGGCGAATGAAGCGCGCGGTGCCGAACGGGTGCTTTCGTTCGTGCGGGTGCTGCAGGACTACGATCCGCGTGCGCGTCGGCACCGAAGGTAGGTTGCTGCAAAGGCACATGCTCTCGGGACGCATGCAGCGGTAGCAGCGCGGGCGTGGCGGGGGCGCGGTGGACATCGAGGCGCGACTCTATCCGCGACACCGGCTGCGGAGCGAGCCTCGCGAGCAGCGGCTTTCCGTCAGTGGGGGGCGATCACGGGCAGATACATGCCGATCATTCGGTGCAGTGCTTCGCGGTCGATTGGCTTCTTGATGTGGCCATTGCAGCCCGCAGCGAGGAAGCGCTCCATGGCGCTTTCGCCGTTGTCAGCGGTGAGGGCCAAGATGGGCGTATTGACGCCTCGTCGCCGCAGCTCCTCGGTAGCTTCCACGCCGTCCATCTCCGGCATCTGCATGTCCATGAGGATCAGGTCAAACACCTGATTCTGCATCAGATGCAGCGCGATAGCGCCATTGTCGGCCGTGGTCACCGTAGCGCCGGCGCGCGTGAGGATGTGCCCAAGCAGGCGCTGGTGGTCGCGGCTGTCTTCGACGAGCAGCACGTGGCCGATGAGGGTGGTCGCGGGCGCCATCAGCGGCTCCGTGCGTTGTTCGTCCTCTTCGGCAATGGCAATTTCCCACTCGGGTGGGGTAGTGACTGCCACGGTCGCGTGGAAGGTAACGCCACCTTCGGGGCGGGTCTCGATGGTGAGTTCGCCACCCATGGCGAGAGCCAGATGACTGCAGAAGCTGATGCCGATGCCCTGCGCAAAGTCCGAGGTCTTCGCGCCGTTGGGCACGAACGAATCGAGCTGCGTCGAAGGGCATTGGTTCTGCACGACGAGGTGCAGGAGGCCATTCTGGAAGGAGCCCGCGAGGTCCACCGGTCCGAGGCTGCTGTGGCGCACGGCGAGTTCGAGCAAGCGCGTGGTGAGCTGCCGCAGCCGCGATGGGTCGCCTTGGGTCCACTTGGGCAGGTCGGACGAGAGGTCGAGACGGATCTCGATGCCGCGTTGCTGGGCGGCGACGGCGACATCGCTGATGCTGTAGGCAAGGAGGCTGCCTGGCGCGAAGGTGTCGCACGCAAAGGTCAGATCGCCACCCAGGAGACGTTCGAAGTCCTCCAGGTCCCCCAGCGCCGCCGCCAGCGTGCGGGCCTGTTCGTGGATCATGCCAAGGTGGTCGTCGCGTTCCTTGCGAGTCGTCGCGTCGCCGAGCAGGTCGGCGGCCGCCAACATGCTGGTGAGGGGGTCGCGCAGGTCCATGCCGAGCGCATGCATGGAAATGGGGAAACAGGCGGTTGCTTCTCGCGGTGTCTCGCTTGGGGCCGGTGACGCCAACGGTGGCGCACTCTGGTGTTCGTCATGGTGCGTGTCTGCGTGGGCTTCGCTCGCGAGACCAAGCGCGATGCCAAACACGACGAACATGACGGCGATGGCCAGCAAGGTGGTCGCCGAGGCGTGATCGTGGTTGGCGAGGCTCGTCACTCGCATCGCCATGGGAATGGTTGCGGCGATCGAAGTCGCGAGGGCGAGATTCAGCATGCGATCCTGTTCGAAGAGGATCGGCCGCAGCAGCGGCAATACGGCGGCAATCTGGCAGGCGGCGACGATGTCGCTGGCCGAGCGCCCGCCAAATGCCCCGATGGCGAGCCCCGCGGCGGTGGCGCCGAGCAGCGTTCGACGTTCGAATCCATGCTGCAGGGTGTCTGGCTCCAGGAGTGACGCGGTTCCCGGGCGCAGCGCGAGCCAGCCGAGTGCAGCCGCGGCTAGCAGGTTCAGCGGCAACAAGTTCGTTCCCCAGTCGAGAACGGGCTGCTGCGGGGCTGTCGTGTGCGTCCAATGCAGCAGCAAGAACAGCCCGATCGCCGCGAGCGCGCGGCGCCAGCCGCTCGCACTCATGGCGTGCAGGACCGACTCGGGCCCGGGCAGCTGGCCCAGCGCGGCGAAGGCCAGCAGAGCCCAGCTTGCGAGTGGCATCGCCGCGGCGCCGGCGTTGAGCGTGTCGAGGCCCATGACCACGGCACCGAGCAACAGACCGCAGCTAAGCGTTCGATCGGCGATCGGAGCGCTGCCCTCCTGGCGCCGCAGGACGCCGATCCCCGCCGCTCCCCAAGCCGCGGCGGCGATGCACTGCAGGACGATAGGTGCGGTGTTGGGCATTGTCCGACGACATCGGCAGCGTAGGTGGCCGAGGTTGACCTTTCCTTGGTGGTCGCCGCCGGCAACGCAAATTAGCGCGCCAGGGATCGCAGGGCTTTCTCGTAGTCGTCGGGAGTGTTGAGGTTCTCGACACTGCGCAGCCCGGGATCGAACTGCTCCAGCTCGGCCTTCTCGACCAACCGGGTCGGCACCGCGCTTGCCAGGGACCGCGGTGTGCGAATTCCCTGCGCAAGCAGGTTCTCCGCGACCTCCAGCACGGCAACGCGGTAGACGGCGCACAGCGGCTGCAGCAGGCCGTCGATCCTCGGCATGACGGCCTGGTTCTGGCCGAGGCGCTGACCAAGTCCGGCGATGAGGTTTGCATGCACGAACGGGGTGTCGCAAGCCGTCACAAACACCGCATCCTCGGCGCCAAGCAGCCCATGGCTGCGCACGAAGCGCAATCCAGCGCAGATGGCCCACAGCGGCCCTGCTTCGGGGGAAAGGTCGACGGTGACCTGGGTATTGGCGGGCAGCGGCGGCAGGACCTGTTCGCCGTCGCGGGCGATCACGACGACGGGATCGGTGCAGCGGTGCAGGGTTGCGCAGACATGGCCGAGCAGGGTTACCTCGCCAAACGGCAGAGACTCCTTCGGCTTACCCATGCGAATGCTGCGTCCACCTGCCAGAATGAGTGATCCGACCCGCATGGCGGTTTTGTCCGGCATCCCCCGGCCAGCCGCAAGCCCCGAGTTCTGCATGCAGCAACCGCTACCCAAGAAAGCCGACCTGATTTCGCCGTTCACCTTCCGCATCGAGTGGAAGGACGGCGCCGTGTGCGACTACGCCGCTCGCGATCTGCGCCTCGCGTGTCCTTGCGCGAGTTGCATCGAAGAGGGCACCGGCCGCGCCATTCTCGATCCGCGCACCGTGCGGGAGGACATCCTGATCCTCGTCTCGGAACTCGTCGGCCGCTACGGCCTCAGCTTCGTCTGGAGCGATGGCCATAAGACGGGCATCTTTGCATGGCCGCGCCTGCGCGAACTCGGCACTTTGCGGAGTGGCCTCTGATGCCGACCATCGATATTCCGCACGTGATGAAATTGTGCCGGCGCGTGCTCGATCGCTGCGATTGGCCGGCGCTCGCCGAGATCTACTTCCACTGGGGCGGTGAAGACATGTGGAAGGAGAAGCGCCCCGCGATCACCGACTTCGGCGAACAGATCGCCCGGCGCCTGTTGAAGGACCTGCCCCGCGGTGGTGCTTCGTTGTGGGTGGGCGCTGGCGTGGCGGAGTTGCCCGTGCTGCTTGCCGAAGTGATGCTGCACGATCGCGAGGTGACGGCGGCCAACCTGCGCGTTCGCGAATGCGAAGTGCTCAACGCGGCGCTGCAGGCCGAATGCCCCGAAGTGGCGTTGCGCTTCCTCGCCGAAGATGCGAGCACCGCCGGCAAGCCGCGCGCGTTCGACCACATCGGTTGCATCAGTGTGTTCACGGATCCCGAGACGTGGCCGCTGCTCAGTGATGTCGCCTACGGCCGTGTGGCTCCCGTGCAGATCGACGTCGAGCAGTTTGTGGCCGAGCGCG